>NZ_JAGSYI010000002.1:317804-635609 GCF_025685625.1 Acidicapsa acidisoli
GGCAAGTTAGCAGCCAACTATCGAAACGTCTTCGACACCGGCATTGGATTTATGGCTCCGAAGGGCGCTGACGGTAATTGGATTGCAGGCTTCGATCCAAAGCTAGGCGGAGGACAGGGAGGCAGGGATTACTTCACGGAAGTCGACTCCTGGATTTATACCTTCAATGTCCAGCACGATCCTTCCGGACTTATCCAGCTCTTTGGCGGCCGCGATGCATTCAATGCAAAACTGGACCGCCTGTTCGTGGAGCAGTACGGCACATCTAAATTCAGTTTCCTCGGCCAGTTTCCAGATGCCACCGGGTTGGTCGGGCTGTATGCGCAGGGCAATGAACCAAGCTTTCATATTCCCTATCTCTACGACTTTTCAGGCCAACCATGGAAAACACAGCGTCGTGTTAGGCAGCTTATGGACGTCTGGTACGGAGACGGCCCGTTGGGCATTCCTGGAGACGACGACGGTGGTGCAACGTCCTCCTGGTATGTCTTCAGCGCCTTGGGCTTCTATCCCGTATGCCCCGGCGTTCCTATTTATGAAATAGGCAGTCCGATCTTTGCCAAGACCGCTATTCGCCAGGGAAATGGAAAGCTGTTCACGATTGTTGCGAATCATGTCTCAGACCAAAACAAATACATTCAGTCGGCTCAATTGAACGGCAAGCCGCTCGACAGACCGTGGTTTCCACACTCGGCCGTCGCCAATGGCGGGTCGCTGGTTCTTGAAATGGGCGACAAGCCAAATACTAAGTGGGGCAGCAGCCAGGAGGACGCTCCGCCGTCGACCAGCGATGAACATTTAGGCTTGCCCACGGCGGAATAGCTGAAGTTACCGCGTATTTCTAGTCCGATATCTCCAGTCGACGCAAATCAGAGGAGCAGAAATGACACTTCGCAACAGAGGGACTTCTTCGCGGCGAGATCTTCTTTCCCTGGGCGCCGCCGGTGCCATGGGATTACTGAGCACGCCAGGAGTTGCTTTTGCCGCCGAGCGGGAACAAGGAGCCACTCATGATTCATTGAATGTCAGAACCTTCGGTGCCGCGGGCGACGCAGCAACCGATGATACCGCCGCATTCCAACGCGCGCTCGATGCCGCGCACACATCCGGAGGCGGAGCAGTGTATGTGCCGCCTGGGCGGTATCTCTTCAAAGGGACGCTCACAATCCCCGACGGAGTAAGCCTTCGCGGATCCTTTGGCTGCGTGCCGTCGCATACTGGAATTCGAGACCATGGGCAACTGAAGCCGGGCGACGACGGGAGCGCCTTGTTTGTTGCCGCAGGCCACGGGAGCGAAGACGGGAAGCCGTTTCTCACCTTGAATACAAACAGCTCCGTCAGCGGCATGACCTTCTATTATCCTGAGCAGGTCTCGGACGGAACTCCCGTTCCCTATCCGTGGACCATCGCCATGCGCGGTAAGAATCCAGCGGCATTCGATCTCGAACTGCTCAATCCTTACCAGGGCATCGACGCCAGCCAAAACGAACGCCACAACATTCGCAACATTACCGGTCAACCTTTGCGGCGCGGAATCTGGGTCGACGCCATCTACGACATCGGCCGCATCGAGAACGTTCATTTCAACCCCTGGTGGAGTTCGCACAGTAAGGTCTACCAATGGCAAACCGCCAATGGCGAGGCGTTTATCTTCGGCCGCGCGGATTGGGAGTATGTGCTCAATACCTTCTGTTTCGGCTATCGCGTGGGATACAAATTTGTAGAGACTAAGACCGGTGCGTGCAACGGAAATTTCCTGGGAATCGGAGCGGACGACTGCAACCGCGCCATGCTGGTGGAGCAATCCGCACCCTACGGCATTCTTATCGCCAACGGAGAGTTCACCTCATTTCACGGCGACGATCCCACCATGCTTGAAGTTAACAACACCAATACCGGAGTTATTCGAATCAGCAACAGTGCGTTCTGGGGTCCATGCAATCAGATAGCCAGGGTCGGCGGGCAAGGTACCGTGGGCTTTAGCGACTGCACGTTCGTACAGTGGAGCGATACCGGAGACCACGCTGCGATCCAGGCGTCCTCTGGCAGTCTACTCGTGCGGGGATGTGAATTCCGTCAGTCAAAGCGGCATATTTCCATTGGTAAATCCATCGAACGCGCAGTTATCACTGGCAACCTATTCGAGGGCGCAGCGCAGATAGAGAACGCCTCGACAATGGACGTCCAGATTGGATTGAATGCTGCATCGCGTTGATTGGCATTGCGCGCATCGTTGCATCGATCATCAGATAGTGGTTCGTCTTGTCGCCCACCAAAGCGTAAAAGCCCTGCTCCCACACGCCTGTACTGGCCCAGCGCATGAAGCGCTTATACTTCCCGTAGCGTTCCGGCAGGTCATGCCGGAGTGCACCGGAGTGCAAACCCACAACACTCCGTTTACGAACAGACGGTTGTCCATCCTACGTCGCCTATCTCCTTTTCGCCCGGGAAGCAAATCCTTCCTCTGCCCCACTGCCATTCGCTCAACTCGTACCGGCTTGCTATACCTCCACTCCAACAGCCAGCGAAAAATTGTGAATGGCAAGCGCCCGACGCTCAATAAAGAGAGTCGGGCGCTTTACTTTCATCAGGAGTGGCGCAAAAAGTGGGACATTGCCTGTTTATAAGGGATGCAAATTGACGCTTAAGCTGTTGATTCTAAATTGGCTGCCCCTCAGGGATTCGAACCCCGATATGCTGAGTCAGAGTCAGCTGTCCTACCATTGAACGAAAGGGCAAACGGCGAAGTTTCCGCTTTTGAAACTCTAATGACGTCTTTGATGGCCAAGGGGCGGCGGAGGGCCTGACCGGAACAGCCATCTGCTTCATCATACGAGGTCTTGCGATCACGGTCAATCGATCGCAACTCGGAAAAGATCTGCGCCCGAACGATCCAAAACGTGACTCCCTCCTTCGCTTTTCGTCTATATAGATGTCGATTTCAAGCTGGCTTATCAACTCCTTACGAATTCCCTATCGTCCACTTATCGTCACCACTTGAAACTGAGAGTTAACAAAACCTGGGTTTTCAATCGCTTCCCCTAAGGTAGAATCTGGTTTAACGATGGAGATCATCCTAAATATCGCCTGGGCCGTGTGCTCTCTGGGGCTGATCTGGATCTGGAGCCGGAACGCCGACTCCGATTCGGTTCCGCGCAGAACTCAGGTTCTGGCGCTGGCGATGGTCGTGCTTCTTCTGCTGCCGGTGATCTCCCTGAGCGACGATCTCATGGCCATGCAAGGACCCGCGGAGTCGGATACATGTCTTCGTAGAGCGCTGCACTCGGACGATACGCATCCGTCGTGGGCGCCGACGTCCTTCGCCTTGCCGGAGCAGATGGTAACGGCCCTCACTTTGAGCGGGTATTCGCAGGAGGTGCTTGAAGAATACAGCCCGGCAACTCCCGGAGCCTCCCTTACGCGCTCTCTCGACAGCCGCCCTCCTCCGCTGGCGTAAGCGCTCCTTGTCGAACCTCCTCAAAACTTATGTGTATTTTCCGGTGACCGCCAAGTTGCGGCTCCCAAGGGTGTCATGAAACGACTCACTGTATGGTTGTATGCAGCCGTAGTGCTGCCTGTGGCGCTGTCTGCCCGTCCTGGAAGCAGTCAAGCGAGCCCAGTTGGCTCGGCAGCTGCTCCTGTGCCGCAGACAGTTGCGGGACAAGCCCTGACCTGGGATCAAGTCAAGGCTCGCTTTGAAGCAGCAAATCCTGCACTCAAGGCCGACGCGCTGGGCGTGGACGAAATGAAGGCGGAAGAGACGACCGCCTATCTCAGGCCAAATCCGCAATTCACATTTTCTGAAGACGGTCTGCAACTTGCGCCCCACAACGGGGTCTGGCAGCCGCTGATTGGCGTTCAGGAACAGTCGAATCTGGGCTACCTGATTGAGCGCGAGCATAAGCGTCAACTTAGGCTTGAGACGGCCAAGGATGCAACGAGGGTCGCTGAGTCGAGCCACGAGGATCTGGAACGCAACATGATCTTCAATCTGCGTTCCGCTTTCGTTCAGACCCTTCAGGCCAAGGCTGTGGTCAAGCTTGCCCACGACGATCTGGAATACTACGACAAGATCATCGACATCAGCCGCACTCGTTTTCACGCCGGAGACATCGCACAGATCGACCTGGATCGTATCGAATTGCTGCGTGTGCAGTATGAGTCCGAACTGCAGACGGCGCTGGTGAACCTTCGTACTTCCAAGATTCAACTATTGCAATTGTTGAATGACCGGACGCCGGTAGAGCAATTTGACGTCGAAGGTCCATTCACCTTTTCTGATCAGTTGAAACAACTGGAAGAATTCCGGCAGACGGCGCTCGACAACAGGCCGGACCTGCGGGCGGCACTGCAGACCATCGAAGAATCGAAGGCGGCCCATAAACTGGCCGTGGCAAATGGTTCCACGGATCCGACCCTGAGTGGCTGGTATACGCACAATCCATCGTTCAATAACCCGAACGACGTTAATACGCTGGGCTTGAGCGTGAGCATTCCGCTTCGCATCTTTGACCGCAACCAGGGAGAAAAGAAGCGCACACAGATCGATATCGATCGCTCGCAGCAGTTGACCGAGTCCGCGCGCGCGCAGGTTTTCAGCGATGTGGACTCCGCATATGCACAGGTCGACAGCAATATCACGCTGCTCAAGCCTTACAGGGACAAGTACCTTGCGCAGTCCACGCGGGTGCGCGATACGGTGACTTTTGCGTATCAGCGCGGCGGGGCTTCGCTGATGGATTTTCTCAATGCGCAAAGCGATTATCGCGTAGTGCAATTGGCCTATCTGCAACTGATCGGCACTTATCTAACGGCGGCCAGCCAACTGAATCTTGCAGTTGGACGCGAGGTGATTCAATGATGCAGATTCGAGCTAAGAACCTTTCTGGATTAGGTATATTCGGTCTTTTACTGATAACAAGCATCTCCTTCACGGCTTGCAAAAAGCAGGAGTCGGGCGACGGCGCCCCACCGGAGCCACAGGTCCAACATGTCTCCGATATGAACCTGATCTCGGTAGATGCGAACAAGGTGCACCAGTTCCCACTGCAAGCTGCCGAGAAGCTGGAAGAAGCGTCGCAGCTGTCTGCAACCGGCTCGGTAAATCCCGACGTCTCGCGGGAGATTCCGGTTATCTCCCTGGCCAACGGACGAGTCGTCGACATAAAGGCGCGCCTTGACGATTATGTGAAGAAGGGCGACCTGCTCATCAAGGTTCAAAGCCCGGATGTTTCGGGTGCATATGATACCTATCTCAAAGCGGTGAACGACGAGCAGTTGGCCAACAAGGCATATCTGCGTTCAAAGGAACTCTTCGACCACGGTGCGATATCGCAAGCGACGCTGGAGCAGGCGGAAGACACCGAGAAGGATGCTCAAGCCGATCTGACCGCAGCAGAAGAGAACCTCAAAACGCTAGGCGTCGACAAGAATCACCCCAACAGCCTGGTAAACGTTTATGCGCCAATTTCTGGCGTCATTATTGCTCAGAACGTGACCCAGGCTGCAGCCGCGGGCGTAACGCTCTCGGGCACAGCCACTGCTTTCACGATTGCTGATCTTTCAACCGTGTGGATCATCTGCGACGTCTTCGAAAACGACATTTCAAAGATTCACCTCGGGCAGTCCGCTCAGATCCACATCAATGCCTACCCGGACAAAGTCTTGACAGGCCGCATCAGCGACATCGGCCCGGTGCTTGACCCAAGTATCCGCACGGCCAAGGTGAGGCTCGAGGTTCCAAACCCTGGCATTCTCAAGCTCGGGATGTTTGTGACCGCGACGTTTGAGAGCAAGACTCTGCAAACCTACACCGCGGTTCCCTCAACTGCGGTTCTGCACCTGCATGATCGAGACTGGGTCTTCGTGCCCGCCGGCAGCAGCCAGTTCAAACGGACGGAAGTTCGGGGCGGAAGAATACTGCCAAGTGGCAAACAGGAGATTCTGAGCGGCCTGACTGTTGGCCAGCAGGTCGTAACCAATGCGCTGGATCTGGAAAGCACGGTGAGCCAGTAATGATTCGCGCCTTGGTTGATTTTGCGCTCAAAAATCGCTGGCTGGTGCTGGGCGGGGTCATCGTGCTTACTGCGTGGGGTGTGATTTCGTTTCGCAATCTGCCGATCGAAGCCTATCCGGATGTAGCCAATAACTACGTTCAGATCATCACGCAATGGCCTGGCCGTTCGGCGGAAGAGATCGAGCGGCAGGTCACGGTACCGGTAGAAATCCAGATGGCCGGCATTCCGCACATGACGCACCTGCGGTCCTTCTCTCTGGCAGGCATATCGAGCCTGACGCTGACCTTCGATGATGAATCGATCAACGATGTCAATCGCGAACACACGCTGGAACGGCTCTCTCAGGTAACTCTGCCGGCTGGGCTTCAGCCGCAGATGGGCACCGACTGGAGCCCTGTTGGACAGATCTACTGGTACACCCTTGAAAGCACCAATCCCGCTTACGATGCGATGGAGAAAAAGTCGCTCGAAGACTGGTCGATGGAGAAGACCTTCAAGGGCGTAAAGGGCGTAGTCGACGTGGCCAGCTTCGGCGGCCCTACGCGGGAGTACCAGATCAAGCTTGACCCGGATAAGCTCATCTCCTACGGACTCAGTATCGGTCAGGTCGAGCAGCAGGTAGCGAACAATAACACCAATGCGGGTGGCAGCTTTATCGAGCAGGGCGCGCAGCAGGTGAACGTGCAGTCGGTGGGTCTTTATACCAATGTCACCGACATTGAAAACACCGTAATCAAGACACAATCCGGCACGGCGCTGAAGATCAAGGATATTGGCGTCGTTACGCAGGGGCCTAAGATCCGGCTTGGACAGATCGGCCGCGCGTGGCACCACCCGGATGGCACAATCGTCGACAACGACGACACTGTCGAAGGCGTGTTGCTGCTGCAGAAAGGCGACGACTCTGACCCGGTTTTGAAAGGCATCGAAGCCAAGGTTGCAGAGCTGAATGGGCACATTCTCCCGCCCGGAGTAAAGATAGTTCCCTTCCTCGACCGGTCCGACCTGGTGCACTTCACCGTGCACACGGTCGAGCACAACCTTGCAGAGGGCGTGATTCTCGTTTCGCTCATCTTGTTTGTCTTCCTGGGGAATGTCCGCGGCGCAATCATTGTGGCTCTGACCATTCCGTTCTCGCTGCTGTTTGCATCGATTCTGCTGAACCTGAACCACATTCCAGCCAACCTGCTGTCGCTCGGAGCGCTCGACTTCGGCATGGTTGTGGATGGCGCAGTCGTGATGATTGAAAACATCATCCGACACCTGGCGCACAAAAACGACCCCCATACGCCACAGCAAAAGATCCGGGATGCAGCGCAGGAAGTCCAAAAGCCTGTCTTCTTCGCCATCGCCATCATCATCACCGCGTATCTGCCTATTTTTACTCTGCAGGCCGTGGAGGGAAGGCTCTTCAAGCCGATGGCCTGGACGGTGGCCTTTGCGCTGCTGGGAGCTTTGACCTTCTCCATCATCGTCGCTCCAGTTTTGGCCAGTCTGCTTTTCAGCAAGGGTGCGAAAGAGTGGGAGAACCCGCTGATGGGCTTCCTCGTGAGGCACTATCGCACCAGCGTCCGATGGGCCATCATGAATCGCAAGATCACTGTCGGCGTGGCGCTTGTGATCTTTGCCATCGCTATGTGGCTCAACTTTGGAGGCGTGATTGGATCGGAGTTCCTGCCTCATCTGGATGAAGGCGCGATCTGGGTGCGCGGTTCCCTTGCTCCAAGCGAAGGACCCACAACCAGCATCGACTTCACCAACCGCGCGCGTCTTGCCCTTGCGGCATTTCCGGAGGTAACTCAGGTAGTCAGCCAGACCGGACGACCGGACGACGGCACCGATGTAACCGGCTTCTTCAATACGGAGTACTTCGTCGATCTCAAACAGAAAGAAGATTGGCGGCCGGTCTTCCATCAGAACAAGGAAGAGCTGATCGCCGCGATGGATAAAGAGCTTGAGAGCAAGTTCGCCGGAGTGATCTGGAATTTCTCTCAGCCGATCTCGGACAACATGGAAGAAGCTGTCTCTGGCGTCAAAGGCGAACTGGCCGTGAAGCTCTACGGCGATGACTTGAAGGTCCTCGAATCCAAAGCGCAGGAGATCGTAGACCTGATGAGCAAGGTCAAGGGCGTCGAGGATCTGGGCATCTTTCGCATCATCGGACAGCCCAACCTGAATTTCACCGTGGACCGTCAGGCCGCAGCTCGCTTCGGCATCAACGTCGCGGACGTGCAAGACGCGATCCAGACTGCTGTAGGCGGAGCAGCCGAAACGCAGGTGCAACAGGGCGAAGCACGTTATGACGTAACGGTGCGCTATCTGCCAAAATATCGCGACACACGCGATGCCATCGAGAATATACGCTTGCTCTCGCCGACGGGAGAACGCGTTTCGCTGGCGCAGGTGACGCATGTGTCCACCGACGACGGCGCTGAGGAGATCTACCGCGAAGGTGGCCAACGGTATATCGCAATCAAGTACTCGGTCCGCGGGCGCGACCTTGGATCAACGGTGGAAGAAGCCCTCGAAAAGGTGAATCGGCTGGTCAAGCTACCGCCGGGATACCACACCGAGTGGGCCGGTGAATACGAAAGTCAGAAGCGAGCGAACGCGCGCCTGGCCATTATTGTTCCTGTAACCCTGGCATGTATCTTCCTGATCCTCTACATCATGTTCGGATCGTTCAAATGGGCGTTCCTGATCATGGCCAGCGTTTTCATGTCCTCGATCGGTGGCCCGCTGGCGCTGTTTCTAACGCATACGAACTTCAGCGTCTCGTCGGCGGTCGGCTTCCTCGCGCTCTTCGGCGTTTCGGTGCAGACCGGCGTGATCATGCTGGAGTACATCAACCAACTGCGTGCACGTAGAAGGGGCATGCAGGAGGATCGCAAGACGAACATCATCGAAGCCGCGATCGAAGGAGCGGTGCTTCGCTTGCGTCCCATCATGATGACGATGCTGGTGGCGACTCTCGGTCTGATGCCTGCGGCCTTCTCGCATGGCATCGGGTCGGATTCACAGCGGCCGTTCGCAATCGTCATCGTCGGCGGCCTTCTGGCCAACTTGGTAATCGGAATCTTCCTGTTGCCTACGCTGTATGTAATGTTCGCAGGCGACAACGACAAGTTGCCCAAGATTGAAGGGGACGAGGAGTTCTGAGGTAGCTTCCTGCCTTCGTCCACGACAAAATCCCAGAAGCACGATGAAGGCGCGAACGTAAGTTCGCGCCTTCATCGTTTCCCTGCTTCACGCCAGTATTCGTTACTCCCCGCGCAACACTTCCAGGGGTCGTAAGCCAAGGATGCGATAACTCGCTAGCCAGCCGGTTGCGGCAGCCAGAATGGCTGTGCCCACTAAAGCGATCAGAGTAGCACGCCACTCAAAATGCCATTGCGCTTCGAGCTTACGCAGCAGCACGCGAGTGAGCAGGTTGGCAAAGATGGCGCCGACTGTACCCGCCAGAAGACCAAGCACGCTGAACTCCACGCTGAAGATACGAATGATGCGCCAGCGCGTTGCTCCAAGCGTCTTCAGCACGACCGCTTCCCGAGTGCGGCGAAAGCGCGTACTGGCAATGCTCGAAGCCAGAATCATCAGGCCAGCAAAAATCGAAAATCCAGCAAGAAAGCGAACCACGAAAGTAATCTGATTGACCACGGTTTCGATGCGGTCGAGGACGTCGGCCAGATTAATGACCGTAACCGTCGGAAACGCCGCAAAGAGGGCGCGTTCGATCATTGATACTTGCTTCGAATCGACCCTCGCAGCGCCATACCAGACTACAGGCGCGTCTTTAAGCAAACCGGACGGCAAGAGGAAGCTGCTGCGGCCACCGATGTGCTGTTCGTCGGCGCGGAAGGTCGCAGCGACTGTGAGTTGCATCACCTTTCCCTCGACTTCAACAGCAACAGCAGAACCGACGCCAACGTGAATGCGCTGCGCAATGCCTTCGCCGATGGCCATCTGATGCGCGTTGGGGTCGCTCCACCATTTGCCTTGCCGGATCTTGTCTCCTTCCGGCAGCGTGTCCGCCCAACTCAGCGACACACTCTCGAGCATGCGGCGTGGAAAATGTTCGACTTTCAGTTTTTCCAGCGGAACACCATTGAGCGAAACAAATCTCCCACTGATGACCGGAAGCAACTCCAACTGATCCTGGACACCTGGCTGCGTCTTGAAAAACTTTTGCATTCCCGGGACTTCGTCCGAGGTAACGTCGACAAGGAAGATGTTCGGCAGCTTCGGCGAGGCAGTCTCCTGAATCTCACGCAGCACCTGGGACTGCATCAGGTAGACGGCCAGAATCAGCATCACTCCGGTGCCAAGAGCAGCGAGCACGGCAGCCGACTGATTGCCCGGGCGATAGAGATTAGCCAGTCCCTGGCGCAGATATTGCGGCAAATGCAGGCGCACAATCTTGAGCAGCCAACGCAGCAGGCGCAGAAATCCAGCAGAAAGCAGGAGCAGAACAATGAGAATAGCCGCGAGAGACGCGCCGAACCATGTGCCGACCTGCGCGGAATCGCTCAGCGCGGCGGCGATTGCAGTCAGCGCTACCAGAATCACGACGGCCGCGGCAATCTGGAGCTTGCGCTGTCCCCAGTGACGCAGAAAGGCGACAAATCCGCGCTCCTCCGCTTGCTCCACCATGCGGCGCAAAACAAGGATGGGCCGCACCTGACGGACATCGAGCAACGGAGGGAGGCAGAAGAGCAGCGTGGTCAGCAGACCCGTTGCAAGGCCAGCCAGAGCCGACCGCCATGGAAAGGAAAGCGTCGCGTGTACCGGCAGCAAATTGCCGAAGACCGCCGGAAGCGCCAGCATTACGCCCGCGCCGGCAGCCACTCCGACAAGCGCGCCAGCCAGTCCCAGACCCATCGTTTGCAGTAGAAAAATGCGCAGCAGATCGCCGGAGCCAGCACCAATCGCTTTCAGGATCGCCAGCACATCCATGCGCTGTTCGAGATGCGCGTGCATCGACATGGCGACGCCAATTGCACCAAGCACCATGGCCACCAGGCAAATGAGACTTAGGATCGCAGTAGCGCGGTCCAGGCCCTCCGTCAACGCGGGGTTGCCCTCACGGTAGTCCATCACCTGCGCTTCCGGCAGCATGGCCTCGACCTGCTTGCGGACGGCCGCGAGTTGAACCGTGGTCTGCAGCGTGGTCGGTAGTTGCAATAAGAGCCGTTCGTTAGCCCGGCTGCCGGGGGCGAGCAGATTAGTTGAATCGAGAGCCGCTCGGGAGATAAGCACACGCGGCCCCAGGCCAGCTCCGGCCGTGATGCGGTCTGGCTCCTGAACAAGCCGGGCGGCAATGCGGAAGTTGTGACCGCCCAGGCGCAGCGTATCACCGACTTTGGCTTTCAGCCGGATCAGAAACTCATCGGCAACGACAACGGAGTTGGCTGTCAACGCGGAGGCGAGCGGCATATCCGGATCAAGCTCAGCTTTTCCGTAATACGGATATGCAGCGGGATCGACGGCCTTGAGCGATACGAGGATCGGGACCGGATCGGGTGGGACCGAGGCCATCGAGATGGTTTCCGTTACCCATGTGCTGCGGATTCCCTGCCCCTTGAGCGAGTCGACCTTCTGCCGCTCTGCCGCTGAGGGTTGCTGATTGGTTCGCGCTGAGAGATCGCCTGCCATCAACGAACGCGCCTCACGTGTGAGTGTCGAGCGGAAACTCTCGCTGAACCCGCGAACGCCGACAAGCGCAGCGACACCGACAGCAACCGAGAGAACTACAAAGATGAACTTGCCGGGAGCGGAGCGCAGATCGCGACCGGCGATGATGGCCGCGCGTGACCAGGTGAGAGATCGCTGTGCCATCTACTGAATCCCATCCTGAATTCCGCTCGCCACGGCAACTGGCTCAGCCGACAGAATGTCTTCCACCACCAGGCCGTCCCGCAACACGATCTTGCGGTGTGCCAGCGCGGCGACCTGCGGATCGTGGGTTACCAGAACGAGGGTGGTTCCTGCGTCCCGGTTGCGGCTCAGAAGCAATTCGAGTACTTTTTCGCCGTTCACGGAGTCGAGGTTGCCGGTAGGTTCGTCGGCCATGACAATAGGCGGTTCGACGATGAAGGCTCGCGCCAGCGCAACACGTTGCTGTTCGCCGCCGGAGAGTTGCACGGGGTAGTGATCGACGCGCTCGGCGAGGCCCACCTGTGTCAGCAATTTACGGGCACGGTCGATACCGCTCCCCGGCAGATTAAGTTCGAAGGGCAACAGCACATTTTCTAGCGCAGTGAGCGTCGGAATCAGTTGGTACGACTGAAAAACAAACCCCAGCTTCTGGCCTCGCACGGCGGAAAGCGCTTCTTCTTCCAGATTGTGAATCGGCGTGCCGTCGAGCCAGATTTCGCCTTCGCTAGGCGTATCGAGGCCGGCAAGCAGGCCCAGCAACGTGCTCTTTCCGCTACCGCTGGCCCCAACAATCGCTACAAACTGACCCGAAGGGATGCTTATGTCGATCCCCTTCAAAATCTCGACTCGTCTTGAGCCGTTCTGAATCCACTTCCTCACCCCGCGCACTTCAATCATCCAGCACTCCAGCCGCTTTGGCTTGTTTCTGACCGTTTTCGGACCGTTCCCTGCTTTGATGCTACGCGGTTTTGCCGCAATGGGTTCCCCGCGCAGACCGATGGGGCACAGCGCCCCGCTCTCACCGATTGATACACTGCACACATGATGCGTCGCCGCAATCGGAGACTGAGCCGCCTCGGTCCGCTCTTGGCAATTTGCCTGATCGCCGTCGGGATGCACGCTGCCAGCCCCGAGAAGACCCTGGTCTGTTTTGGCGACAGCATCACAGCCGGTTACGGATTGGACGCCGACAAGAGCTATCCAGCAGCCCTGGCAGAACTTCTGTCGAAGCGCGGATACCATTACCGCGTCCTCAACCAGGGCGTGAGCGGGAATACGACGAAAGATGCCGTGGCCCGCGTGAACTCAATCGTCGCGCTTCATCCCGAGGTCGTGGTCGTGGAATTCGGCGGCAACGACGGTCTTCGCGGCCTCCCGCTCGACGTAACCCGCAAGAATCTCGATTCTGTGCTCGCAACTTTGGAAGCCGCAAAGATTCGAGTTCTCTTGGTGGGCATCACCTTGCCGCCAAATTACGGCGCGGACTATATCCAGACCTTTAACGCCATCTATCGCGACGCGGCAAACAAGCATCATGTACCGCTCATGCCGATGCTGTACGACCATATTTACACGTTGCCTGGAACAATCCAGGAGGACGGCATCCATCCAACGGCAAAGGGCTCCGAGTTGATCGCCGAACACCTTGAGCCGCTGTTGATTCCGTTGCTCCGCAAGTAATCTGATTCAAACTCAAAAAGCCTGAACGCCTGGACCGGACATTCGGATAGTCATGGCAATCTCATGAGCTTTCGTTCGGTTGAAGTCGTCCACGCGCCCCATGATCAGAAAGATGTCGACCAGCCATAGGATCCCCAAAAGGCCTCCCGTCAGAAGTTTCAATAGTCCGAGTCCGATATCTCCCACAAGGAATCGATCAATGCCGAATGCTCCCAGAAAGACGGAGATGACAAGGATCCGAACGCGATCCTTTCGTTCAGCGCCGTACTGCGCCTGAAAGAGAAATTTCTGCTGCTCGGTCATTCCCTCAGTGAGTTGCATCTGCTCGGCCACACTGAACTCTGCCATAGTCCTCCCGGTCTCCCTGTCCCGATTGCGCCGGGATCTTCCCGATGGATTTTTGCGGCTGCGGAAATCTCTCTTCGGAATATCACCAGCCTGCAGACTTGTAAACAGAAAAGCATCCAAAGCAATGCGAACGTGGAAGGGGAAAGTGGATTCTGAACAATAGCATCGTGCAATCGGCCGCTCCAAAGCAAAGTAAGGGCGCGCGTCATTCCACAGCCTGGACAGGAGTGACCCGAGACGAGCGTGATCAGGCATGGCACCTGAATGAGCGGAGATCCAGATTGCCGCTGCGCGAGTGCGTTCAGAAGCGTACCCGGAGCGAGGGTCAGCGCAATCAAATGCTCCACCCAACGCGAATTGCCGCTCCTACGCAACCGAGATTGGCGACGAAAACCCATCGGGAATGCCACCACAGTATTCCAAAGCGGAAACCTGCGCTACTAAGTTGCGAGATCAGCTATTGGCCATACGGGCCGGAGCGGTTTCGAATTTAGACTCCACTTTCGCACCACGGCGAAGCCCGGAATAGCAGCTCAAAGGCTTTACTTGCGGCGAATCGTATGCTCAGTGTGATAATCTGCGCTTTTTGAAGCAGTTCTTAGGAGTGAATTGATATGCAAATTAAATGGCTGGCACCCATGGGTGTGATTGCCTTAGTGTCGATGGCGTGCCAGGGCTGGGCGCAGACCGATTATCCCTTTCGCGATCCAAAACTGCCGATCGAGCAGCGTGTCACCGACCTGCTCAGCCGCCTGACGCTGGATGAAAAGGTGTCCTTGATGAGCGGCAGCCCGAAGATACCGCGGCTCGGACTCGCTTTCACCGGCCAGGTTGAAGGTCTGCACGGTCTGGCTCTAGGAGGCCCCGGACATTGGGAGGGCAAGGGCAAAGTGCCGCTGCCAACGACCACCTTCCCGCAGGAGCGCGGCCTTGGCAACACCTGGGATCCTGCGCTGATGGAAAAGATCGGAGCGCTGGAAGGATATGAGGCTCGCTACGACTACCAAAGCCCCACGTATAATCGTGGCGGCGTAGTTGTCCGCGCTCCCAATGTCGATCTGGCGCGCGATCCCCGCTGGGGCCGCAGTGAAGAGTCGATGGGCGAAGACCCGTATCTCGTCGGCACCATGTCTGTGGGATTCATGCACGGCCTCCAGGGACCCGACCCCGATCACTGGCAGGCGTCCTCGCTGATGAAGCACTTCCTCGCCAACGAGAATGAAGACACCCGCTCCTCCAGCTCTTCGGACTTCGGCGAGCGGCTCTTTCGCGAATACTATTCCGTTCCCTTCCGCATGGGTTTCGAAGAGGGCGGTTCGCGCGGAGTGATGGCCGCGTACAACTCGTGGAACGGCACGCCGATGATGATCAACCCAGTCCTTAAGGACGTGATGATCAAGGAGTGGGGCAACGACGGCATCATCTGCACCGATGGCGGAGCCCTCGGACTCCTGATCACCGCGCACAAGAGCTTTCCAGATAAGGAACACGGCTCAGCAGCCGCGGTCAAAGCCGGAATCAATTACTTCCTCGATACATACCAGCCTGACCTGACCAAGGCGCTTGCCGACGGGTTGGTGACCGAATCCGAACTGGACTCCTCGCTGCGAGGCTGGTTGAGAGTGCTCGTAAAGCTGGGTGAGTTTGACGCCGTAAATGGGGTTCCAGGCGCAAACGATCCCTATGGCAAAATCGGACGCGAAGCCAACGATACTCCGCCGTGGGAACGCGAAAGCAGCAAGCAGCTGGCGCGGCTCGCAACCGACGAATCGATTGTTCTGCTGAAGAACGAGAACAATACCCTGCCGCTGGACGCTGCCAAGCTCAAGACCATCGCCGTGATCGGTCCCTGGGCCGACGACGTGCTGCTCGACTGGTACAGCGGAACGCCGCCGTATTCCGTGACTGCCCTGCAAGGCATCCGCGAGGCAGTCGGCAAAGGCGCAAAGGTCGTATTCGACAAAGGAACCGACCCGGCCGCCGCCGCTGCATTGGCCCGAACCGCTGACGTCGCAATCGTCGTTGTAGGCAATCACCCCTACTGCAACGCCACCAAATGGGCGCAGTGCGATACTCCCAGCAATGGCCGCGAAGCCGTCGACCGCAAGACGATCGTCCTGGAGCAGGAGGATCTCGTGAAGCAGGTCTACGCAGCCAATCCGCATACAGTGGAGGTGCTTGTTTCCAGCTTTCCATACGCGATTGTCTGGAGCCAGCAGCACGTTCCCGCAATCGTCCATCTGACGCATAACAGCCAGGAGCTTGGTCACGGCCTCGCCGATGTCCTATTCGGCAAGTACTCCCCCGCCGGGCGTCTCGTCCAAACATGGCCCACAGGCGACGACCAGCTGCTGCCCATCATGGATTACGACCTGACCCACGGCCGCACCTATCTCTACAGCAAGCAGAAGCCGCTGTATCCCTTCGGTTACGGCCTCAGCTACACCACCTTCGCATACGAAAAGCTGGACCCGAGTTCCTCCAGCATCGCCGGCGACGGACAAGTCGAGGTCACCGTGCATCTGAAGAACACCGGAAAGCGGGATAGTGACGAAGTCGTTCAACTCTATGTGCAGCACCTGGGATCGGCTGTCGAAAGACCGCAGCTTGAATTAAAGGGCTTCCGCCGGATTCATGTCGCCGCAGGTCAATCCGCCGATGCAAAGATCATGGTGAAAGCGCGGGATCTGGCGTATTGGGATGCGGCTCGCCATGCATGGCGCGTCGAAAAGGAACCGGTGCGATTGCTGGCCGGTGGTTCCTCGGATAACCTGCCGGTCACGGCGCAAATACAGATCACCGCTCCGTTCGAGTATCGTCCGTAGATCCATAAGCCGTCAGAGCTCAAGTCGCAGGGGGAGTGCGGCTTGAGCTCTGAGGTTTATGCGGTGAAAAGTCCGCACAAATTAAATTTCTTGGGAGGCTTGAATGCCAGAAGGAAGGAATGGTGCGCCCAGAGAGATTCGAACTCCCGACCTGTTGATTCGTAGTCAACCGCTCTATCCAGCTGAGCTATAGGCGCATATCGGTTCGTTCCCGAACCTTCTTCAGAGTAACAAGAAACCGGGGTCCCGGCAAGCTCCAGCGGCTACGCTTTGGGAGCAGCCACAGGAGCAGCTTCCGCAGGCGGCGGAGGCAATACCGGCAATTCCTCAATGAGTTGCAGCCCGGAGCGGCGAACCAATTGAGTTACCGTGGCTGCATTCAAGCGCGTGGCATCATATTCAACGAGCAGAGTGCTGGCCGCGCGGTCGAAAGACAATCGGCGAATGCCGTAGACTTCACGCGCATTTGCGAGCGCAAAGAGTTCCGGCTCACTCGGCTGGCCGCTGTAGCGAAAGAGGATGTCTACGTTAGTCATGACTTGATAATACCAATTTCCTTCCAATCAGTTTAGGACTCACAGAGTCTTCAGGAAACGCAGGATTTCCGGGTCGTTCCAATTGGTTGCGCCAATAAATCTGCGCCGAATTCTGCCCTGGCGGTCAATCACGAAAGTCTCCGGCCATCCTGTCGTTCCGTACTTTGTAGCAGCGGTCTGCTGCGGGTCTCTGACGGTAATGAAATTGACCTGCCGCTGAATTAGAAACCGCCGATAAGCACCCTCATCCTCATCGATGCTGACCGCAAGGATCGGATAATCCGGATGATCGCGATGAAACTGCTGCAACGAAGGCAGCTCAACGATGCACGGCGCACACCAGCTCGCCCAGAAGTTGAGCAGAACCACCCGGCCGCGATAGTCCGCGAGATGGATGGAAGTCTTGCCGTCCGCAACGGAGAAATCCGGAGCAGGTATGCCAATCTCAGAAGGGTGACTACCGCGGTCGCAGCCGAACGCCGTCAAAGCAAGCATCAGGCAGATCAAAGCTGGAACACGCGGCTTGAGATTCCTTATACCCACATCCCTATAATACGGAGCGGGAGTCGTACACACCATGCCCAACGCAACAGAGGAAGCTCAGTCCGATGCACACCAGCATCAACCAGCCGAGATGGAGCTTACTGTCATTGTTCCCGCGCGGAACGAAGAGGATTGTCTTGGAGCCTGCCTCGAATCACTCGTCGCTCAGTCGAATGAATTCTTCGCCCTGGGACGCGACTGGGAACTGCTCGTTGTCGACGATGGCTCGACGGACCGCACACGCGCCATCGCTGCAGGCTTCGCCGGAGTAACCGTTCTTGACCCGGCAAAGCTCGAACGTGGCTGGACCGGCAAAGCCAACGCCTGCTGGACTGCAGCACAACGCGCTCGCGGCCAGTGGCTCCTGTTTACAGACGCCGACACGATCCACGAAGCGGGCAACCTGCGGCGGGCGATGCATGAGGCGGAGAAGCACCGTGTTGGAGTGCTTTCGTATTCGCCGAAGCAGCTTGTATCGGGTCTTTGGCAGCGAGCGCTGATGCCGCTCGTTTTCAGTGAGCTTGCGCTGGCCTACCCGCCAGAGAAAGTCTCCAATCCCGAACTACGCATTGCAGCCGCTAATGGACAATTCCTGCTGGTGAAGCGCGAGGCATACCGCACGCTGGGAGGCCACGCCGCAGTCAAAGGCGAGATCCTCGAAGACGTGGAACTCGCCTTCCTGGCCAAGCGGCGCAAAGTTGGCTTGCGCTTTCGCTATGCGGCAGACGCCCTATCGACGCGCATGTACCGCAATGTGAGCGCCATGATCGAGGGATGGACCAAGAACCTCGCGCTGCTCTTTGGCAATACGCTGATCCTGGCTGCGTGGCGTGTCCTGGATATCTTCCTGCTGATCGGCCTGCCGCTCCTGGCCTGGCGCTTCTGGAACTACGGCGTCCGGGAGGTCCCGTGGTTCACTGCCGGATGGCTGTTGACCCTGGTGTGGCTGCGAAATCTGTGGCGCTTTTACGCCCGGGTCGCAAAATCCAATTTCCCGGCCATCGATTGCCTCGTTTCTCCGCTCGCCCTGCCTCTGTTTATCGTTTTGCTCTATCGGAGCTGGTTCCAAAACACGGTTTTGCATCGCGTGAGCTGGAAGGGCCGCATCTATCCGGCTTGAGGCTCTATCCTGTAACTTCCGCCGGAAAATGTGTCCTGTTCTGTTCACTGTGGCAATTTTCCTGTTGCATTGCTGAAACCCGGCAAACACGGCGGCATCTTATTCACAGGTAAACCTGCGCATGATCCTGCTGACACGACGGGCGACTTTTTCGGCCTCCCACTACTATTGGAATCCTTCCTGGTCCGAGCAGCAGAATGAAGCCGTCTTTGGCCGCTGCGCCAACCGCAACGGGCACGGCCACAACTACACCTTGGAAGTCACGGTCACAGGCACGGTAGACCCCGTGACCGGATTTGTCGTCGATCTGAAATGGCTCAAGGATGTTATAGAGGAACAGGTTATCAGCGTTTACGATCATCGCCACCTGAACCTCGAAGTTCCCGAATTCGCTGACTCTATTCCGACCACGGAAAACATCGCAATCGCCGTCTGGAATCGGCTGGAAGTGCCTGTTGCTGAGGCAGGTGGCGCGATGCTGAGCCGCGTTCGCGTCTATGAAACGAATGACATCTTCGCTGAATATCGCGGAGAAAAGGGTGAGACGCGGATATGAAGGCTTATTTCACCCGCGCTTACACGATCAGCGCCAGTCATCGGCTGCACACCGGCGCGCTCTCCGCCGAAAAGAACCTGACAGTGTTTGGTAAGTGCAACAACCCACACGGACATGGCCACAATTACCGAATCGAAGTTACGGTCGGCGGAGAAATTGACCCGGCGACTGGCATGGTCATCAACATGGCGACACTCGATGCTGCGGTGTCCAAAACCGTGATTGCCCGCTTCGACCACATGAATCTGAATCTCGATCCCCTCTTCGCAGAGAAGGTATCGACAACCGAGAATCTATGCATCGCAATCTTTAACCTTCTCCGCACAGCCCTGAAACCGGCCATACTGGAGAAGATCCGCATCGAAGAAACGGAAAACAACTTTTTTGAATACTCTGAAAGTTGAAATGATCCATCCGTTCTTCCTGAATCAAGATCCGCTCCGCCGGGATCAGAAGCGGAGAAGGATTCAACTCCAAAGCGGCACACACGAATCAAAATCAGTGGTTTGAATTCGAAGTACAGACAAGGACACGTGAATGGCGCACCCGGTGGTGGTAACGAAGACCTCTAAGTCAGCAGTCGCTCTGCAGGAAACCGACCCAGGACTGGGCGGTTACTCAACCCAGGAACTCTACCGCGAGTTATTGAGCCGCTTCCACGAGGATCCTGACCGCGACGGTCTGCTTGCAACTCCGGGCCGGGTCGAAAAAGCCATGAACTTTCTGACCAAGGGCTACAACCAGAACCCGACCCAGATTCTGCGTGGCGCGCTTTTCGACGTGGACTACGACGAGATGGTCATCGTCAAGGATATCGAGCTGTATTCCCTCTGCGAGCACCACATGCTTCCCTTCTTCGGACGCGCGCACGTGGCCTATATCCCCAACGGTAAAATCATTGGTCTGAGCAAGATACCGCGACTGGTCGAGGTTTTCTCGCGCCGTTTGCAGGTGCAGGAGCGAATTACGCGGCAGATCGCGGACGCAATCCAGGAAGCCATCGAGCCCCGCGGCGTCGGCGTTGTCATTGAGGCGCGGCACATGTGCATGATGATGCGCGGAGTGGAAAAGCAGCAATCCACGACTGTGACATCCGCCATGGTCGGGTGCTTCCGCGAGCAGCAGACGCGGGCGGAGTTCCTCTCGCTCGTCCGCCAGCCGGGAAGCGGCAGCCTCTAAAGTCTCGCAGGATTCATAGCACCCCAGGTTTCGGGTGACAAATACAGGCATGCCTTACGGCCATTGCATGAATATGCAACAAATCCCGGAATAAGGTCCTGCTAAACCAGTGCAGCCCATCCATTTCCAGTGTTTTGCCTCACTGCGCAGAATTACGCCTGGCCAGCGCATACTGGAAGTGGAGTTGGAAGCGTCTGCATCCTTCGTAGCATTCCCGGTTACCCCAGTTATTCACTGCTCCACCGCTGATCAGCGTCAATTCGCAGCAAAAAAGTGCGCAAAAGTAGCGTAAAACCGACGAAAATCGCGCCATAAATCAATGCTAAGTCGCTCAATAAGTTGAAGATACGCGGCAAAATGAGTACCCCCGGGGGGGGGGCATACTCCTTTTGTTCGCTTTTAGGCATTCAATGCCGTAATTTCCGATGTACGGAACGGCCGCAGCCCGCGCAATTGGAGCCGTTAAACTTAAAGGAATGAATGGGCTTCTGGTAGTTGATAAACCGGGCGGAATGACCTCGCATGACGTTGTGAGCCGCATACGTCGATTGACTGGAGAACAGTCGGTCGGGCATTTAGGTACTTTGGACCCCATGGCGACCGGCGTACTTCCCCTGCTGCTGGGTAAGTACACCCGCCTGGCGCAGTTTTTCTCGACAGCCGACAAGACGTATACGGGAACCATCCGTTTCGGTTTCGCGACCGATACATACGACGCCGAAGGCATGCCGCAGGAACCGCTAATCAATCCCAACCTGACGCTCGACCAGGTGCGTCGCGCCGCCGCGCCATTTCGCGGCGAAATCGAGCAGATGCCGCCCGCATTTTCAGCGAAGAAGATCGGCGGAAAGCCGGCTTACAAACTAGCCCGCGAGGGCAAACCGGTCGAATTAAAGCCGAAGACGATTCACATACATCGGTTCAGCATTGATGAATTGATCGGCGACAGTGCCAGCTTCCAGATGAAGGTAAGCGCAGGCGGTTACGTGCGCTCGGTAGCGCATGAACTCGGACAGGCGCTGGGTTGCGGCGCGCATCTCAGCAGTCTGCGGCGCACGCAAGCCGGAGTCTTCACGCTCGACCAGGCTCATACACTGGAAGCTCTCGCGGGGCCGGGTCCGGAATTGGGGTCGAGAATCGAAGAGTCGTTCCTTCATCCCCGGACGCTGCTCCCAGAGATGCCCTGCGTCTCAGGCGACGCCATTGCACTGGGAAAACTGCGCAATGGCGGACAGGCAAATCTGGCGGAGTTTTCCGATGCGGGAGTCGTCAAGGTTTTCGACGGGCAGAAAGAGCTTGTGGCAGTCGCCAGACGCGTCGCAGGCACGCTCTTTCAGCCGCTGATGGTTCTTGGATAGCGGAAACCTAGTAAAGCCGGAAGCGAACTTCCACGCTGACCATAACAGGAACCGGCTTACCTGTCTTCTGATCAATTGCCGGCTTGAACTTGTACTTCTGCACCGCTTCCACGGCCTTTTCGTCCAGGCCCATGCCGAGTGTCCGGGTCACATGAACATTTTGAGGATTGCCATTTGCATCCACGATCAGGGTCACGACAACCGTGCCCTCATACTTGGCGCGGCGAGCCTCGTCGGAGAACTCGGCCTCCGGCTGGAAGATCGGCCTGGGAGCAGTAACACCGTCGCCAACGCGGCGCAAACCGCCGCCAACATTGCCGCCTTCTCCGGGGCCATAGCCATTGCCCGAGCCGCTGCCAAGGCCGCCATTCTTGCCGGTTCCCATACCGCCGCCGGAACCCTGCCCATTGGAAGCGAGAGTAACGTTCGGCGACGAGGTCACGCCGATCAAGGGTAGCGTCGGATTGTCAGGCAGCTTGATGTTCTTCTGCACGTCTATCGCAGGATCGATGGCCAGCTTGGGGTGCTCGATGATAGGAACCTGCGGCTGAAGGAGCGGCTTCGGGTCAATCTTCGGCAGATGACCTTTGATCGGCGGAGCTACGTCATGCGATCCGCCGCCGCCGCCGCCGCCCATCTGCCCAGATTTGGGTGTAATAGGCTTCCAGGGCGATATGTTGGCGTCAATATTGCTCAGGTTCAGCTTCTGGACGGCCTGCGAGACCTGATTGCGAAACGCAAACAGCAGCAGCGCCAGAATCCCGAGGTTCACTCCCGTAGAAATGGCGATTGCCGTCGGGCTGCGCTTGACCGCCATGCGGTCTGGCACCGGGATCGGGGTGCTGGTCAACTCCAGCGGCGGAAGCTTGACCGGAAAGAACAGCTCGTACACATTATCGTAGAGATCGGCCCAGACCGACTTCTCTTCAAACGCCTTCCCCAGGAGGGCGTCCAATTCATGGCCGGATTCAGCGGAGTGGTTCAAATTGGTTCCACGGCCATTCAGCGATCCGGACTTGGCTGCGGTTTCGGCATCGGGCGGGTTAAGAAGATCATTTGCCATAGTTGCTGCCGGTTCTCATCTCCCATAGACGTTCAGGGACGGCTCAGGGTCTCTGAATGGATCAAACCCATTCCAGCCCATTCCAGACATTATGCGGGAACTGCTGCCTCGCTGTCTTGTTCGCTGGTTCAATTCAGCTCAACGGCGCGGTCTTCCGCCAACGAAAAACCTCGCCTACTGTCCCGTCTCTTCTACCAAATGGGCCTCACTGACAATAGACGTTACGCAGCGCCCATAGTTACCGGATTTTCTCAGGCGAGTTGTTTACACTGAAAATTGGATGATTAGCATTTGAATTTGGGAGCAAGAATGTCGGCTGTACCAGAACTCAAGGCAACGTTGACGCTGCCTAAAACTGATTTCCCGATGAAGGCCAACCTACCCCAGAACGAGCCGGAGAGGCTCAAACGCTGGGAATCCCTCGACATTTACACCCAGTTGCGCAAGGCTGCCGCGGGCCGGCCCGCTTATCTGCTCCACGACGGGCCGCCCTACGCCAACGGTCCGCTGCATCTGGGCCACGCTCTGAACAAGGGCCTCAAGGATTTTGTCGTTAAGTCGAAGACGATGGCTGGCTTCGATTCCCCATATGTCCCTGGCTACGATTGCCACGGCCTGCCCATCGAAATCAAGGTAGACGAGCAGCTCGGCCGTAAGAAGCTGGAAATGCCGGCTCCAGCGGTCCTCGATGCCTGCCGCGCTTACGCGCAGAAGTACGTCGACCTGCAAACCTCGCAATTTGAGCGGCTTGGCATCTTCGGACGCTGGCGCGATCCGTACAAGACCATGTCCCGTGACTATGAGGCCAGAACGCTCGAAACCTTCTACGGTTTTTTCGAGAAAGGCTTTGTTTACAGAGGTTTGAAGCCGGTTTACTGGTGTATCAACGACCGAACGGCCCTCGCCGACGCCGAGATCGAATACGAACAGCACACCAGTCCATCCGTATATGTGCGATACCGGCTAACATCCGGTCTGGAAGCGTTGGGTGAAGAAGCCGCCACGGCCCTGGCTGGTCGCGAAGTGTACACAATCATCTGGACGACCACCCCGTGGACCCTGCCTGCATCGATGGCGGTAGCCTTCCATCCGAGTTTCGAATACGTTGCGCTGTCCGCAGGCCAAGAGGCCGACGCCCCGGTCTACATCGTCGCGTCGGAACTGGCCGCGTCGGTCGCGACGGCCTGCAAACTGGGCGAACCCTCTGTTCTGGCAAGATTTCCCGGGGACCGGCTCGACCGCGCGACCTTCCAGCATCCGTTCCTCGACCGCAGCATCCTCGGCGTCAATGCCGACTACGTGACTGCGGATCAGGGTACAGGCGCGGTCCACACCGCTCCATCGCACGGCGCGGACGACTTCTATACTGGCGTCCGCTACGGACTCGACGCCACCACGCGAGTCGACAATGCAGGTGTTATCCATGTAGATACCTCCGCGTGGCACGAAGCGGAATTACCGGCCTTCCACGGCAAAAAAGTCTTCGCCGCCAATCCGCTGATCATTGACCTGCTCCGCGAGCGCGGGGCTTTGATGGGGCACGAAGAGATTCGTCACTCTTATCCACATTGCTGGCGCTGCCACAAGCCGGTTATCTTCCGCGCGACGGAGCAGTGGTTTATTGGCCTGGAAACTCCGGTCCTGCGCGCCGACGGCTCGGATACGACCTTTCGCCAGCTCACCATCGAAGAGATCGGCAAGGTGAACTGGGACCCGGCCTGGGGCCAGGAACGCATCACCAACATGATTGCCACGCGGCCCGACTGGTGCATCAGCCGCCAGCGCATCTGGGGCGTGCCCATCGCCGTCTTCCTTTGTACCGGGTGCAATACGCCGGTGGAAGACGCCGCCCTGAATGCCCGCATCGTCAAGCTTTTTGAAGAACATGGCGCGGAAGCCTGGCACACGACTTCCGTAGCAGACCTGCTCCCTGCCGGAACTGTCTGTAAGAAGTGCGGGTCGACGGAATTCAGAAAAGAAACCGACATCCTCGACGTCTGGTTCGATTCCGGCTCAAGCTGGCACGCCGTGGCTGAAACTGACCGCGACCTGCGCGATATGTACAACCGGCCGGACTCGGACGGTGGCCGGACTGTGCTCTATCTGGAGGGCGGCGACCAACATCGCGGTTGGTTCCATTCCTCGCTGTTGGCTTCGGTGGCGCTACGTGGGCGGGCTCCCTATACAAACGTGGCTACTGCGGGCTGGACGCTCGACGAGCTTGGCCGTGCGATGTCGAAATCGCTGGGTAACGGCGTCGATCCGGTGGAGATTGCCGAAAAGATGGGCGGCGAAATCGTTCGCCTCTGGGTCGCCTCGATCGACTTTCGCGAAGACATGGCGGCCAGCGAAAACCTGATGAAGCGTTGCGCGGAGATCTACCGTAAATTGCGCAATACCTTCAAGTTTCTGCTTGGCAACCTCCACGGCTTCGATCCGGTTGCGCACCAAGTCGCTACAGCAGACCTAGAACCGCTGGACCGCTATATGCTGGCCCGCACGCGGGAACTGACCGAACAGGTTCTGCGCTGGTACGAGGGCTTTGAATTCCATCGCATCTACCACGCAGTCAACGAGTTTGCCATTGCTGACCTGAGCGCCTTCTATCTGGATGTGCTCAAGGACCGGATGTACACCTTCGCTCCCGCGTCCCAGGCACGACGATCCGCGCAGACAGTTTTGTGGAAGATCACCGAAGCGCTGGCGCGTTTATTGGCGCCGATCCTGAGCTTCACAGCCGACGAAGTTTGGGATTATCTGCCCGCTGTCGAAGGCCGTGAGGTGAGCGTTCACCTCGCACTCTTCCCTGCTCCAAAGGACATTTATCCCGACGACCCAACGTCCCTGCTTGCGGAGTGGAAACAGATCTTCTCCGTCCGGGATGCGGCTCTGCTCGTTCTTGAGGAAGCGCGCCAGGAAAAGAGGATTGGCAAGGGGCTGGAAGCTGATTTGGAGATTCAGGCCGGAGGTAGTTTGCTTGAGCTTCTGCGCTCCCATGCGAGCGGACTCAAGGAGATTCTCAATGTCTCTGCCGTCCGTGTCGTCGAAGGTCCTGAATTATCTGTTTCAGCCCTGCCCGCCTCCGGGACAAAATGTAACCGCTGCTGGAATTTCATGCCGGAAGTTGCGAATTATGGACTATGGGAAAGCGTCTGTACGCGCTGCCACGGTGCGCTGAAGATGATGGGCATCGAGTCTCCAGCGGACTCGACAACCGACGGCGAGGTGAGCGCTTGAGCGACAGACAAGCCTCACGCCTCCCTTGGCTGCTGCTGATCTCCGTTGTGGTAATTGCTCTCGATCGCTGGAGCAAAGTCTGGGTCGGGCATCACATTGAACTTGGCCACGCCATTCCGGTGATCCCGAATGTCTTCCGGATTACGCATGTGCTCAATGACGGCGCGGCCTTTTCGCTTTTCGCGGACTCAGCCTCGCCGGAGCACGTGCGATGGGTTCTGATCGGCTTTTCGACTCTCGCTGCGCTGGCCGTACTGATCGCGCTGGTGAAGCTCGGACGAAAGTTCACATTGACAACCGCTGCTCTGGCCTTGGTGCTAGGCGGCGCAATCGGCAACGACTATGACCGCATCCGCTTTGCCTCTGTCGTCGATTTTCTTGAGGTCCACATCGTCCATTACCACTGGCCGGATTTCAATGTCGCGGACTCGGCCATCGTTACCGGCGCATGTCTTCTGTTGCTGGACGCGCTGTTGCCGAAGAAGCAAGCGTAAGAAGCTGGGCAAGCGCACTAACGCTTGCCCCGTGTTCCTGCGCATGTTAACTTCGCCTCAATCATGAATTTTCGAAGTCTGTTTCTCCCCCTCAGTTGCCTCGCCATCTGTGCGTCCCTCGCCTCCGCCGAAACCTCCAAACCTGAGCCAGCTCCGACTGCCGCAATCCTGGCAGGCAAGCTCATTGATGTACGCACCGGAGCGGTGCGCAGTCACGCCTATATCGTTCTTGCGAAAGACAGGATTCTTGCCATATCGGAGACAGCTCCGACCGGAGTGCCGCTAACCGATCTCTCCGCCTACACCGTCTTGCCTGGCCTGATCGACGCCCACGGGCACATCCTCTCGAACCCCACCAGCCAATCCCTGGCCACCGAAGTGCGCACTTCCGCCCCGCAGGCCACGCTTTGGGGCGTATACAACCTGCGGCTCTGGCTCGATCACGGATTTACGGCCGTGCGCGATGCCTGTGAGGGTCCATCCGACTACCCTCAATTTGCACTGCGTGATTCGGTCAATCGTGGGTTGATTCAGGGACCGCGCATCTCGGCCGCCGGCAGTTGCGTTTCCATCACGGGTGGGCACGGCGATGGCGCACCCTTTTCGCCAGACGTCGATCTGCCCCAGCGCGCCAACATTGCCGACACGGTAGATGATGTTGCGCGCGTGGTTCGCCGCGATATCAAGTTCGGCGCAGACTGGATCAAGCTCATGGCGACAGGCGGCGTCATGGACCCGATTTCAGATTTCCATGTACAGGAGTTGAGCGAGGAGCAGATGGCCAAGGCCGTCGAGGTCGCTCACCGTGCAGGTAAGAAAGTCATGGCTCACGCAGAAGGAGCGGCCGGCATCAAGGCAGCAGTACGCGCAGGCGTGGATTCCATCGAACACGGAACGATGCTGGACGAAGAAGGCGCACAGCTCATGGAGGACCACGGAACCTGGCTCGTGCCCACGCTTTACTGCTTTCAGCACGATATGGAGACCGGCCTGTCCAAAGGACGCGACCCGGACAGCTTCGCCAAGGGTCAGGAGATCCTCGCCGCTCAGGGCCCCGCGTTCAAACTGGCGCTCGCCCACCACCTCAAAATCGCATACGGCGTGGACGACAATGACGTTGACGAATCTGTCTCGCGTGAATTTGGCGCTCTGGTTGCGGGTGGCATGACTACGCTCGGTGCGCTCCAGGCTGCTACGATCAATGCCGCGACCCTCCTTGGCAAAGACAATCAATTCGGCTCTATTGAGCCTGGACACTACGCCGACATCATCGCCGTAACCGGAGACCCACTGGCCGACATCACTGTCATGTATCACGTTGACTTCGTCATGAAGGGCGGTCAGATTCTCAAGGATCCAGCCCACCCTGACCGCAATCCCGTGCCGCATGTTCAATGATTTTCTCGCACAGATTTCCTGATAAGAAAATCACGGTTCATTTGTCTCCTATCTGAGGAAGCGGTTACCCAATTACCAAAGTAAGCTTTACTTTATGGAATTCACAACTGCCCCGGCTTATGGTAAACGTTATTTTCACGACATCCGACACGTGAACTCGACGGATTGAGCTTTCTTACTGTAAGTGTGGATCGACTTGCCTCTGCTTCAACGTCCTTTTCCCTTCCTTTCGGGCGGAATGGGACACACCGAGATGACCTCCGATGGAACGAGTTGCAGGAGAAACGCTCTCATGGCTGACGCAGATGGTGAGGTAACGCGGCTGCTGGAACGATGGAGGGAAGGCGATCCAGATGTATTGGAGAGCCTCATTCCACTCGTCTATGGACAACTGCATCGCATCGCGGAGGGCTACATGCGCCGTGAGCGCGAAGATCACACGCTACAGCCGACCGCGCTGGTCAATGAAGTCTACATGCGTCTATTAAGCCAGCGAAAAGTCTCCTGGCACGACCGGGGACACTTCTACACCTTTGCTGCCCGCATCATGCGAAACATTCTCAAGGACCACGCGCGCGCCCATCTTGCGGAGCGGCGCGGCGGTCCTGGCGCTATCCGGCTCCCGCTGTCCGACGAGATTGCTTGGGTCGGCACTTCTTCCGCTGAGATTCTAGACCTGAATAGGGCTCTGGATCGGCTGGAGAAGCTCGATCAGCGCAAGGCGCATCTGATCGAACTCCGTTTTTTCCTGGCATTGACGCTGGAGGAAACCGCGGAAGTGCTCTCGATTTCTCTTTCGACAGCCGAACGCGATCTCAAATTCTCGCGAAGCTGGCTCTATCAGGAGCTGAAATCTTCCCCGAAGAGCGAGACAGTCTGATGGACGCAGGTGCGGAGTTGCCTGGAAACCCAGCCGTATCTGCATCATCGGAAACCTCTCTTCGATGGGAACAGACGGAAGAGTTATTCCACCGCGCGATGGCGTGCCCGGCACAGGAACGCGCAAGCCGGGTAGTCGATTGGTCTGGCGGCGATGCGGAACTGCGAGACAGCGTGCTCAAGCTTTTGGAATCGTACCAATCCGTGGAAGAACTAATCTCCGCAGCTCCACCGCTCGATCCGGAGAATTTTTTGAAACGCACCCCGGTCGCCCCTGCAACTGGGGACGGCGAGGGGGGGGCAGGCGACCCGTGGATAGGTCGTGTATTAGGCGCATTTCGCCTGGAACGGCTGCTTGGCCAAGGTGGCATGGGAGTCGTTTATCTTGGTCAGCGCATATCAGGGGGCTTTACTCAGACTGTCGCAGTGAAACTTGTCGGTTGGCACTTGCGTTTGTCGCCCGCCGTTACGCAGTTTCTCCTGGAACGCGAAACTCTCGCCAAACTCGAGCACGGAAGCATTGCACGTTTGCTTGACGGAGGGGTCACCAGCGAGGGGTTTCCCTACGTAGTAATGGAGTACGTCGAGGGAAGGCGTCTCGACGAGGCCTGCGACGATCCTGCCGTTCCGATCAAACAGATTATCCGATGGGTACTGCAGTTGTGCAATGCAGTTACCTACGTTCACAGAAATCTCATCCTTCATCGCGATCTGAAGCCGGGTAACGTGATTGTGACGGACGACGGCATCGTGAAGTTGCTCGACTTCGGAGCCCTCAAGCGCATCGGAACCGGTGGCGATGCGCAGTCGGAGATGACACGTGCCGGGATGCGCCCGGTGACGGTGCGTTATGCCAGCCCGGAACACATTCGGGGAGATCGCGTCTCGACGTCTGCCGATGTTTTTTCGCTGGGGATGATCCTTTACCGGCTCATTGCAGGACAACTTCCCGAAGAGCTGAAAAATTTACCCATCGGTCTCTACCTCGACAGGTTAAGGCAAGGTCAGCTCAAGCCTCCGTCCCAGTGGGCAAGAGTGCACACACCGTCGCGGTTCCTTGATGCCCAAGTCTTGGATACCCAAGTCGCGCGCGACCTGGACGCAATCGTCTCGAAAGCAATTCGGTACGAGGACGAGGCACGCTATCCCACGGTAGCGGCCTTCGCTGAAGATCTTCTGAATGTCCTTCTGCATCGTCCTGTCGCAGCTAGAAATGGCAATCTCCTTTACTACACGGTCAAGTTTCACCGCCGCTATCGTTGGCCGGTCCGCTCCGCTGCCGCTGCCCTTCTCGTATTGATGGTGGGGCTTTGCGCGATGGCATGGCAGGGTCACGTTGCGCATCTCCAGGAGATTCGTGCGAACAAGGGCGTCGAGGACGAAAGGCAGCTTGCCCACATGTTGCTGTTCGACTACTTCGAACAGTTGAGCCTTGTTCCAGGCTCCATTGACGCGCAAAGAAAAGCTGTCACGCAGGCGCTTGCTTACCTGGACCGGCTGGCCCAGATTGCCCCCGGTTCAAGCCTGGAGATGGAAACCATCCGCGGCTTTACCGACATGGGCAATCTTCTCGGCAATCCCTACAATCAGAATCTTGGCAACGTTCCCGGAGCGTTGGATTCTCTGACCAAGGCCGTCTCTCTGGCCAATGCCAGGCTGAGCAAATATCCGCAGGATCTCGAATCGCAGCTCATATTGATGAAAGCGGAAACCGCGCTCGGCGGCACGTATCTCGGGAACGGAGACGCCGTTCACGCTGAGCCGATTCTTAAATCAGCCGCGGCAACGGCGGGAGAAATGGCCAGGAACCCACACGTCACCGCTCAGATGCTGGAGTCCGCATCCGGCATCACAGACCTGCTCGGCGATGCTTACGATCCGGGTCGAGGCTACGCCATTGCGGACCTCAATAAGTCCATGGAATCTTACCGCCAGTCTGACAAATACGACGAAATGTGCGATCAGGCAGATCCAAAGGCCGCGCTATGCAGCGCCGGAATTGTTGTCGGCGAATATAAATATGGGTCCTTGATCGAAGATACCGATCCAGCATCCGCCGCTGCTCATTATCGTCACGGATTGGACGTTGTTCTCCATCTCCCTCCTGAACAAAGGAAGACAACTCGCTCCCAACGCGGTAAAAACTATATGCTTGCCCGCCTCGGGCTCATGGAGATGCGCATCGGACACATGACCGAAGGAGTCGCGCTTGCTCAGGAGGCTCAAGACGGCTTTCGCAAAGCGATTGCGCAGGCCGAACTGGACAATCGCGCCCGCTTCGATCTGGTTGCCTTCGAAACGGATCTTGCCATCGAGTACGACCGCTTCGGCAAAGAGCGCGAGGCTTCGGAAACGGCCAGAGAAGTCCTGGGAATTTTATCAGTGCTGCTCAAACGCAGTCCGAACAACATACGCTGGCAGATGATCCAGGCGCAGGATCTGATGACCTTCGGGCGAATTGAAACGAAGCTTGGACACAAGAGCGCGGGCGCGGAAGCCAGCCGAAACGGTTTGCAGGAGGCAGTCCGTCTGGCGCAGGACAAAGAAGCTTCGCCTGAGGTTCTCGGAATCGCCGCCGATGGCCTCTTGGAGCTTCATCTGCATCCCGGGGATGCGCGCCTGGCGCTCGACTTTGCTCAAAGGGCCGCGAGCGCCTTTGCCAAACCGACCCCGACGCAACTGCTGACGCTGGCGAAGGCGCAATCCGCAGTCGGTGAATCAGAGCAGGCGAATCGAACGGCCCTATCCGTTCTATCCGCCCTCGCCGGACCCGTAAAAAGCAAGATCGTCGCGGATCAGATCGCAGAGGCTCGGGGACTAACCAGTCAATGAGCAGTAAACCTGAGACAGCTCAAACCTGAGCTTCAGATTAATGACTTTCCTCATGAGCAGCAGCATCGCGAAGTTGCATCATCTGCGGAATTCGCTCCCGCAGGTGCAGGACTTCCGGATCGCGCCTGTTCATCCCATCGAGAATCCGGCGCTCCCTGTCCAAGTCGTCGGATAATTGTCGAAGCGCGTCTTGTGTAAGCGGCCGGCGGCTCAGTTCCAGACGCGCCAGCTTTTCGTATTCGCCCGCCAATTCCAATTCGAGTTGAGTATCCTGGTCATCCTCTGCGGCCAGCGTGTTGATGGTTTCATGGGCGCTGTTCAACAAAGCGGCCTGCGCGGACTCCGCCCCCTGCAACCCGCGCACCGATTCGTAAAGTTCTCCGGCAAGGACATCGGTCAAGCGCACAAGATCGTGCAACCTCGTCTGGGCTATCTGACGCTTTCGAGCCGCGTCTGTCGCTTGCCTGACAACGCCGACGATGCTGAATATCGCCACAAGCAGAAAAACACAACCGAGGCAGGCCGCAAGCCGATTTCTCAGCACCCATTTGCGCGCATAGGTCCATCGTCCGGCCGCCCTCGTCTTGATCGGATAACCCAGTAGATGCCGCTTGAATTCCTCGCGCATCTGGTTCGCGCTCTGAAATCGCTCCGCTGGATTGCGCCGGAGAGCTTTGGCGACAATCGCTTCCAGGTCGCCCTGAATTGCCGCGAGCAATCCTCCGGGCGTGGTCGCGCGCAGGGCGGCAATCGACTTCAACGAGTCGGAACCGAAGGTCTGGATCCTTCCGGATAAGAGCGTGGTCGAATCGTCGTCAAGAACGGGCCTCTGAATTGGAATTCGCGCCTCACTCGGCTTGACGCCCGCCAGAATGTTCTGGGCAATTAAGCCAAGAGAATAAATGTCGCTCGCCACGGTTAGCCGTTCTCCGGCACGCTGTTCGGGACTGGCATAAAGCACCGTGTAACTATCCTGGACTGATTCCTCCGAGACGACGGCTGGCGAGCCTGGTTGAGCCGCGCCGAGGCCGGAGCCTAGATCTGCGAGGATGGTCGCAACTCCGAAATCGAGCAGCCGGGGCTTGCCTTCTGCCGTGACGAGAATATTCTCAGGCTTAAGATCTGCGTGCACCACCAGATGGCGATGCGCATGCTCGACGGCCTCCAGAACATCCAATAGAAGCTCAACACGACGGCGCATCGGAAGCCGATGATCGTCGCAATAGGCATCCAGCGGCATGCCATCGACATACTCCATTACGATGTAGCGCGAGCCATCCTCTGTGATGCCTGCATCCAGCATCCGGACGACACCCGGATGCTCCAGTGCTGCAAGTAGCTCGCCCTCTCGCTCGATCTTCCCGTCGGCTGCATCGGGAAAGAGACTCGGATGCAATATCTTGATCGCGACCTGTTGGGAGAACTGCTCCATGCGTTCTCCCAGATAAACAGCTCCCATTCCGCCAACGCCTAAAAGGCGCAGGACGCGGAATGGCCCGATCGTCTTGGGAATTTCGGAATTGGAAACAGGGGGCTTCAGCATCCGGTCTAACATACCAACACATTTGGATCGCGCGGGCAAATTTCCTTCCCGGATAGCTTTTCTTGCCAGCCGAATCTCGCTGGATGTGGAAATCCGCGCCCCTTGACTTTTGCGTTAAAGTCGCGTAAGTCATTGTCGTTAAAGGAAATCCACAGATATTTTTGAATCTCCCTTCTAAGGGAATACATCAATTGATCAAGCATTTGAACGCGCATTGATTCGGAATTTTATCCAGCATCGAAATTTACGAAGACCAAAGTTTTTTGTGTAAACATTAAATCAAACGATGCTGTTTTGCTCGATGCCGCATCAATTTCAGTAATCCGTTGCTGACGTGCTGCTTTCGTCAGGCACCTTTCGCAAACAACAAATTCTTGAGGCCAGAATCCCTTGCGTTTTTTCGCCAGCTTCTCGACGACAGATTGCGAAAATCATAGGCTCCGCACAGCCCGGCTCATAGGCCGTGTGCTGTTGGGCCTGCCATTTCTCGGCAGCATGGCTTATGCGCAGTCGCCAACAAACATCTTTGCGCCCGCGGCCACTCCGGCACACTCCATCTTCGGCCTCTCGATGCTTGTCCTCGGCGTCACCCTCGCCATTTTTCTCATCGTCGCCGGAATGCTGCTCTATGCGCTAATTCGATACCGGCACAGGCCAGATGAGTCTACTCTGGAGCCGGCGCAAATCTATGGCAGCAACCAGATCGAAATGTCCTGGACTGTCATTCCGATCCTCATCGTTGTGATGCTCTTTCTGTCGACCGCGCGCGTGATTCTGGGAACACAGGCCATTCCGAAACCGGCCAACTCTTTAGACGTAACCGTCGTGGGCCATCAGTTCTGGTGGGAGTATCGGTATCCGAAGCTGGGAGTTGTGACAGCCAATGAGCTTCACATTCCTGTCAGCGATCCTTCGGCTCCTCAGCCAACCTATCTCACCATGTCGTCGGCGGACACCGATCATAGCTTCTGGGTGCCGCGTCTGGCGGGCAAGACGGATGTGATTCCGAATCGCGTCAATACGATGTGGATCGATCCTTCGCAAGCTGGTCTTTACCTTGGCCAGTGCGCGCAATATTGCGGAACGCAGCACGCGAAGATGCTCTTGCGCGTCTACGCCGATACTCCTGAACAGTTCGCTACCTGGATCGCGCAGCAGAAAAAGCCGGCGCAACAGGACTTCCCTGGCAATCCTGCGGCTGTCGAAGGTCAGACCGTATTCATGCACAACGCCTGCATCAACTGCCATGCGGTTGGTGGAACCGTGGCCAACGGAAGATTCGGACCTGACCTTACTCACCTGGCGAGCCGCGATACGATTGCTTCGGGAGCGGTCCCGAATACGCCGGACAATTTGAGAAAGTGGATCGACGATCCCAATTCGCTGAAGCCTGGTTCGTTGATGCCTTCGATGCATTTGAACAGTCATGATCTGGATGTCATCACGGCTTACCTTACGCAGCTTCGCTAACCATTCAATGAGTCAGCAACGTGGAGATGTCTCATGAGTACAACTACGCAAGTGCCGGGAATCGATGAGACGCTGACGACCCGGCAGGGCAGGCCGCCAGTCAATGTGATCTACGAGTGGCTGACGACAGTCGATCACAAGAAGATCGGACTGATGTACATCAGTTATGCTTTGATTTTCCTGATTGTCGGCGGCATTGAAGCAACGCTGATGCGCATCCAACTCGCGCGCCCGAACAATCACTTCGTCTCGCCACAGGTCTTCAATCAGCTCTTCACCATGCACGGCACAACGATGATCTTCTTCATGGTTATGCCTATAGTTTTCGGCTGGGGAAATTACCTTGTCCCCCTCATGATCGGGGCGCGAGACATGGCGTTTCCCCGGCTCAACTCCTTCAGCTTCTGGATCTCTGCCTTTGCGGGAATGCTGCTGTATTTCAGTTATTTCGGGGCGAGCGGGTTATACGCCGCAGGGTCAGCGCCGGATGTAGGCTGGTTTGCCTACGCGCCGCTGACAGCCAGAGTCTTTTCGCCCGGGCACAGCACCGACTACTGGACGCTTTCCGTCTTTCTAAGCGGAGTCGGATCGATCGGGACCTCCATCAATTTTGTGGCCACGATTCTCTCCATGCGCTGCAAGGGCATGAAGATGAGCCGGATGCCCCTTCTGGTCTGGCTTTATCTGGTAACAGCGAGCCTGGTCTTCGTTGCCGTAAGTCCGCTCACAGCGGCGCAGATCATGCTGGCTCTTGACCGATACCTTGGCTCTCACTTCTTCGATACGCAGGCCGGCGGCTCGGCGGTCCTTTGGATGCACTTCTTCTGGATCTTCGGCCATCCCGAAGTCTACATTCTGGTGCTCCCCGCATTTGCCTTTGTCAACGAAATCGTTCCGGTCTTCTCCCGTAAGGCCATCTTTGGCTATCCGGCAATGGTGGCTGCATCTGCAGGCATCGCCTTTATCAGTCTCAGCGTGTGGGCGCACCACATGTTCACCGTCGGGATGGGCGCGGCTGCGAACACCTTCTTCGTTTTCGCCACCATGGTCATATCGGTGCCCACCGGAATCAAGATATTCAACTGGCTGGCGACGATCTGGGGCGGAAAGGTGATTTTCGCCACGCCGATGATGTTCTGCGTGGGATTCCTGTTTCAGTTCCTGATTGCTGGGCTCACCGGCATCATGCTCTCAGCGGCTCCATTCACCTGGCAACTCGGCAACTCATATTTTGTTGTGGCCCACTTTCATTACGTAATCGTTGGCGCCATCGTATTTGCGCTGTTCGCTGCCTTCTATTACTGGTATCCCAAGATCACAGGCCGGATGATGTCGGAAACACTCGGCAAATGGCACTTCTGGCTTTTCATCATCGGCTTCCACCTCACCTTCGACTTCATGCATATTCCGGGCCTTCTGGGTATGCCGCGGCGCATCTACACGTATGAAGCAGGCCGCGGCTGGGAGACATGGAACATGATTGTCAGCATCGGCACCATCTTCCAGGCGGCTGGACTCCTGGTCTTCATATACAACATGGTGCGCTCGTACTACCACGGCGATGAGGCGGGCCACGACCCGTGGGATGCATGGACGCTCGAATGGACAACAACTTCCCCGCCGCCCGCTTACAACTTTGCTATTGAACCCACGGTCTACAGCAGACGCCCGTTGTGGGACATCAAACATCCTGAAGATCCGGACTCGGACTACGAATAATGAAGAATGCAGACGCAATCCCGATGGACGAACTGGTGGAGAGGCCCTGGACGCTGCCCTATCGCGGCACTGTTGGCATGGCCTGTCTGATATTGGCCGAGGCGGCGATCTTCGTCATCTTCGTGGTCGCTTACATCTTCTACATCGGCAAGAGCATCTCCGGCCCGACACCGGCACAGGTGCTCGAACTACCGATCTTTGGCACCATCTGCCTGCTTTCGAGCAGCATCACGGTGCACTTCGCGGGAAGTGCGCTGCACAAAGGCAAGCTGCGCAGCTGCACGCTTCAACTGGCTGCCACGGTACTTCTGGGAGCGATCTTTCTCATCACGACCGCCCAGGAGTGGTATCACCTGATCCACGATGAAGGTCTGACGATTCAGACCAACCTCTTTGGTACGACCTATTACTCGCTGGTGGGACTGCACGCGACTCACGTCGTAGTGGGGCTATTCATGCTCTCGCTCGTCCTGAGCTTCGCGCTCACCGGGCGTCTCAAGGAAGAGCATTCCGCAAAGCTCGAAGTGCTTTCGCTCTACTGGCACTTCGTCGACGCCGTCTGGGTAGTCGTATTTCTGGTGGTCTATGTTTTGGGCAGGTAAATTGCAGAAAGGAGAAGCAGGATGCAGCACGGCGAATCAATGAACCCCGGCGAGCACGCGCACCAGCAACACAGCAGCGACGAAGTTGTGCTTCCCGTACCAACACCCTGGCCCATGGTGCTTGCACTGGGCGTCTCCCTTATCATCACCGGCATGGTGACGCACTGGGTCGTCAGCCTGCTCGGTGTTGTGCTAGCCCTGCGATCCGCTGTCGGCTGGTTCTTTCAGGTATTGCCGCATGAGAACCATGTTCCCGTCCCAGTGGTGCCGGACCGCACGATATTCGTCAGCCCACGTGGAAGGCGTCCGGGTGCGCCCGTCGATGCGCAGCATCGCAAGTTGTTGCCCGTTGAGACATTCAGCGTTGTAGCGGGAATCAAGGGTGGCATTGTCGGCGGCGTCGCCATGGTCATACCGGCCACGATCTTCAGCCTCCTTCGCTATCACAGTCTGTGGTACTCGATCAATCTTCTCGCGGCCGGCGGCTTTGTCAGTTGGGCGGGAGAAAGCAACGCATTCCTCGCCCAGTTTCATCTCCTTGGATTGCTTGCAGCCACTGGAATTCATGGACTCACATCTATCCTCGTTGGCTTGCTTTACGGCGCAATGCTTCCGATGTTTCCGCGAAAGCCCATTCTTACTGCCGGCTTCGTCGCCCCGTTTATGTGGACAGGAATCCTGTACACAGCTTTGGGCGTAATCAGCCCGATTCTTAACGCGAGAATCGACTGGCTATGGTTCGTCATTTCGCAGATCGCTTTCGGTCTGGTCTGCGGCTTTGTCGTCAATCTACAGGTCAAAGTACGGACGCCGCAATTTCGCTCCTTGCCCTTTGCCGTTCGCGCCGGCCTTCATAGCGATCAAATAAAAATGAAAGACGACGAGTAATGAGAGCAGCCCTGCTAAATCGGACTCATTTCTGTACGCTGCTGCTATCGGCGGCATGCGCAGCCATGCTCGGCTGCGGACACATCCCAGGCCGACCGGGCCCTGGACCGGAAGTCGTGCGTCCAGAAGAGGTGCTCGACTTCCCTACCCTCTACAAACAGAACTGCGCTGCCTGCCATGGTGACAATGGCAGAAATGGCGCAACTATCGCTCTCTCCAATCCCGCATTTATTGCCGTTGCTGGAGAAGCTCAGATACGCGACGTAATTTCGAAGGGCGTTCCGAACCACCTAATGCCTGCGTTTGAAAAAAGCTCAGGCGGCATGTTGACCACTCAACAGGTCACAACGCTCGCCCACGGCATCGTTCAGGAGTGGGGTAACGCGGACCTCTTCGCAGGACAGACACTTCCTCCGTACCTTACGACGCTGCCCGCCAGTGTCGACAATGGGCAGCAAGCCTTCGGCACCTTTTGTGCAAAGTGCCATCGACCCAACGGCGAAGGCCATCCCCCGATTGGAAAAATTGGCAAGCTTGGCTCGATCGTCGATCCGTCTTATCTTGCGCTGGTCAGCGATCAGTATCTGCGCAGCACAATCATCGCAGGCAAGCCAGACGAGCATATGCCGGACTGGCGCTCCTATTCGACACAGCCGATGACCGATCAGCAAATTACGGATGTCGTCGCATGGCTGGCCTCAAAACGAGTTGTCAACCCAGGGCAGCCATACCCAACTCATCCATGATGCAGCGAGAACAAATGTCGCAACCAATGAAGAAAACCGCATGGAGCAGGACGCAATGAATCCCAGTGAGCCGCCCGTAATCAATCATCAAGAGACCGCAGCGGAGCCTGTGGCAAAGCCCAAAGGCGCCGGAGACTCGCGCCGTATTTTCCTCTTTAAGCTGTCCCTTGCTTTGAATGGAGTCGTCGGCGCAGTGCTTGCCGTGCCGATCCTCGGCTATCTGCTCGGTCCAGCTTTGAAGAAGAAATCGAGTGAAAGTTTCTGGATCAACCTTGGTCCGCTCGCCGATTTTCCCGAGGGCGAAACTCGCCTGGTCAATTTCCGAAATCCAATCACAACCACCTGGGATGGACAGACCGGAGACATTCCCTGCTGGGTTCGGCGAATCTCCGGCAACGACTTCCAGGTCTTCGCCATCAACTGCGCTCACCTTGGATGCCCGGTGCGCTGGTTCGCCCAATCGAAGCTGTTCATGTGCCCTTGCCATGGCGGCGCATACTACCAGGATGGTTCACGCGCCTCGGGACCGCCAGAGCGCGGACTCTTCGAATATGACCACAGGATCACAGCAGGCAACCTGTTCATCAGTGCCGGCAAGATGCCGACGCTGGCTGCGCGTAACTGCTCGAAGCCGCCGCTAACTCAGATTCAATCGCTTCCGTCGACCACAATTGCAGCTAATGAAATCGAGCCCTCCGAAGGCCTGAAATTGAGGAACAGCTAAATGGCCAGCCTGAAACAACGCGGCATCGATGTCTACAACTGGTTTGAGCGCCGTCTCGGAGTCTTCACGCCAGCAATCGAGGCGGCCGAGCACCCGGTCCCATCTAACACATCCAGTTGGTGGTATGTCTTCGGAAGCGCGGCGACGATCATCCTTGTGCTTCAGGTCGTGACAGGCGTTCTGCTGGCGCTGGTCTACGCCCCCACTGCCAGCCAGGCCTGGGGCAGCCTCGAATTCCTCGACCACAACGTGAAACTCGGCTGGTTCCTGCGTGCCATGCACGGCTGGGGCTCCGACTTCATGATCGCCATCGTGCTGATTCATCTGGCACAGGTCTTTCTCTTTGGCGCATACAAATTTCCGCGTGAACTCACCTGGATCATCGGCGTCTTTCTGTTGCTGCTGACGCTAGGCATGGCCTTCACCGGCCAGGTACTGCGCTTCGATCAGGACGCCTACTGGGGACTCGGAATTGGCGCATCCATTGTCAGCCGCGTGCCCGTCATCGGCGGACCACTGGTGGGCCTGATGCTGGGCGGCCCTATCATTGCCGGTCCTACGCTTTCCCGCTTCTTCACCCTGCACGTCTTCGTCATTCCCGGCATCCTGCTCGGGCTGGTGGCCCTCCATCTTCTGATGGTCATTCGCCTCGGCATCAACGATTGGCCCATGCCGGGCAGACTGGTGAGTAAGAAAACCTACGTGCAGGAATATCACCAGCTCACGGAAAAGACCGGCATCCCTTTCGTACCCGATGCTGCGTGGAAAGACGCTGTCTTCGGCGCCGCCATCATGCTTGCCATCATGGCCTGTGCGCTTTGGTTCGGTCCATTCGGCCCCACCGGCCAACCCGATCCGACGATCATCGAGACCGCGCCCAAGCCCGACTTCGCATTTCTCTGGATTTACGCTGTTCTGGCTTACCTACCGCCCAGTATCGAAACGCCGGTGCTTTTCATCGCACCCGTCATCGGAATCGGCGTCATGCTGCTGCTTCCGCTTGTCTCCGGCGAAGGCGAAAAACACTGGTCGCGCCGACCGGTAGCCGTTCTGATGGTTGCCGTAATCGCAGTCACACTAGGAGCCTTTACGCGCCTCGGCATGTATACGCCGTGGAGTCCCATTATGAACGCCTGGACCAGCGACACAATTCCCACGCAGTACTTACATGACCGCACTCCGCTGGAGCGGCAAGGCGCGCTTGTGCTGCAAAACAAGCAATGCCGCAATTGCCACTCCATCGGCGGAGCAGGCGGAATGCGTGGTCCTGCTCTCGATTCGGTCGCCTCACGCCTAACCGAAGATCAGATGATCCGCCAGGTCCTGCAAGGTGGCGGAAACATGCCCGCCTACGGCAATGCGCTCAATCCTTCCGAGACGACCGCACTGGTGCAATTCCTCAAGACCTTGCGCGGCGGCGATCTTACTCCCGCCGTCGATGCCTCACGCAAGATGGCGATGACCAGCGAACAAACTCCGCCTGCAACGCCCAACCAGCCAGCGCCGGAGGGAAAATAGCACTGAACTCCTCGGATTCCAATGCCTCCTGAAATTCAGGCTGTCTTCGACGATTGGTCGCCGCCGGTCTTCCTCACGATACTGACGCTGCTCAGCGCCGTCGTTTACATTCGCGGATGGTTCGCCATCCGCAAAACCCGGCCCGAGCAATTCCCCGATTGGAGACTGGCGTCTTTTCTCGGCGGCCTTGCCGTGCTCTGGCTGTCCATCGGCTCACCGATGGACGGCTTCGCCGATGCTCTGCTCAGCGCGCACATGGTCGAGCATCTGCTCCTCATGTCAGTCGTTCCTCCGTTGATCCTTCTCGGCGCGCCCCAGGTGCCGATGCTCCGCGGTCTGCCCCGCGTGGTAACGGTATACCTGCTTGGCCCGCTGCTTCGCTCGCGATCGCTGCGAAAACTGGGCCATTTCCTCACCAGACCGGCCGTTGCGTGGATCACTATGAATTTTCTCTTCCTCGCCTGGCACGTTCCCGGTGCATATAACTTCGCGCTCGAGCATGAGCGATGGCACGATTTCGAACACATCTGCTTCCTCGGTTCCTCAATCCTCTTCTGGTGGCCAATTGTTCGCCCCTGGCCGACTAGCGCGCGTTACCCAGGCTGGCTGATGCTGCCCTATCTCGTCGGCGCCGACATCGTGAACACAGCGCTTTCGGCTTTTCTCGCCTTCTGCGACCGCCCCGTCTACAGCTACTATGTGACTGAGCCGAATACGTTTCACGTGTCGCCCCTGGCCGACCAGGTCGTTGGCGGGTCGATCATGTGGGTCGTCGGATCACTCTTCTTCCTTGTCCCGGCCGCCTTGATAACGATCCGGTTGATTCAACAGGAATCCAGGGCGCGCGCCTAGCGCCCCGCCATAAACCCATTCGAAAGTGTGCAAAATTATGAATACCCCTGGGGGGCATGGGCATCTCATGTAGTGTAAAGGAGAAACATCGTGAAAAGCACACTTACACTATCGATCGAAGGAATGCACTGCGGGGCTTGCGTCCGCAGGGTCACCGATGCGCTGCAGAAAGTTGACGGTGTTGAAGTTGGTTCCGTAGAAGTAGGTTCAGCAAAACTGGCCTTCAACCCTGAAGAAACGACCGCGGATCAGATCGCAGCTGCCGTAAACCGGATTGGCTTCCAGGCCAACGTGGCCAATTGAGCCGGGAGGGGCAGTATGTTAACCGCATCCGAAAACCTTAAAGAAGCAAAAAATAGAGATGTACGAAAAGAGGTGACGCCAGAGCGCGTCACCATCTCAGTAACCGGAATGACCTGCGCCGCCTGCCAGTCCTTCATTCAGCGAACCTTAACTGGCCAGGCCGGGGTGAAAGACGCCACAGTCAACCTCATGTTGAATAACGCCACGGTAACCTTCGATCCGAGTCTGACCTCGACCGAAGCACTGGTAGAAAACATCCGTCAGACCGGCTACGGCGCAGAAGCCCCGCTGCTCGATGAATCGGTACTGGAAGAGCAGGAACGGAACGACGAAGAGCAGCTCCGCGAGTATAAGCAACTCCGTCTGAAAGCGATCGTGAGTCTTACCGCGGGCCTGGTCGCCATGGTGCTTTCCATGCCCTTGATGAGCATGAGCCGCGCCGGTGGCATGGAGCAAATGCATGACCCGCTGATGAGTTGGAACATGCGGGTCCTTGACCCCATCCTGCGTACGCTTATGCCGTGGATGTATGTCGTCAGTGATAACGCTATCCGCTGGTCTCTTTTCGGGCTCAGCCTTGTCATCGTAGTGTGGGCCGGACGCCGCTTTTACACCAAGGCATGGTCCGCCCTGCTGCATAAGACGGCGGATATGAATACGCTGGTTGCGCTCGGAACGGGCGCGGCGTTTCTCTACTCCACGGCAAGCACCATCGCACCGGGATTCTTCCTCGCCCACGGGATCGCTCCCGACGTCTACTACGAAGCCGGAATGTTGATTATCGGTTTAGTACTGGTCGGCAACACCCTGGAAAGCCGTGCAAAAGGCCAGACCGTCAATGCCTTGCGCAAACTCGTGCAACTTCAGCCGAAGACGGCAACCGTCATTCGGGATGGTGTGGAGAGCAAGCTTCCGATTGAGTCACTTCAAAACGGCGATCTCATTCTCGTGCGCCCCGGCGAGCGCGTCCCGACCGATGGCGAAGTCATCTCCGGCCGGAGCAGCGTGGACGAATCGATGCTCACCGGAGAATCGCTTCCTGTCGAGAAGAACGCGAGAGATCGCGTGATGGGCGGAACGCTTAACCAGCACGGATCCTTCCAGTACCGGGCAACCACCGTCGGGGCCGGCAGTACATTGGCGCAGATAGTGCGCCTCCTGCGCGACGCGCAAGGGTCCCGCGCGCCGATTCAACGAATTGCGGATCGTATCAGCGCAATCTTTGTCCCGTCCGTCCTCGCAATTGCAATCGTTACATTCTTCGCGTGGCATATCTTCTCACCGGGCGCCGGAATCATGCAGGCCTTTGCCGCTGCCGTCACCGTGCTGGTAATCGCGTGCCCGTGCGCAATGGGTCTGGCCGTGCCGACCGCCGTGATGGTCGCAACAGGACGCGGAGCGACCTTTGGCATCCTCATCAAAGGCGGCGAAGCCTTACAGAGGATGGAGAAGATCGATACGGTCATTCTGGACAAGACAGGCACCATCACCGCAGGCCGTCCACAGGTTACGGATCTCCTGCTTGCGGAATCGGACTCGGCGCGCGAATCCGAAGACAACTTGATCCTCCACGCTGCCTCCCTCGAACGCGCCAGTGAGCATCCTCTGGCCGAAGCAGTGACTCGCTATGCGCAGGAACGCGGCCTCAGCGTTCCCATTGCGACAGATTTCGAGTCGATGTCGGGTCTTGGCATAGTTGGCATCGCGAACGAAAACGCGGTGTTGATCGGCAATCTCTCTTTGATGCAAAAGTACAGCATCGCGTATGACACTCTTCATGCTGCGTCCAAGCGCCTTGCCGAGGAAGGCAAGACACCGCTCTGGATTGCAATTAACGGCAAACTGGCCGGCATCATCGCCGTCGCCGACACGGTCAAACCTACTTCCACGGGAGCCATTCGGCAGATGCACGCAGAGGGGCTTCGCGTCGTGATGCTGACCGGCGACAACGAGCGGACAGCAAAAGCAATTGCCCGCGCCGTCGGTGTCGACGAAGTCATCGCCGGAGTCCTTCCGTCTGGAAAGGTCGATGCCGTCAAGCGAATCCAGCAAGAAGGCCGTATCGTCGCCATGGTCGGCGATGGCGTGAACGATGCACCCGCGCTGGCCCAGGCCGACGTGGGCCTGACCATGGCCAGCGGCTCCGACATCGCAATGGAAGCAGGCGACGTGACGCTCATGCGCAGCGACCTCACCGGAGTTGCAATGGCCATTGCCCTCTCACGCGGCACAATGCGCGTGATGCGGCAAAACCTGTTCTGGGCCTTCCTGTACAACGTCATCGGAATTCCAGTTGCCGCGGGGGCGCTTTACCCTGCCTTCGGTCTGCTGCTGAGTCCGGTGCTCGCTAGTGCCGCCATGGCCTTCAGCTCCTTCAGCGTTGTTACCAATAGCCTGCGGCTGCGCCGCCTGAAGCTCACATCTTGAAGCTCAAATCTTGAAGTTAGGATAAGGACACCGAAATGACCTCAAGAAGAACCGCCTTGAAGACCACCTCCATTGACGATCCCGCCTTATGCGGGATCGCAACTGAAGAGCACAAAGCCATAGGTGTGGACCCGGAGATCAAAGCCTCCAACCTGCGCAGGCTCAGCCGCGTCGAAGGCCAGATCCGCGGCATACAACGCATGGTGGAAGACGATCGCTATTGCGCCGATATCCTCACCCAGATCTCTTCAGCACAAGAGGCACTTCGCGCTGTCGCCCGGGCACTGATGCGAAACCACCTCAGCCATTGCGCTACGCACGCAATTCGAAACGGCTCCGAGGAAGACAGGCAAGCCATGTACGACGAATTGCTTGACATCATCTATAAGAACGCCAGATAGCAGCGAATACGTTGCGCACTGGGCTTCGGAACTATTCCTCTCGCGGCTACAATAGAGCTGCCGAAGGTACGGAAGATCGAACAGGGACCTGTCCTTGGACTCCTGTGCCGCACCAGGCAAAGGAGTCCTCTTGAAGTCCATTCGCGCATCTTTCGGGTGGTACGCCGCCGTCTGGCTTTTCGTCATAATTCTCTTCAGCTCAGCGCTCGCACCCAGAGCCGAGGCGCAGGCTGCCCCTGCGGCGCAAAGCCATCCGCAGCATCGCGAAGAAACCCGCGATAGAGCCGGAGATCGCACCGTTCCAGCGCTCTTCGTCAGCGACATTCACTTCGATCCCTTCCACGACCCAGCCAGATTGCCGCAGCTTGTAGATGCTCCAGTCAACCAGTGGAGCGCGATCCTTGCGGCTCCGCCGTCTCCCAATCAGCAGCAGGCATTCGAGTCCCTGCAACAACAGTGCCACGCGCGTGGAGTCGACACCTCCTATGCTCTGCTTCGTTCAAGCCTGCAGGCGATGAAAACAAAGCAGCCTGACGCGAACTTCATGACCGTCAGCGGCGACCTGATCGCCCATGCCTTTGAATGCCGATACAAGACACTTCTTCCACCCTCGACAGAAAGCGACTATCAGGCCTTTGTCTTGAAGACCATCAGCTTTGTCGTCGCGGAGCTGCGCAATTCATTCCCAGCCATGCCGGTTTACATGGCTCTCGGAAACAACGACTCCGGCTGCGGCGACTACAAGCTCGATTCCGGCAGCGACTTTTTCAAACAAGCCGGCAAGATTCTCGCCGAGGGTCTTCCGTTGCCGGCACAAAAAGAAGCAGCCGAGCAATTTGCAGCGGGAGGCTACTACAGCGTTGCGATGGCCACGCCAATGCGGGCCACAAGGCTCATTGTCATCAACGACACCTTTCTATCTCCCAAATACACGACATGCAGCGGAGCTCCAGCCCCCAATGCCGGAGATGCACAGATCGACTGGCTGAAGAAGCAGCTCAACGAGGCTCGCGAAGCACATCAAAACGCCTGGATTCTCGGCCATATCCCGCCCGGTGTCAACGTGCCTTCGACCATGGCGAAGATGAAAAATGTCTGCGCGAAAGCGAAGCCCGAGATGTTCCTGGCCAGTGGCGCGCTCACCGACGATCTGACCGCCAACGCGGACGTGATCCGCTTTGCAATTTTCGCTCATACCCACATGGATGAACTGCGCCTGTTGCGCCCGCAGGACGACGTTGCAAGCACCTCTTCGGAGCACGACGTGGCGATCAAAATGGTTCCCTCGATCTCGCCTGTGGACGGCAACAATCCCGCCTTTACCATCGCAAAGGTGAACCCATCCAAGTCAATCCTGCAGGATTATGAGGTAATCTCAGCCTCAAACCAGACCGGCATCGACACCACGTGGTCCCTGGAGTACGAATTCGCCAAGGCTTATCACGAAAGTGAATTTTCTCCTGCGTCGGTCAAGGAATTGATTGGAAAGTTCAAGAACGACCGCGACTCAAACCAGGATGTCAGCGCCGCCTATATCCGCAACTTCTTCGTCGGCGATCGCTCCGTCTTACTGAAACCATTCTGGCCCCAGTACGTGTGTGGACTCGCCAATTCCACAGCCACGTCGTTCGCCGCCTGCATGTGTGGAACCGATAAATAGCCCTTCAATATCTCAGAGGGATCCGGAAACATCCCATTTCCGGACCCTCTGAATTAGCCGCTAGACGCGCGGTGCCCAACCCGGTTCGTACTCCCGATCCCACATTTTCATCGCCTCGGGGTCGTTCTTGATCCGTCCGTCTTTCGGATCGAGATGCAACTCCCGATTCACCTCCCAGGCGATGTTGGAGAGTTGCAGCATAGTGACAGCGACGTTCCCGACAGAGACGGGAGCATTCAGCTTCTCCCCTTTGCGAATTCCAGCGATGAAATTTGCAAAATGCAGGTCCGTCATAGAGTCGCGTCCAAGCAAATCCGAGGACGAAGTCTCTTTGCCGGTCTTGTATTCGCTCGTCTTCTTACCCTTGAGATCGTAGATCTCGTAGCCATCGCGATCCACCAGCACCGTGCCCTCAGTCCCCATGATCGTCGATCCTCTGCCGCGGTTGTAGTACTGCATCCCCTGGCAGCACGTACCCTCCCACGAGAGCACCTTGTCGTCGTATTCAAAACTCGTAATCAGCGTGTCGTAGAACTGCCAATCGTCCTTGAACGCATATCTGCCGCCCGACGAAGTCACACGGTTGGGGAAATCAACACCCAGCGCCCACCGGCAGACATCCACCTCATGCGTGCCGTTGTTGAGCGACTCTCCAGTGCCATAAATCCTGAACCAATGCCAGTTATAGGGCTGCACATTGTCTTTGTATGGACGCCGTGGAGCAGGTCCCTGCCAGAGATCCCAATCCAGTTGCGGAGGCACCGGCGCTTCCTTGCCGACACCGATCGATTTCCTGGTGTTGTTGTACCAGCATTTCGCAAAATAAGCCTTGCCGATAAGTCCGCCATGAATCTTCTCGACGATCTCGATCGTGTGCGGCGAAGATCGCTGTTGCGTTCCCATTTGCACGAGCTTGCCATACTTCTGCTGGGCCCGAACAAGCAGCGCTCCCTCGCCGGGGTTGTGGCTGCACGGCTTTTCGACGTACACATGCTTGCCCGCCTGCAAGCCCGCAATGGCCATCGGAGTGTGCCAGTGATCAGGTGTGGCTATCGTGATCGCGTCCACGTCCTTGAGTTCGAGTATCTTGCGAAAATCCTGGTTCGTGCCCGGAGCATAGCCCAATTCCTGCTGTACATTTTGCGAGAACTTGGCAAGTGTATTGCGGTCCACATCGCAAACATGCGCGATGTGGGCCGCGTCCTTGTTCGCTTTAAGCGATGAAAGATGGGCATAGGCGCGACTGTTCAGGCCCATGACTGCAAAGTTGAGGCGATCGTTCGATCCGACGATCTGGCCATAGCTCTTGGCGGATGAACTGACTGCCAGCCCCGCCGCTCCAACTGCCATTGTGTCGAGAAACTCTCTTCGTGTAACCATCTGTCTCCTTTTGACACCCCGCGATTCCTTCACTTCGTTCAGAGCAACGGAATCTATATAAGGTTCGCGACCAATTCTGGCCGACGCTTCTTTCAATCGTCCATGCTATTACGACGGGTTCAGTTTCGGCGAACAATGCAACCCGGAGATGAATTCCCCGGCAATCCGGCCCACCGGCTCTCCCGGCGACGATTTGGCGACCGCTAAATTCAGTGAAAAGATCGGTGAATTAGATCGGTGAATCCACAACGGCTCAAGAGCAACCTGATTCAGGACACCGAATGCTCTTTAGGAAACCGTCGTCGGATTTCGTCTCAGCAAAACTCGTTCTCTCACAGGTAATCCCAATATCGCTTTGCCTATTATTCAACAGGTAAACTATTGATACTTCTGACATTTCGCGCAAGTTTGCCTGCGATCCTGAGTGCGCGAATCTGCCCTCGAAGAATCTCGCTCTCACGGCGCTCCGATGTGGCAGCTTGACAATCGTATACGTGGAATACTAAAACGATTAAATTACGCGGTTCTATGGAAATTAAGGTGTACGTAGATCGACCATTTTCCCTCCCCGTAGATAATTTGGAAGTTTAGAACGGCGGTCTTCCCTCGCTCGCTTGGGCGTTTGGGGGTTGGCGAACTCATAACAACTTAGTAAGGAGTCCAGATGTCACGACGTGACTACTTCCCCCTAGCGCGTGTCGATCTTCTCGGTAGAGTACTGACCGAGAAACGGCTAACATTTTTCGCAATCCTATCTCTCTTTCTTATTCTCCCTGGCGTCTTGCTTGCCCAGGTCACCACAGCGACTATCAGCGGAACGGTTCAAGACTCCAGCGGAGCGGTGGTCCCGAATGCGGACATCCTCCTGGAAAACATCCTGAATCACGACATGCGCACAGGCAAGAGTGATGCCGCAGGTGTCTTTGCCTTCCCTTCTGTCCCCTCCGGCGACTATCGGGTCACCATTACCGCGGATGGCTTTGAAAAATACACCGCCACCAACATTCACCTTGATCCAGGCGATCAGCGAGCCCTGCGCGACATTCACCTCGCGGTCGGAACCGCAACCCAGTCGGTGACCGTAACCGCTGACACACAGATCAACACCGACTCCGGCGAGCAGAGCGCTCTGATCGACTCAGAGCAAATTCAGCACCTCGCCATTGAAGGCCGCGACGTAACAGAACTTTTCAAGACCCTGCCCGGTTTCGCCATTACCAACGGAAGCACCGGCACCAGCAACTATGCCTACGATCCGTCGCAGGTGTCTGTGAACGGCGCGCTCGGCAGCTACGCCGCCAACGGAACCCCATTGAATGGCGTAGCGCTGCTCACCGACGGAGCTGATATCACCGACCCCGGTAACTTCGGCGCGGCCATCCAGAACGTCAACTATGAGCAGGTCGCAGAAGTGAAGGTGCAAACCTCCAGTTTCACCGCCGACACGGCCCATGGTCCGATCGTTGTCAATGCGGTCGGCAAGTCTGGCGGCGACAAGTTCCATGGCTCGCTCTACACCTTCGCCCGCACCAACCAGCTCGACTCCAACGACTGGATCTCGAACTACACCGGCCAACAGAAGGCTCCGGACCGCGAAGTCTACCCCGGCTTCACCTTCGGTGGTCCAGTGGTGATTCCGCACACCAACTTCAACAAGGACAAGCACCTCACCTTCTTCGTCGGTGCGGAAGACTACGCGCAGCGAAATGTATACGCTTACGGCAACGCCAGCAGCGCCGTACTTACAGCTCTGGTGCCGACCGCTGGAATGCGCGCCGGTGACTTCAGCGCCACCCAGTTGCAGCAGTTCCTCGGTTCCAGCTATCAGCCGATCGGCAATGGGTCGATCTGCCAGGGCGGCAACTACCAGGCTGTCTGCGCCATCCCACAGACCGGCCCGAACGGCTCCGCGCTACAGAACGGCCAGATCACAAACATCGACAAGAACGTGCAGGCTCTCCTTGGCACGCTTCCTCTGCCAAACACTCCCTCTACCGGCACGTACAACTGGATCACCACCAACCTCATCAACAACGATTTGTGGGAAGCCCACGCGCGTGTCGACGACCAGATCAGCCAGAAGCACAAGCTCTTTATCGTCTACACCAAGGAAGCCGGCGCGTCCGGCGTACCGCAGGTCGAGTACTACTCGCCGCGCGGCACTTTCGGCGGAACGAATCTGCCTGGCGGCGGCATGAAGAGCACCATCAATTCCGAGATCGGCTCCTTCAACTTCACCAGCATCCTCAGCCCTACCATGACGAACGAACTCTATGGCCAGGGCGCGTTCCTGCTGCAGGACTTCGTAGCGGATAATCAGAACGCTCTGGACTCGTCCACCATTGGTTATGGCTATAACGGCATTTACAACAACCATGACCTTCAATTCCCTGGCCTGGAAGACTACTCAAACCTGCCCGTCAACCTCACCCCGGACACCTCCTACGGCGGCATCTATGCCAAGAAGTGGATTCGTGGCGGCGGCGACAACTTCACCAAGCTCATCGGTACGCATACCGTCAAGATCGGCTTTTTCACCGAGTTGAGCAACAACAATGAAGTGAACGCCTTCCAGAATCCAAATGGCACCATCAACAGCATCGGCTTCACCACCAACACCTTCCAGGACCCGGTCGCGGGTTTGGTTTACAATACCGGCCCCACCACCGGCGACGGCACCAACGCCGGTAACTCCATTGCGAACTTCCTCGAAGGCCACGTTAACACCTTTACCCAGCAGAACATCAACATCGCGCCCGATCTCTACTTCTGGAACCTCTCCGGCTACGCTGAGGATCACTGGCGCGTAACCCCAAGGCTCTCGGTCGACATCGGCCTGCGCATCGAACACCTGACTCCCTGGGAAGACACCCGGAACGAGGGCATACCGGTCTGGGAACCGAGCAGCTACAACTCGGGCCTGTCGCCGCTGCCAGGCTTCCTCTGGCACGGCATCGATCCCAGCATTCCCAAGGGCGGTCTCGCAACGCGCGCGGCCTTCTTTGAGCCGCGTGTCGGCCTGGCGTGGGATCCTCGCGGAAATGGCTTGACGGTTGTCCGCGCAGGTTATGGAGTCTACCGTGCACATGACTCTTTCAACGACGCCACGACAGGCATCGCCACCGCTGAGGGCGCTCGTACCGCGACCGTCAACAAGGAGCTGCTCTCCACTATCAGCCAGACACAAGCGCCCGTCTCCGGTGGTCCTGCCGCTTCATTCCAGGACACCAATGCGTATGGATTCACACCCAACGACAACGAGCAGCCGCAGGTCTATACCTACAATGCTGCCGTCGATCAGAAAGTGCCCTTCAACACCACCTTCGAACTCGCCTATATCGGAAATCGCTCCGACCATCTGCTGGACGACGGCTCCAATGGCGCGGTGATTCTCGACGATCAGAACGCTCTGCCCATCGGCTCGCTCTACGGCGGCAACATCCCGACCCAGGTAGGCGCGCAGACTGCCGCAGTTTCGCAGCTGAGCACGCATCAGATCGATCAGTACCGAGCGTATCCCTTCTATCAGCACATCGAAGCCGAGCGTCACCGGCTCTATGCCAACTACAACGCACTCCAGACTTCCTGGTCAAAGCAAGGCGGACCACTCCGCTTTAGCGTCAACTACACCTTCTCGAAGGCTCTCGGTGTACTCGGCGCCTATGCGAACGGCAATCCAGCCGACCCCATCAACCTTCGCAACGACTACATGCCGGAAGACTACGACCGTACGCACATCTTCAACGCGAACTATTCGTACGACTTTGGCAAGCTCACGTCTCGCCGGTATATCAGCCAGCTCACCAACGGCTGGCAGATCTCCGGCATCACGCAGATTCAGAGCGGCCAGAGCGCACAGTCCATTCTCAGCCCCAACTTCGGACTCACCGGCAGCTTGAACCAGACCACCAACCTGACCCCTGTGAGTGCGCAGGCTCTGCTTGGCACACCGGACTACCTCTTGATGCCGAATATCACCTGCAATCCGGCAATTGGCGTGCTTCCCAATCAGCGCATCAACGGAAACTGCTTTCAACTGCCTGCCTCACCCGGCGTCCAGGGCCAATACCGCTATCCGTACATCCACGCACCAGCCTTCACGGACTCCGACCTGACCGCGACCAAGGATTTCCGCATTGGCGAGTCAAGCAACCTCCAGTTCCGCGCGGCTGCGTTCAATTTCCTCAACCATGCCAATTCAAGTTTCTCCAGTTCCGACAAAGTCGGCAGCGAGACCGCTCTCAACCTCAGCAACACCTTGAATGGCGCCACCGAGCAATCGGCCAAGGATAGTAACTCCGAATTCGGCGTCGTGCCCTTGCGCGCGGGCCGCCGAATCATGGAACTGTCTCTTAAGTACACCTTCTAACCCGGCAGCAATTGCTGCTCTCTACGCGGAGGCCGTTCCCTGGCCTCCGCTTTTTTGTGCTCCTTGCAGCAGGAAGCATGGGCTGGGATACAGTGAATAAGAGAAGTGATGCCAATCAGTGGCATTAAACCCGGAAGACACCATGCGAATCGTTGCGATGATAGTCGGTATTGTCTGTCTCTTTGCCGGGCTGCTGGACGCCTTCCAGACCATCATTTTGCCCCGCCGCGCCACGGGCCGCTTTCGCCTCACCCGAATTTTCTTCGTCGCAACCTGGAAGCCCTGGGTCTTCTTTACCAAGCGGCTTCACGATCCCCGCAAGCAAGAGACCGCTTTCAGCTATTACGGACCAATGTCTCTGATATTCCTGCTGATCATGTGGGCGGGCATGTTGATAGTGGGTTTCGCCCTTATCTTCTACGGCCTTGGCAGCCCCTTCACCGACCCGACGCAAGGGTCCGGATTTCGATCCGATCTTTACGTAAGCGGAACCACCATCTTTACGCTGGGGCTGGGAGATGTCGTTCCGCGCAGCGCCTGGGCCCGCGAACTAATCATCATGGAAGCCGGAACCGGCCTCGGACTTCTCGCCGTCGTCATGGGGTATTTCCCGGTCTTATACGGCGCGTTCTCCCGTCGCGAAGTGAGCATATCGCTGCTGGACGCCCGCGCTGGCTCACCGCCCACAGCCGCGGAATTATTGCGCCGCCATTCCTACGAAGGCGGAGATAGCGCCCTGTCTCTGCTTCTGTTGGAGTGGGAACGCTGGTCCGCAGAGCTGTTGGAAAGCCATATCTCGTATTCCCTGCTCTGCTATTTCCGCTCGCAGCATAACAACCAAAGCTGGATTAGCGCTCTGACCTCAGTGCTGGACACTTCGGCATTGCTGATTGCAGGCGTAGAGGGCCGCGAAGCGCGTCAGGCCCAACTAACCTTCGCCATGGCCCGCCACGCGCTCGTAGATCTGTCACAAATCTTCTCGCTTGCCCCGGTCAACAATGCGCCCGACCGGCTTCCCCCCGAACGTTACGCCCATCTCTACAGTCTGCTCTGCCAAAGCGGTGTAAGCGTCTGCCGCGACGGTCACTCCAGCGAAAGGCTACGGGAGATGCGGGCGCTCTACGAGGGCTACGCCCAGGCGCTGAGCGACTATCTTTGCATGCCTCTGCCGCCGTGGTACGCAGACAGGCCTCGCAAAGACAACTGGCTATCCGTGGCAAAACTCCGCGCCCAGACCGAGGAGGCCAGCCATTCCCACGAGCGAGACGCGAAAAACCCGACATTTCCGGACGAGCCTCACCCTTTGGCCACGCTCATCGACGATCATCACGATTTCTAAACGCTTTTCACAAAGAGATCTTGTCGGGATCACCAAGGTCCACATAAACCTGACGGGCTAAGTCGCTGATATCTTTGAACTCGTACACGACATCCCGTTTGACCCTGGCCAGAAAAGCATGCAGTTTCCTCAATTTTTCTGGATCTTTTTCAACGTGTGATTTCAAGACTGCATAATCGTCACTGGCGACATAACATAACACGGTCTTGTTCTGACGCACGGCTTCGTCATATTCCAATTCGGTCATCGATACGCCGCTTGAAGGGTCTTCTGTCCCATATCGCAAAGCAAAAATTCCTAGATAAATATCCGCTCTGCGCACCTGCTCTCGAATAAAGTCGGGTGTTCTCGCAGAAGCCGCACCGAAATTTTCCATTCCGCGAAAGAACAGGTCTCGCCGCTGGATCTCATGCATGATGTAAGCCCGATGATCCTCCAGATCGAGAAAGGTCGAAGATACGAACACCTTTTTGGGAGGAGCAGTCGGAGGATGTGTTAGCACATAACGGCCTAGCTCACGGAGAACTGTTTCCTCGATCTCATCGCAGAGCCCATCCAAAAACGCCATCCACAGTTCAATGCGCTCCATCGAACTGATCGTTGCGAACAGGGTGTTGGAAGGCTGACTCGCAACACTTAAGACGGAACCATTGCCCTTCCAGGAAGAGATGGTCGAAATTCCCCCTCCCTTACGCAGCAGAACAGTATCGATCTTGCCTTCATTTAGCAACGCGACACGCTCATCATCGAGCACCGAAGTCAGTCCCACAGGTTGTATGCCGCCTTCCAGCAACTCGAATGACACTCGAGTCCCCGATTCCCGGCAGGAGAGATAGAGAGCGCAGTCATCGCCAACAATGTTATCCCAGGCCCTTCTGAGCGCCCTTAAAGTTGCATCCACGGAACGGCAATGCTTTACCTCGGTCCGTAGTTCCCTGAGCAGCGTCAGTTCAGGACTTGTATTCGGTGTTCTGGAAGCTTCGAACAGCAACTTGCGAACCAGCCCGTTCCGGAACTCAGGTTTGTGAGTATGCAAGGGATCGACACAGATGGCGCCCGCCCTTTGGTACTGGCAAATATCTTCTGTGGCATTGGGGATAGCGACGATTCGATCTTCAAGGAGATTGTCAACCGTGGTCCGGAACTCTTCATCCAGTTGATAGAGTTGAACGGGGCGCAACAAGCAGTGGATATGCGTCGCATCTCTCAAGACGGTACGGACGCTGTCCTCAACCGACGCCTGGGTAATTTCAGCCGGTATGTGGTCTATTAATAGTTTTAGAAACGGCTCTTCTCCTCGGGTCAATTCGCAAAGCAGGCTGACCGTAGCGTCATCGGCCGTTCTTCCAACATCGCGCAGATAGCCCCGGATAATTGCCGGAACATCCAGCGCCATATCCGGAAGCACATGCAGCGCGAATTGCAGATTGGGCGAACCATGCTGCCGTCGCAGCTCGTATATGCTTATAATCCCTGCAAGAATCCAGCGCAGCCGCGACCATGCGGGTTGCGACGGTGCATAGGTTTGTATCTCTCTCAGCGTGGCGACAAGGCTCCGGGCATTTTGGTCACAGAGCTCTTCGGCGTGATCCATTGCGACCAGCACGTTGCCTTTCGATTTGGTAAGGGCTGCCTTGAGAATCTTAGTGAAATCCAGCCGAGGAGCCCGAGTCTTCCATATACCGAATTGGTGCTGGCGGAACTTTTCAGCAAGCCATTCGTAAAACTCATCTTCTTTGTAGATCTCGCGAGCGCCTCTCAGATCGATATGGATTGTTTTCCAGCGCCGCTCTTTGGCCTCATCGATCGCGGCTCGAAGCAACTCGGATTTTCCCGATGCAGCGGGCCCCAGGAGCGCAACGAACAACGGGCGTTCGCGGTTTGTCTTGTACAGGAAGTCTAGTCGCCGCTCGGAAATCAATTGGGGGCCTCCTCTGGTTTACGGTCTGACGGCCGAATATGCAATTCCTGACTCGCGGGCGAGTTCATCCGGTGTAGGCACCCGGGGCCCAAGCTGCTTCTTCGCGCGTGTCAGTAGCGTGTCGAGGTTCTCTTTCTGGCAAAAGCGTGCTAATTGCGGCGTTGCAAAGCGGTAAACTCCCGATGGACCCTCCTCTACAAACGAGCCGGTGGTCAGATTCGTGAGTAACAGCTCAATCATCACATTGGAAATACCATATCCATACGCGGACAGTACTTGTTCGATATCGTCTATGCGGAACTCGAAACTCTTGGGGTCCTGGTGACCAATTCGCTTCATCATCTCCAGGCAAATGATCTGCTCCGTGGGCGTCGAATTGGAAAAGAATGCCTGAAGCACGGTCCTGCGAAACTCGGGACTGCCGTTGACCGTGTGTAGCAATTCGGCCGGAGACGGTGGCCGCTTCTTCTCCTCAAATGCTTCGATGACCGCTGAACAGTACATCTGGATCAGTTCCGGCTGACCACGAGTTTCCTTATAGATTGTCCCCTGAAGATCGGGCGGTATATCAATGCCCATGCGCAGCAGGGGCTCCGAGATCATCTCCAGCGATTCCTTCTGAAGCAGCGGACCTAGTTGCTGCTCGGGGGCGAAGTTGTAGAGCGGGCTCTTATGAAGCGTGCGCTCTCGCATCAAGTAGCGAAAACCGGCGATGACCACATAGCACCCGCTTCGTTCGATAACGGTTTCCCGAAGCAGGTGGGTGAATTCGTATCCATTCTCGGCATCACGCGCGAGAAACTCGTCATACTCGTCGATAAAAATCACGATCTGCACCTGGTTTTGTTTAGCAAAGTTATGCAGTAGCTGCGGCATGCGAAGAACGAACCGGGGCGCAATCGCGCCATACTTTGCCAGGTTCTTTGGGATTCGCACTCCGATTTGATCGAAGATGGCATAAACCGCGTCCCATGTGCTTCTGCACTTACTGCCGTATAACTCGGCGATGCAAAGCGTCTTGGCGTCGTAAAGATCGTTCAATCGATCTTTTATTTCCTGCATGCAGGAGGTCTTGCCGATACGGCGATTGCCAACAATCGTGGTATTGCGCAAGGTTTTACCAGTAAGGATATGACCGAGAATCTTCTCCCGGCCAAAGAAGCCGGATCCCGAGACAGTGCTTCCAGGAAGATAAGGAGACAGCGTTAAATAGCCTAGGGACTTTGCCAGGGCGCTACCCAGTACACGATATTTGGTCGTGTTGTCTCTTGCTTCAACAAAATCCCGGATTGTTTCGCTATCAAGAATAGCGATGGAACGACGCCTGAGCTCATCCGAGGCCAGGTCACTCGAAACTGGTCTGTCGGTCAGATAAGCCATAGGACCGTTTATCCCTTTCGAATACTCGATGAGCTTCGTGACAAGTTCGGTCGTCGACAGCGAACCCCGCTCCGGAGCTAACTGCAAAAATGGGGTATAGAGTTTCAGATTCAGCTTAAGACGTCTCAGGTCATGGGTGTGGACCGAGAATGGAACCTCCGAAGAAGGTTCATTTACGGGGCGATTTCGCCTCAGTTTGGCCTCCTGGAGTGTCTGGAGGAACTCCGCATGTTGTGAGCTTGCCATGTCCACACCTCTTAAATTTTGTCCTCAGCGTCCAAGCATTCCAAGGTACGATGATTCGCCAGAACAGCGATTAGACCTCGAAGCTGCGATATATCCGCGAGTCCGGTTCGCGAATGCCACTGTGAATACAGCTCAAGAAGAGAGATCGTATCGGGATAAGGTGGAATCTGCGGCCATAACAGGCATAGAAGCCTGCCCACATCCGCGTCCCCGATGGTGTAACTGCAAATACGTTGCCAGCCCACGTCCCTCTTCACACGGAAGCGCTTATTCTTTGTGGGAGAGGCATGAGCGCTGGATTTCGCGATCCGGAACTCGGCTGGAAGAAGGTCTCCGAGTTTGGGCAGTGAAGCGGTCGACTCCCGCCAATGACTTGGATCGAGAACAAATTGTCCCGAGCGCAGGATCGGATATCCGTCGATGGTCAAATCTGGATTCCACGCGACAAGGTCTTCGTGTAGGTTCGATTTCAAGGTCCCGCCGTACATCTCGTTCGCGCCCACCGCTATGTGCAGAGTACCGCTCATCTTTTCGTCGAACAATGGATCCCCGGTGAGCTCATGCAGGTCGTCATTCACACCGATTCCTAATTCCGCCAACTGGATCAGAGGACGCGAGCCGGCAACCTTCTTCCATTGAAGCAATTGAGTCAGGTCTTTCACGCCCTTCTCGGGCCCCTGGATCTCGATGAGTTCTCCGGTCTTGAAGGTAAGCAGAAGAGGATCGCTTCGGTCCACAACCGTACCCCGAAAGGCTCCGTTCAGGACGAATTTTCCGTGAGCCCGTTCTTCGAGGGGAGCAATGAAAGTCTCGCCGCCCGGTATGTTACCCCACGTCCCAAGCTGCAGGATGCCTGTACTTGTGATCGGCGGACGCGAGTAACGACCCAGAAACACATGGAGCGACTGCCGTCCGCACCACGTGTCCTTATCTCCAGTGACGAGTTCGGCATGGTCGCCGACCATCATGGCGGCAGCAAGATCATTGCATCTACGCTCTGCCGCTTTGTAATCGATATTGACGCCATACTCGAGCAGTCGCGGTGTGGCATTGGGTACGACCGCGACATAGCGAGTCATGTCCACGGAGCATTCGAAGAGGCGGCGGCGGTATGGTGCTGGCGTGGATCGACTACCGAACGACAGGATTACTGCTCGCGAGGCCTCAATCGCTTCTTCATCCTCGTCAGAAGGGGAGTCGGAATCCTCCGTTTTTGTGTGCATCGTCTTGGAGACAAGACGGCGATCGGCGAGTATGTTAAGCCGTTGCGCAGCGGCGCCAATCGCGTCTGCGAATTCGAGGGTTTCAGCGTCACAAAATATCGTAAGTCGATCACCAGCGCTAAGTGGGATACATTCCGTCAGTACTCTGTCGGCTCCCTTGCGGATCGCCTCACTCTGTTTCTCAGACTTCAAAGGTTCCCTCCGCGATACAGACCCTCAAACTTCGCGCTCAATAAGAAGAAAACATACATGGTTCCGCATGGTTTTGGTAGCAATCAATCTGATCTGCGGTAAGAACACTAGATTGCCATCACAAGACTGTAAAAAACAACAAAAAATCTATCGCCCTCGAATAAGTGATCGCATATGTCGGCTCAAATCCAGCAAGCTTCAGCTCTGCTTCCATTTTTTGGCCAACTTTCCCGGGAAATGTTCCCAAGCTTTGAGCTAGATCTCTCGCATTGACGACAGTTCCATGTGACTGCTTAAGCGAAGTCCAACGCATATCCACCCCAAGCCCTCATCTTCGCTCGATCGTAGATCACGATGGAGCAGTGCCTTTGACTTCCAACACAACTCGATGCTGACCTTAAACCCCACCGCTGGTCAGGCAAGCACACCATAAATCCCTATCGCAGCCAGACATAGCGCGAAGATCAAAAACGTCGATGTCAGGGGAATTGGAACCAGGTCTTCGCGGTTGTTACGCCGACCAGATCCGTCACAGATGCGATTGAAAGAGGCTGTTTCTATCATGCTTGCGAGGACATCGCGCACTGGCTATCTCACCCGCACGGCTTTCTACCGCCGGTCTGGCCGCGCAATTCCCAGCTTGCGCATTCGGAACTGCAGCGTAGGACGCTTGAGTCCCAGCCTGGCCGCGGCTCCATGTGGACCGGCAAACACCCAGTTTGTCTGTTCCAACACCGCCAGGATATGCCGCCGCTCCATCTCTTCCAACGTCCCACCGCCGTTCGTGCCGCTGTTCTCCGTGACCCGCGGTTTCAGGTCCGACATCGCCACCCGCAGAGCGTGGCCCGGCGACAGGATCACTGCGCGCTCGATCACGTTCTGCAGCTCCCGGATATTTCCCGGCCACGGATAGCGCAACAGCGCCTCCATGGTCTCCGACGAGATCGTCTCGATCGGTTTCTGCATCAGCCGCCCAAAATGCCGCACAAAGTGCCGGATCAGGAACGGAATATCCTCCGGCCTCTCCCGTAGCGGTGGCACATAGATCGGAAATACATTCAGCCGATAAAACAGATCGCTGCGGAACTTCTGGCTCTCCACCATGGCGTTAAGATCGCGATTGGTCGCCGCCACCAGCCGCGCATCCGTATGCAGCGTGCGCGAGCTGCCCAGCCGTTCGAACTCCCGCTCCTGCAGCACACGCAGCAGCTTCGGCTGCAGCTCGAGCGGAATCTCCCCCACTTCATCCAGAAAGATCGTCCCGTCCGAAGCCAGTTCGAAGCGTCCGATCCGCTGCGCAATCGCTCCCGTAAACGCGCCCTTCTCGTGGCCGAACAGCTCGCTCTCTAAAAGCCCTGTCGGAATCGCCGCGCAATTCAGCTTCACAAAGGGATGGCGGCAGCGCCCGCTCAGCTTATGCACCGCCCGCGCAATCAACTCCTTCCCGCTACCGGTCTCGCCGTAGATCAGCGCCGTGGAGTTAGTCGGCGCCACCGCTTCTACCTGGCGCAGCACCCTCCGCAGCACCGCGCTGTTGCCCACAATCTCTTCAAAATTCAGCTCGCTGCGGATCTCATTTTCCAGATATAGCTTCTCCTGCGCCAGCTTGTGAGAAAGCTCCGAAATCTTGCGGTACGATAGTGCATTATCCATTGCAATCGCCAACTGCCCCGCGATCTGGACCATGAAATCAACATCCTGCTGAGTAAACGAGTGCTTGCGCAGCCGCCCCACCGCCAGTACACCCAGCACCTGTTCCGAGCGAACCAGCGGAAGCAGACACAGCGCCGTCAGTCCCTCCTGTAGCGCTAGTTCGCGCCCCAGGTGCTTCTGCGAATCCCAGCGGATATCTCCCACCCAGGGCTTACCGCTGCGAAACACCTGCGCCGCTAAACCATCCTTCGCTACCCCCGTGCCGGGCCGGATATATCCTTTGCCATCGGGAAAATCCAATGCATACACCTCCGGAGCCCCGCTGCTTCCCGTCGGCAGTATCAGCGCCACGGCATCGAGCTGCATCACGTCGCGAATATTCGGCGAAATCGCCCGGATCACATCCTTCAGCTCCAGGTTCGACGCCACGCTGTTGTTCAGGTCCAGAATCAGCCGCAGCTTTGTCCGCTCGTTCTCCAGGGCCACGCGCGCCGTTTCCGAAGCCACGAAGTTCAGCTGCGCATCCAGCGCCAGTGAGATGCAATGCGCCGCAGTCTCCAACAGTGACACTTCCTCTTCAGAGAAGGCGTCCTCAAACGACCGGCCTACCCCGATCAGCCCCAGCCGCCGTGCCTTCGTACTCAGTGGAACCATGCATACCGACCGGTCGCCATTCGAACGGAACCAGTCCATCGCATCCGGCGCATCCGGAAACCGGGTCTCATTCGCAATCGACGGAATCACGAGCGGCCACGAATGCCCGTCCGCCCAGAAATACGCCGACAGCTTCTCCGGTAGAAGCTCGCAAGCCTCCAGCGGCTTCCACCCCTCGCCGTCCACAAACGCGCCCGACGGCAATGGCAACCCGTAATCGTGAACTACCAGGAAAGTCCGCGCGGAAATCAGATTGCGCAGTGCGAAAGGAAGATCACGCAGCAAGTTTTCCGCGTTATCGCACTCGTTCAACCAATGCGTAAAACGCAGGAACGACCCGTCGCCCTCTATTAGCGAGCGGCCGCGATCCGAAATGGATAGAAGGCTTTCGTGCTGCTGTTCCATAAGTGATGGAACCCCGCTGAAAAACCAAAGCCCGGGAGTCGAACATCAAATAGATGTTAATCACGTCCGTTTGGTGGCACCAAATCGAGGACCGCTGCTCTTTTCAGCGGCAAACCCTCGATTCACTAATGCCAGCATGTTGGCATTTGGTCAATTTGCTGGCATTTCATCGTGATTTACACCTGTTGGCGAGCTTGCACGATCCACAACCAGATCAATCACTTGCCATCTCTTCGCTAGTGTTTCCTGTCTGGCAAGCAACTTGCATTGGCTATTCCCGTACACGCAGGACAATAACTTGCCTTGCGCGCAAAGTAAAAGTAGAGGGATACAAACTTCAGGAGGGCCGGATGGCTGTCGAGCAACATTCCGAGCAAACTGCAAATTTCCGTCTCGATGTACCCCTGCATAATCTGCTTACTCACTCTCCCGCGCCGCCCATGGGACTCTATCCCATAGGAGAGCCACAAACCTTCCCCCAACCCGTCTTTCCGCAACGTCCGGAACTCCTGGGCCCCGTCGAAGAAGATCCCGACTGGCGCCCTCCGGAAAAACGCCATTGGAGCCCCGGCCAGATCTACCACGGCATGCAGGGCTGGCTTTTTCCTTACGTCCGCTCCCGTATCACTGCGGGCGACTTCCACCCCCTCATCGCCTATCTCTTCACTGAGTTCAAGTGCAATCTCGACTGTCACTATTGCTGGGCGTTCGACAACAAGGTCAAAGGCATGACCGAAGATACCGCCAGACGCTCCGTTGACTGGCTGCATGGCACCGGCTGCCGCGTCCTAGCTTTCATGGGCGGCGAGCCGCTTCTCCGCCCTGACTTTATCCATAAGATCACTTACTACGCAGCCAAAAATAATTTCTGGATCTATCTTCCGACCAATGCGCGCCTCCTGCGCACCGATGTTATCGACAAACTCGCCGACGCCGGCCTCTCCACCTTCAACATCGCCGTCGACGCCGTAGATCTCAAGCCCGGCCTTCCCAAAGCTCTGGCCCCGATTCGCGAGCAGTTCGACTATCTCATCCGCAAGCAATACGGCTACGGCTACTCCGTCTTTCTCAACATCAATATCTGCCGTAACAATCTCGACGACGTGCGCCAACTTACTGAAATCGCACACGACTGCGGCATCGCTACCGACTACCACATCAACGAATCGCCCCTCCTCGAACAGGACGAGCACTTCAAGCATGCCGCCCAGAACGTCACTTACATCACTCCGGACGACTGGCCGGCTGTGGAAGAAACCATTCAATGGTTGACGGAAAAGCAGGACTCAGGCTATAAAATGGTCAATTCGAATACTCGGCTGTGGCAGATGGTCAGCTTCATGAAAGGCAACCATTTCCCGTGGAATTGCCGCGCCGGGCAGAACTCGATGATCATTCGCGTAGACGGTACGCTTGCGCCTTGTTTTCCCATGTACACGGCAAGCTATGACTGGGGCGTTGTCGGCGATCATAAGTTCGATACCAAACAGCTCGATCACCAGAAAGAAACCTGTCAGACGCACTGTTTTTCGACGCTGAATCACATCCTCGGCTGGTGCTACAACGACCAGCGAGTAATTAAGTACTTCTTCAAACAGCTCGCCCACGGTTTTCAAGGTATGCAGGGCCAGATGTAACAGGCTGCGGAAAGACTATTTCCGGAAGAAGACGCGCTTGATCACGCGGCGATTCCACACTCGGGCCCGCTCCGCAACCTGGATGTAAGTGACATTTTTCCCCGGATGTTCAGGCGGGATCTGTCTGTCGCTTCCCCTCTGAAGATCCTCATCACTGTTCGAAACCAAGGAGAGTTCGATGCCAGTAGAGGAAGTCGTTCAAAAAGACTTTGAAGTTGAGATACAGGCACGCATTGACGCGGAGCGCTCACGTCTGCGCGCCGAGGCTGGCCTGGCCCGCATGCGCGAGTTCAAAAAGCCGGTGGAGCGCACCTTTACCGGCGCCGAACGGGATTATGTCACCATCCTCTTCGGAGGCCTCACCTGGAAGCACGAGGAGATGATCAAGGCTGTCTTCCATGGCAGCGGCTACCGTTGCGAGAACATCCCCACGCCCGTCGTCGCCGACTTCCAGGCGGGCAAGGAGTTCGGCAACAACGGACAGTGCAACCCCACTTACTTCACCGTCGGCAATCTTGTCCGTTACCTGCAAAGCCTTGAAGCTCAGGGCCTCACCCGCAAGCAGATCATCGATAACTACGTCTTCTTCACTGCCGGTTCCTGCGGCCCCTGCCGCTTCGGCATGTACGAAGCCGAGTATCGTTTCGCGCTGCAGAATGCGGGCTTTGACGGCTTCCGCGTCCTGCTCTTTCAGCAGACCGACGGCATCAAGGCGGCCAGCGGCGAGCCTGGCCTCAAGTTCTCCGTCGACTTCGGCATGGGCATGTTGAACGCCCTCAATCTCGGCGATGTCATCAACGAGCTTGTCTATCAGATCCGTCCCTTCGAAGTCACCAAGGGCGAAACCGACCGCGTCATCCAGAGCGCCGTCAAGACCCTCACTGACACGCTGCGCGGGCGTAAGCGCTGGCACATCCTGGAAGCCGCTCCAAAGTGGGCGCGCCCCTATATCGAAAAGAACAAGAAAATTGAAGGCATCGGCTGCACCTTGGGCAAGATCGTCCACAATGTCTATGGCAAGGAATATGTCGGCGCGCTCCATGCCTGCCGCGATCGCATCGACGCCATCGAAGTCGATCGCCTGCGTGTCAAGCCCGTCATCAAGATCACCGGCGAGTTCTGGGCGCAGACCACGGAAGGCGATGGCAACTTCAACATGTTCGCTTTCCTCGAGCGCGAAGGCGCTCAAGTACTCGTCGAGCCCATCGCTACCTGGATCGCTTACATGATGTATGTGGCCAAGGAAGGCGCCAAGGCTCGCGCCTACGCCGAAGCTCTTTATCAAGACCCTAAGTGGTACGAGATCAAGAAGCGTATGGCCAACGAGCTCAAGCTGTTCAAGAAGACCGGTGGTTTAAGCGCCGGCAGCGCCATGTGGACTTACTTCTATCACCGCACCATTCGCCATATGGGCGACACCGCGCATCACCTGATCCCTCAGAAAGAGCTCTCGCGTCTAGCGCATCCCTTCTATCATCAGCTCGCTCGCGGCGGCGAAGGCTACATGGAAGTCGGCAAGAACGTCTACTACACCGTCAACCATCTTTGCCACATGGTGCTTGCTCTAAAGCCCTTCGGCTGCATGCCTTCGACCCAGTCCGACGGCGTTCAGTCACGCGTTGTCAACAAGTTCAAGGACATGATCTTCCTTCCCATCGAGACCTCAGGGGAAGGCGAAGTCAATGCTCACAGCCGCGTGCAGATGGCCCTCGCCGAAGCCAAGGCCAAGGCCCGCGCCGAGTTCGACAGTGTCCTCGCTCAAACCGGGAAGTCTCTGGACGATCTGCGCGAATATGTCGATGCGCATCCGGAGCTCAAGCACGCGCTCTACAAAGTGCCGCATCGTGAAGGTGTCGCAGGCACGGCGGCCCAGTTCGCCGCTCACGTCAGCGACCTTATGAATCGCGATCGCAAATATCATCCGCGTTCCGCCAAAACCCAGGCTGCCTAGCGAGTTGCCGATGTTCCCGATGTCCTTTGTCACGCGCATTGCTTTCGGGGTTTCCTTCGGGCTTCTAGTGCTCAGCGCTTTGGCCGTCGTTGCAGTCGCCGTGCAGCGCGGCAGGCGCTGCGCTCTAGTCGCCCCCAGGAGATCCCCGAAGCAAGCCGCGCGAGAGAACATCCACGTACTCGCCGCATTCGAGCGTCAGAACCACATTAAACGGCCGCCCTTTCTTTCTCATTCAGGCGGCTCATTCTTGAGGGACTAAGCGATGCAGCAATTCTTCGTTGGTTTGGATGTCGGTTCGACCACCGTGAAAGCAATCGTCGTGGACGCCGCCACAGATATCACCATCTGGCAGGACTATCAGCGCCATGAAACGCGTCAGCCTGAGAAGGTGCTTGAGTTTCTGCGCCGCATGGAAGCGGAAACTGGCATCTCGCCCGCCAACACCCGCATCTTCGTCACAGGCTCAGGCGGCGGCACCATCGCCGAGATGATCGGGGCCAAGTTCGTGCAGGAAGTCCACGCCGTTTCCCTAGCCGTAGAAAAGCTTCATCCCGAGGTCTATTCGGTCATCGAGCTGGGCGGTCAAGACGCCAAAATCATCGTCTTCAAAGATGACGAAGAGACTGGCCGCAAGAAGAAGATTCCTTCGATGAACGACAAATGCGCGGGAGGCACCGGCGCTGTCATCGACAAGATCAACGCCAAGCTCAAAATTCCCGTTGCCGAGCTTTCCAATCAGGGTTATCAGGGCATCAAGCTGCATAAAGTCGCCGGCAAATGCGGCGTCTTCGCCGAGACCGATATCAACGGCCTGCAAAAAACCGGCACCCCGCCCAGCGAGCTCATGGCCTCGCTCTTTGAAGCCATCGTCCTGCAAAACCTGAGCGTCCTCACCCGCGGCCATACGCTGCGTCCGCACGTGCTGCTCCTCGGCGGCCCCAACGGCTTCATCCGCGGGATGCGCGAAGCGTGGCAGGCCAACATCCCGCGCATGTGGAAGGAGCGCAAAGTCGAAATCCCCGAAGGCTCCAAGCCGGAAGACCTCATCAAAGTCCCGCAGAACGCGCAGTACTTCGCCGCCCTCGGTTCGGTCGAGTTCGGCAAGGATGAAGACCCTGGCGTAGGCCGTTATCTCGGCACGGAAAAGCTCGTCTACTACATCGACTTCGGCCGCGCCGAAGAGAAAGCGTCAGCCGGCGGCAAAGGCCTCGTCGCCGAAGAGACGGAGTTCGAATCCTTTAAGTCCGCGTACAAGCCCAAGAAATTCATCCCCTTTGACTTCGTCTCGGGCAGCACCGTCTCCGGCTTCGTCGGCATTGACGGCGGTTCCACATCCACCAAGGCCGTTCTCCTCGGAACGGACGGAACGATTCTTTGCAAGGCCTACCAGCTCTCCAACGGCAATCCCATCCAGGACACCATCGAGATGTTCGAGAAGCTGCGGGAACAGGTCGAGGGCAAAGGCGCCGCGATCGAAGTCCTCGGCGTCGGCACCACCGGCTATGCGAAAGACATTCTCAGAGACGTGCTCAACGCCGACGTCGCACTCGTCGAGACCGTCGCCCATACCGAGTCCGCCCTCAAGTTCTACGACGACCCTCACGTCATCGTCGATGTTGGTGGTCAGGACATCAAGCTCATCGTTCTGAAAGATGGCCGCGTCAAAGACTTCAAGCTCAACACACAGTGCTCGGCCGGCAATGGATACTTCCTTCAGTCCACCGCTGAAGGTTTTGGCATGAAGGTCGAAGAGTTCGCCGACATCGCTTTCGCGGCCAAGTCCATGCCCTCTTTCGGCTATGGCTGCGCCGTCTTCATGCAGTCGGATATCGTCAATTTCCAGCGTCAGGGCTGGCGCTCGGAAGAGATCCTCGCCGGTCTCGCTGACGTGTTGCCGAAGAACGTCTTCCTCTACGTCGCCAGCATTCCTAACTTAGCGGCGCTCGGCTCACGCTTCGTCTTGCAGGGTGGCACACAGAACAACCTCGCCGTCGTCAAAGCCGAGGTCGACTTCATCAAATCCAGCTTCCGCGCCAACGGCAAAGTGCCCGAGATCATCGTCCACGAACACTGTGGCGAGTCCGGAGCTATCGGCGCGGCGCAGGAGGCCCTGCGTCTCTGGACCAACGGCAAGAAGACCACATTCATCGGCATCGAAGCCGTCGCCAACATCCGTTACCACACCACCCGCAACGAAGACACGCGCTGCTACTTCTGCAAGAACAACTGCCTGCGCACCTTCATCGATGTGGACGTGAGCGGAGCACAAGACTCCGCCGCAGCCCACGAAGACCGCGCTGCCACACAACAAGAGGTCGCAGCCGTCGCCGCGCAGCTTCCCAGCCTCGAATCCATTCAGGCCAATCTGCCCGCAGCACCTGAAGCTCACGGCTCCTCCTGCAGCACCGGAGGCGGCTGCAGTTCGCACGCGCCCGCCACTTTCAAAGCCAAGGCCGAGCCTCTCGTGCAGATCCAGCTCTCGCCCGGCTCCAGCAAGTCCATAGAACTTCCTAAGCCCGTCGAATTTCAGCCGCGCAAGACCAAAGTTCCGTTGCGCATGGGCGAGCAGCGCCTCATCATAGCCACCTGCGAAAAAGGCGCTGTCGAAGATCTGGACGAGATGAAAGATATCAAGGCCGACATCGACAAGATGAAGGAAGCCAATCCCAACTTTGTCGACATCGCCGCCCGCGATTTCTTTCGCCACCGGCAGGTCGACATCGTGGCCGACCCCATCCCCAGCAGCAAAGGCTTCTTCGTGGCAAAGAGCATCAAAGAGCGCGTGCCGCTCATGGAGCGCCGCAAAGACTTCCGCATCGGCATTCCGCGCCTGCTCAACACCTACAGCTACGCGCCGCTCTTCAATGCCTACTTCGCCAGTCTCGGCCTCAAGTCGGAGAACATCCTCTACTCCGACTACACCACCCCCGAACTCTATCGCGCCGGCGCGAGCCGTGGCGCTATCGACCCCTGCTACCCTTCCAAAATCGGCATAGCCCACGTCTACAACCTGCTGGCCACCAAGCACAACAAAAAGCCCCTCAATGCCATCTGGTTCCCCATGTATGACGTGCTGCACACCCACCTGAGCAACCTCACTGGCTCAAACGCCTGCCCCACCGTCACCGCCACACCCGAAACTGTCAAAGCCGCCTTCACCAAGGAAACCGATATCTTCGCCGAGAACAACATCCTCTATCTCGATCCCATCCTCAACCTACGCGACCGCAAGATCTGCGCCGACCAGATGTACAAAGCATGGGCTCCCATCCTCGGCCTCAGCCGCGAAGAAAATGACCGCGCCCTCGACGTCGGCTTCCTCGCCCTCCAGGCCTGCGAGTCAGAAATCCGCAGCAAGGCTCGCGAGACCCTCGATCAGCTTGAGCGCGAAGATCGCATCGGCATTGTCATGCTCGGCCGTGTCTATCACCACGATCCCGGCCTCAATCACGAGATCATGGAAGAGTTCCAGAAGCTCGGCTATCCCGTCTTCTCGCAAAGCACCTTGCCTCTCGATGAAGACCTGCTCGATCGCCTCTTCGGCGACGAAGTCCGCGCCGGCCTCATCCAGGATCCGCTCGATATCGCCGACGTCTGGAAGAACCGCTACTCCACCAGCACGAACCACAAGGTATGGGCAGCCAAGTTCACCGCGCGCCATCCAAACCTCGTAGCTCTTGAGGTTTCCAGCTTTAAGTGCGGCCACGACGCGCCTATCTACGGCGTCATCGAGGGCATCATCGAACAGTCCGGCACGCCTTACTTCTCCTTTAAAGACCTCGACGAGAACAAGCCTACCGGCTCCATCCGCATTCGCGTTGAGACCATCGACTACTTTCTCCGCCGCTATCGCGAAGACATCATCAAGCGCCGCCGGATCGAAGGCGACATCGAAGCCCAGCTTGCAACCTTCGAACAATCTCTCCGCAGTCAGAGCGAAGAAAACCTCTCGCCCGTAGCCGCCGACTGACCCGGTATGCGTCTACGCCTGAACTCGCTCAACACCTTTGTGCTGGCTAACGTGGCGCATCGGCCGGTCCGCACCATCCTCAGCGTCCTCGCCATCGCAGTCGAAGTCACCATGATCCTCACCCTCGTCGGCGTCAGCTACGGCACTCTCGACGCCACTGCGCGCCGAGCCCGCGGAGTCGGCGCGGATATCATGATCCGCCCACCCGGCTCCTCCATCATCGGGCTCAGCACTGCTCCCATGTCCGATCATTTCATCCCATTTCTGCAGAAGCAGCCTTACGTCGTCCTCGCCATGGGCACCGGCGTGCAGCCTCTCGAAGGCTTTGACACCATCACCGGCCTCGACCTCGACGTCTTCACCAAAATGAGCGGCGGCTTCCACTTTCTGGAAGGCGGCCCGTTCAAAAGCGATGACGACATCCTCGTCGACGAGTACTACGCCCGCGAGAAACACCTCCACGTCGGCGACCCCATCCACCTCATCAATCACGACTGGCATCTGGCCGGCATTTTCGAATCCGGCAAGCTGACCCGCATTGCCGTCAAGCTCTCCGTCCTGCAAGACCTCACCGGGAACCCTGGCCGCCTCAGCCAGATCTACCTCAAAGTCGACAATCCCGATCAAGCCTCGCAAGTCGTGGAGGAGTTGAAGAAGCTCATGCCCGGCTATCCCATCTACACCATGGAAGAGTTCACCTCGCTGCTCACCGTCAACAGCGTAGGCCTGCTGCGCAACTTCATCGCTGTAGTCATCGGAGTGGCCGTCATCGTCGGCTTCATCGTCGTCTATATGGCCATGTACACCGCCGTGCTCGAACGCACCCGCGAGATCGGAATCCTCAAGGCCATGGGCGCTTCTTCCGGCCTCATCCTCAGCCTGCTCCTGAAAGAGATCCTCGCCTTAGCCTGCTCCGGAGTCGTCGCTGGCATCCTGCTCACCTACGGTACGCAATGGACGATGAAGCACCTCGTCCCATCCAGCCTCAATCAGGAAACCGTCTACGTCTGGTGGCCCATCGCCGCACTCATCGCCATCGCAGGAGCGATGCTCGGCGCTATCGTCCCAGTTCTCAAAGCCGTCCGCCAGGACGTAACCGAGGCCCTCTCCTACGAATAAAAGGACAGCGCCAGCATACTTCAAGAACTCGCGGGCACCATTGAACTAACCCTTCATGGGGACGCCCCCTTGATATGGCACTCGCTACATCTCAACACGAGATATGAGGTGCTTCTCATACTTCCGGGCGTGGTGTGTTCTCTTGACCATCCTGCATAATCCGGCCTGAACAATCAGCTTCCCTCTTGTGTCTCCAATTGATAGATCGTCCGAGGAAGACCTACATGCTAGACCTGAACACTCTCTGTGCCCTTGCATGCCTACAGTTCGCGCCCCAAATTCTTGCGCTGGTACGTCGTCCCGGTGGGCTGCAATTTCTTTCGTCGCTCTTGCTTGTGGCCTTGGTTATCCGCCTAGGCGGGAGACACAACTGTCGTCTCTCAAACGTCAACCCTTGAGATGCCTGCACGATGCAGGATGGCCCCTTCAATAAGCGACTGGGGCTGTTCTTGCCAATTGATCGGCTCGCTGAATTACTGGACACGAAACCTCCAGCACTCCAGGGAGAGAGGCTCTTACTTCCGGCTGAGTCCGGGTCTTTTCCGCATCTTAAGGGCCAGTTCAAGAAACGAACGAAGCACAGGATTCTCGCGCTGTGGTGACCAGGCAATCACGAGGTCGATGAATGCCGTGCGATCGGCGAGGGGAACTAGCGCCAGTTCATTATGATGCAAGATGGTCGAACTGCGCACCAATATGGCCACGCCCTCCCCAGCCTCAACGAGCGCGGCCATGCCGGAGCCGACCATCGTTGTAGCCCCTATCCGCGGAGAAAAGCCCGCATCCGCGCAAAGAGAAATCACTTTGTCAAAGGCGAATGGCGAATAATTGCGGTCAGGCAGAATGAATCGTTCGTTAGCAAGTTCGCGTATAAGAATGCTGCGCTTCTTTGCAAGAGGATGACTTTTGAGTATCAGCGCATTCAGCCGGTCCGAATGGAGATGTTCGAAGTGTAAAGTAGCCGCGTCTGATGGTGGCATGGGCCGAGTAAACGCCACATCAATCGTTCCGGCTTGCAAGGCCTTGTAATGCATCGCGGTCGTCATCTCCACCAGTGAAACTTGCACGTCCTGAAAGCGGCGCTTGAATTCTTTGATGATTGCCGGAAAGCATGTCCCAGTACCTCCAGCGAAAAAACCTATGGTCAGAGTCCCGACTTCACCGCGAAGAGACCGCTGCACATTGGCGACAGCACCGTCGGCGAAGGCTAGCACAGTCTTCGCATCCTGCAGGAAGAGCTCGCCGTGGTAGGTAAGACGGATTTTGTGCTTCTCTCGATCAAAAAGAGATGCTCCAAGTTCCTCTTCAAGATCGCGTATCTGTACGCTAATAGCGGACTGGGACACGTGGAGAAGACGAGCCGCTCGCGCAAACCCTCCGTTTTCTGCGACGGCGATGAAATAGCGCAGGTGTCTAAGTTCCATGTGTGACATTCTATCTCACCGCGGTTATCGGTTTTTCCGATAACCCTGCGCGGAACAAAGCGCGATTCTTCTCCATACCGACCCGAATCCATATTGCAATGACGTTTTTCACCGGTGTGTCACTCGGAGAGAGGTAGCTAAGAGGCATTACGAAACAACCGGTTGAGCTTCATGTTCGCAATCGTTAACGAAGTATGGAGGTTCTCCTCCATAAGAATGAAAATAAGCTTCTTAAGCTAACACAAGATTGGGTAGTGGAGATTGATGCCTCAACGATCACTTCCGTATAGCCAATCATCCGCCCAGACCTCTAAGCCAGAGCCTTTCCGCCGGCGCTGCACGCTGAGGGTGTTGGTGGCTTGTTACCAGGTGAAAATACGGTGATGCGTTTTCCTCTTTATATCCGCTGCGATCTAATCCGGAAGGCAATTGGCCCGCCGACGCTGCAACCGTTGCTTCATTTATCGGTGAGCAGCCGCAACTTGGGCGCGTAATCGAAAACGCCCGCAACAAAAATTTCAAAAACAAAGGAGAAACTCTGATGGCAATTACACACGAACGTGTTCGCGAAATCTTCAAAGGGCTGGAGAACGGCGAAGGCTCTGCCTTCTTCCAACACGTTGCTGAAAACGTCGACTGGACAGTAATGGGAACGCACCCTCTGGGCGGTCACTACCTCAGCAAGAAGGCCTTCGTCGCAGGCACCTTCGCAAAGCTGGGGCAGGTTCTTCCTCACGGCGCTCAGCTGCATACCGAGAGCGTGATCGTCGAAGGCGATCAGGCCGTGATCGAGCTTCATTCGCTTGCGACAGCCAAGAATGGCATGCGTTTCGATAATCGCTACTGCTGGGTGGTCGCTTTTCAGGACGAATTGATCGTTCGGGTTCGCGCCTACCTCGACTCGGCCCTCGTCGCGCGCCTGTTCGAGGAGAATCCGATTGCATAATCGGTGAGAACTTTCGTTTCTACGGCGTTCCCGCGTCACGATTCCCGATATCGTGTGGACCGGATCGCGCCTGTCCGCGAGCGCAACTTGCGCTCAATCAATCTGAAAGGAACAGAGATGGCAACAGCATTTATTGGTTTGGATTTCATCAAGGACATCGTTCATCCGGAGGGCAAGATCTCACACACTTCTGCCCCCGCCGCAGAACGCGGCGTAATCGAGAAGGTGAATCGCGCTTTGTCGACCGGGCGCAAAAAAGGATGGTTCACAGTTCTGGTAAAGGTTGGCTTTGCCAAAGGTTATACGGATCAGCCAAAGCACTCGCCGTTCTTTGGACGTCTCCACGAGATTGGGGCGCTCGAGGCGGAATCTTCAGGTATGGAATTTCACCCGGAACTCAAGGCAGAGCTTGCGGATCTGGTGATTGTGAAACCTCGCATCAGCGCCTTTTATGGCACACAACTGGATGCGGCATTGCGGGCACGCAAGATTGACCGGCTGATTGTTGCGGGTGTGAGCACTGCATGGGCGGTGCAGAGCACGGTACGCGACGCGCACGACCGCGATTACGAGGTGTATGTGTTGGAAGACGCCTGCGCCGCTGCGACGGAGCCGGTACATCAGTCTTCCATGGAGCTGCTGGGGTCGATAGCCAGGGTGATCCGGGTGACGGATCTGGTGGAGATTTCGTGATCTCCGCCTGGCGTGATGCGATCGATCTCGATCACGTCGCAGCAACCCGTGCCGTGATCGTACTCACGCCGCTGATTCTGCTGGCTTGGATCTCAGGGGAGGGCATCTGGTTGCGCGCGGCGCTGGTTACCGTATCGGCCTTTATCGCCATGGAGCGTTCCGGACTGGCGCCGATCGGAACTATCCTGCATGGTGCAGCGATCATCGTCTGCTATCTGGCGCTGGTGGCGGCGCAGACTACTGAGCTCTTGTTTATCCTGGGCTGCGTTTTGTTCGCAGCGGCTTCCATCCTCTTAACGGGATGGGATGCTAGGTTACGGTCACTGGGTAACTTCACGTTTATCCCGGCACTCTACCTTGCCTGCGAGACCAAGGAGTGGGAAGGGCCGGGCAATCCGTTGCATCGCGGCATTCTTTTTCTCCCCGCCATAATGCTGGCCATCCTTCCGGTTCTGGTGATGTCGGCATTGGAGCATCGGAAAACTCGTCCGTTGAATGTCAGCCGGCTCTGGCATTTCAGAGCGGTGCTGAGCTGGGCTGAACGTAAAGAACCTTCGCCGTACTTCGAGGCGATGGTCGCGACTGCACTGGCGGTTGGCCTTGCCGCGCACACGGTGATGGTGTGGCGGCTGGATCAAGGGCAATGGATGATCTGGTCAGCCGCGAGTGTAATTACCGGCGAACTCGCCAGCGGACACCTAAAGCTGCGGGATCGGATGGTCGGCGCGCTCGTGGGTGTTCCGGCCGGAATTGGCGCAGGGCTAATACTTCCACACGGCGTCTTCGCGCATGAACTCGCCATCCTCGCAGCGGCTCTGACTTTGGTTGCACTGCGTCCCTATGTGATCGCCTTCGGTCTGCGTTGCGCTTGTGTCACGCTTGCACTGATGCTTGCAGGGTGGTCGCCCATAATGGCCGCGGAGCGTGCTTCTCACGTAATTCTCGGGGGACTGATCGGAATTGCAGTTGTGCACTGCGTGCGAGTTGCTGCAGTACTGGGAAGGCAAGCGACAAGTGGTGTCGAGATAAAATGACGGGGGTTTCGTGGCTACGGCGTGGTTGCACACGACGGGCGTGGACACGGCCGTTCAGGATCGCTGCGTTGCCGTAGGCAATCAGCGATCTCGCGCGAGCCAGCAAGTTAAAAGATTTGCGCGCGTTATCGGCGTTGGAAAAAATGCCAGGATGGAGCCATCCTGGCATACTGAGAAACCAAGTATGGTGCGGGCGGAGGGAATTGAACCCTCACGGCCTTGCGGCCTGCGGATTTTCATACCACTTCGGCTTTCGCCGCCCCGCTGGCGGGTTCGTGGTCTGGACTATACCTTCACCATTCCCCTCACGAGGTTTAGGTGCTGCCCGTCTAGTCTCTACACCTTCCCGGAAGTGCTTCCGGGCTTGGCTCGGGATTGCCATTTCAGGTTTCCCCGACTTTGAGCAGTTCTACGCCGTCGGTTTCCCGATGGGCACTCATGCTTGCTTAAGTCCGCTGCGTCTGCCATTTCGCCACGCCCGCGGGAAATTGGCCACAGCCTCATCATAATGCAAGCAGCGACGAATCTACATTTCGCCAGCCCATTCCTTATGCTGTCGACGAGTGCCCACTGGTTCGCAGCTCCAGCTTGCGATTATTGCGTTGCCCGATAGCGAATATTGTCCCCGTCGAACCCGAACTCCGCGGAGCATTCCTCTCCTCCACAGATCATCGTTTCAAATCCATGAAGCTGTCGGCGCGTGATCAACCCGACTGTACCGCATCCTGGACACGCCAATACCGCTACGAAGGGATTGTTGCCGTGTCCCAGCGAATTCGGTCCTTCCAACAGAAAGACCGTACCTGGTTCCATCTTTTCGGGGATCCATGCTTCGAGGAACTGCAACTCTGCTGTCATTCTGCCCTCCAATGGGGGAATTCGACAGGGTTGCGGCCAAAACGTGAGCCGCAACCGTGCGTGGTTCGCAGCAAGCCGTGAAGTGGAACTTTGATGCTTAACGATTTTTCGAAACGTTTTTCTTGATGACAGTGTTTCGCGGTCTGCCAAATCCGTCAACCGGAATCTGGCCATTGCACAGGTATCGATGAGGATTCCCTGTTCACACATAGTTGGATGCATGCTCCATCCCGCAGGTTTCTACTGTGCCTGTCCGCGCCCTGCTAGAGGTTGCGTAGCGGCAGCCGTGGAACTAGCTGTGGGACTAGCCCCAGATCCAGCATCGGCTCGCTGCGTAGCCTGTGCGCTCTGCGCATATTGGTCGATTCCGCGATAAATATCCTCATTGCGCAATATGGCCTGCACGTATTCCCGCGTCTCCGTAAACGGGATCGACTCAACAAATTCGTCGACTCCGTGGTAAGGACCAGCCGCTTCCCAGTCGGTCACACGGTTTTCGCCGGCATTGTAGGCCGCCAGCGCGTATTCCGAGACTCCACCAAAACGATCCAGCGTCTGCCGCAGATAGCGCGTACCCAGACGAATGTTGAGCACCGGGTCCAGCAGTTGCCGCGTTTCGATGGAGCCCAGTCCCTCCTCGCGCGCCATCTGCCGCCCAACAGCAGGCAACAACTGCATCAGCCCATAAGCATTGGCATGCGAAATCGCCGAAGGATTGAATTCCGACTCCTGGCGAATCAACGAGGCTACAAGGTACGGATTGAGTCCGTTCTTCGCCGACTCGGACTGAATCGTATCCCAGTAAACCTCAGGAAAAAGAATCCGCCAGTACGCCAACGGGATCGACTTGATCGACGCGGACATTGCATAGGGAAGAGCGCGCTTCAGCACACGCATCGCGCGGAAGTTATCGCCAAACGAGCTATAGATTTGAGCCTCCGCAAATCCACTCCACGAAGAACTCTCCGGCGCTGCCGCAATCTCCTGCGGAACATATTCGCCTAGTCCCGCGTTCACCAGCAGATGAGCCTTGACCAAATGAGGATCGCCCACCGGGACCGTCACCGCCAGCTTGGGAATCGTCTCCGGTACATACTTTTCGAGCGCAGGAACCGAAACAGCCGGTGCGTCCCCCAAGGCCACCAGCCGTTCGCGAGCCATCTGCGCGTAGAAATAGTGGGAATAAGTCCGAATCAGCGTGCGGTAGTGCGCCGCGGCCATCGCTGGCTCATGATCCTGTTGCTCGTAGAGGCGAGCCCGCCAGTAGAGCGCGCTGACCGTCTCTTTCGCTCCCGGATACAACCGGATCTGCTCTTCGAATATCTTCGCAGCCTGGTCGTAAAGCCCTTGCCGATACGACCACCATCCCGCGCGCCAATGGGCAGCCGCTGCGTTCGTGCCCTGCGGGAAACGCTCCGCCACCTCAGAATAGTACTCGACAGCGCGAGGATAGTCCTTCCGCAGCAGATACATATTCCCGCTTGAGTAAAGCGCATCCGCGAGCCACTGACTGTGCGGGAAACCCGTGCGCAGCATATCCACAGACGTCGACTGTGCCGTCAGATCGTCTCGATTGCGTGCCAGTTCCATCAGTAGATACAGCCTGCGCGCACCGTTCTCATCGTTCGTCGCCGCTAAAGCCTCCGCTTCTTCCCGCGTCAGCCGTTTCAGTTTCAGATCGCAAGCCGCTGCGGCCACGGCAAAGCCATTGCGCAACGCCGGATCAACGCCGCCTCCACGCGCGAGGGCATGATACTGCTCCGCAGCCTCCTCATAACGTCCGGCATTGTAGTAGGCATCCGCCAGGCTCCGAACCTCCGCCTCGGTCAGCGTAGATTCCATCCCAAGCGCCGTCAGACGCGTCCGCGCCGTCTGCGCTTCAAAAGCCAGAGGCCACGTCAGCAATACATGCTTGTAGACACTTCCCGCCTCAGCCGTCCGCCCTTGCGCCTGATCTACCTCACCCAGCGCAAGCTGGTATCCCGCACGGCCCGCGGACTCCGGCGCATCCTCCAGCGCTTTCCGGGCGCCGGCGAAGTCATTCAGCCCAAGCAGAATCTGCGCCTCCAGCTCCGGCACCTGAGCCAGGAAAATGCTGTCGGGATTGCGCTCCGCAAAGTCTTTCAGAAGAGCCTCCGCAGCAGCATTGTTGCCGCCGTCGTGCTCCGCCTTCGCGCCCAGGAATTCGTCATAGTCGGCCAGTGCGTCACCCGCCGCACGCGCCTGGCGCAGGTTTGCCGCCGCCTCAGAGAAGCGGTTGTCAAGCAGATAGGCGTGGCCCAGTGCCAGATACGCTGCTGCAGCCGCTTCACCAGTATGCTGATGCGCATACGCCGTCACTCCGGCAAACGCCGCAGCCGTGCGAATCGCCACCAATTGTTGCGCCATCGGCCGAAGTTCCTTCGAAGCAACGAAAGCCAGCTTCAGCTTCGCCGACCGGGCAGCCCTGTTGGCAGTGCGCCGCGCGCCGCGACCGCCCTTCCTCGCTTTGGTGCCAGCCTTCACCGAAGTCTTTGCGTGAGCAGTGGTTTTCGCCGCCGACGCTTTGGGCGCCGCCGTTTTGGACTTGGTATGCTGCTTCACCGTCGTCGCAGAATCAACCCCTAGCGCCAGGCTTCCCGGAGCAAACATGGAAGCGACCACGGAAGCGAAGATGGACACGCCCAGCACCGCCGCCAGAACGGACCTGCGGTCTTGAAGAATCTGTAAGAGCTGCCCCATATCATCACTGTAAGCGGATTTGCGGAATTTTGCGCACTCAGCTTTATTCGCGAACCACTCCCGTAACCTGATTGGATCTAATGACTGCGGCTTGGAGAGCGGCCTTGCCGTCCTTTACACTAGAGATTCGAAGGTGGGCTGGCGACCCCCTGAGTAGGAAAGGCAGCGGATTTTTCGCATCCAACCTGAATGGCAACCATCCAAATAGGTGAGAACGAGCAACATCCCGACTTAGCACTGGTCGCCAGTGCTCGTACGGGAGACGTTCAGGCCTTTGAAACGCTCGTCAGCAAGTACGACCGGCAAATCTTCCGCATTGCGCAACACATCACGCAAAACCGGGAAGATGCGCAGGACGTAGTACAAGACGCGTTCTTAAAGGCTTACGAGAAGCTGGATCAGTTCCAGGGCAACAGCAAGTTTTACACCTGGCTGGTCCGAATCGCGGTGAACGAATCTCTCATGCGGCTGCGCAAGCGGCGCACCGGGAAGATGGTCTCGATCGATGATGATATTGAGACTGAGGAAGGCAGCGTCCCTCGCGACCTTGCCGACTGGAGTCCCAATCCAGAGCAGAACTACGGCCAGGCAGAACTCGCCGAAATTTTGCGTAAGACTATCCAGGGATTGCCGCACGGATTCCGGATCGTGTTTGTGTTGCGTGACGTGGATGGACTTTCCACGGAAGAGACAGCCGAAACGCTGGGATTAAGCGTTCCCGCTGTGAAATCGCGGTTGTTGCGAGCGCGGCTTCAACTGCGCGAACGACTAAGCCGCTACTTCCGTAAAAAGAAGGCTGGTGAGAAGTGACCTGCACTGAGTTTCTGGCGATGCTCGACGAGCTGATTGACGACGCAGTAACACCGCAGACCCGCGCCCAATTGCAAAAGCACCTAGAGGGCTGCGAACACTGTGAAGTGACGCTCAACACCACCCGCAAGACGATAGAAATCTATCGCTCGCACGAGGTTTACGAACTTCCCAATTCGGTACGGCAGCGTCTTCATGACGCCATCATGGCTCGTTGCAAGAACGGCTGCTAGCAGAAGTAAACCATTACTGACGAGCTTAGTTCATCCTGCGCGAAGCGGAGAGATTGCTTCTTCAACAAAATCGGCTCGGACGTCGCTACATCGCCTTGCGCCACCATGCCGTTTTTTCAAAGCCCAGAAAATGCGTCTTAGCCCCACGCGACAGATAGAAATCCTGCACCTGATTTCCCTGGAACGACCCGCAATCCGGCCAGCTCTCATCCTTGTCCAGCCTAGTCGCCGTCTGATGCGGATCCACCAGGACAATTTCATTCGCGGAGCAGGCGACTACCTTTTGCGCTTTGAGACTGAATGCGGTGCCCGGCTCACCATCGACAGGAACTCGATTCGCTAGATTTGTCAGCACAACGATAAATAAAAACACTGCAGCGATCGTCAATATCTTTTTCATGAGGAGCAGTCATCGCGACTGAAATTTCCGCTGAGACGGCTACCCGCCTGCACTGCTTGTCGCAGGCTTGTCACAACAGATTGGGCACGATTCCCACTCAGTATACTCTCGACAAATTCGCCCGCAAACCGACCCCGGAGCGAGGTCGACAGGGCCTTCCCCACTCCGCCCGCGCGTAAACCCTTTGAATACAAACCTTAGTTGTTGTCTTCGCGGCGATGCAGGGTCGGCTGATCGCTAGTGTTCGAGTTGGGATCGGTCGACTGAGCAGTCGAGTCATCCTTGGAGGAGCTGGCCTTGCGCAGCGACGGCTTCTTGCCATCCTTGTTGTCCGTCAGCCTGCGCTTGTTCTCAATGCGCGCCAGCCGCGCCTTGATGTCATCGAACTCGGAGGTCGTAACCGTGTACTCATCCTTGGCGGGCAGGATATGCGCAATCTCCTGCTGCGAATGCTCAATCCGATCCGGCGTCTGCGGATGGTCGGAGAAGGTCTTTGCCACCAGTCCCGGCTTGCGCTTCTCCAGCGCCTGAACTTTTTCAAAGAAACTGATAAATGCCTGCGGATCGTACCCTGCCCGGTACATGTACTGAACACCCAGATAGTCCGCCTGCGCCTCAAACTCGCGCGAGAAGTGCAGGAAAGTGATCGGCACGCCAATCGAAGCCGCCTCGTAGATTCCGTATCCCGTCCAGCCTCCGATGAAAATCAGCGGAATCGTCCCCAGCTGCGCATAGTTGGCTCTCGTCATCTCCCGCGCCGCATGGTGCGCGCATACATGGGCCGTCTCATGCGCCATCACGCCAGCCATCTCGGCTTCCTCGTCCGCATTCAAGATCAGCCCGGAATTGACATAGAAGAAACCACCCGGCAGCGCCATCGCGTTGATCTCGTCCGAGTCGATCACCTTGATCGTGAACGGCACCTTGCAATCCGAGTTTTTGACGATATTCTGACCAATCCGATTCACATACTCCGTAATCACCGGATCAGTAATAAATTTGGTGCTCTTTTCAATCTCAGCGGCGTACTGGCGGCCCATGCGAATCTCGGAGTCCGTCGAATACCAGTTCCCCATGCCGCGACCGCCGATATCCCGGTTCCCTACCGCGCTCACATCGTCAATGCTGCCGGCCTTGATCTTCTCCATCTGGCTCCCCGGCTCAACGAGCACCACGGGAGTCGGACTGGCCGCGGCAGCCTTGGAGGAATCCTTCGCCTTGTCGCTGCCCTTCGGCGCGCCGCAAGGATTCTTGTGCGTCTCCGGATCGTCCACGCATGCTTTTGCAGACGCAGAGCTATCCGAACCAGAGTTGTCGCTGGCGGTCTTGTCACTGGCTGTTTTGTCGCTCGCCGGAGCGGAGGTCCCCGCCGAACTTCCGGAGTTCGCCGGTTGCTGCGCCCCTGTGTCGGCTGGCTGCGCAGTGCCAGTTGGTTGTGTGGTGCCGGCTGGGCTAGCCTGACCGTAGCCAGGGCTCGTAAAAGCCAGCGGCAGAGCCAGCAGAACCCCTGCCAGCGTGATCTGTGAGCGTATCTGACCCAGCGTGACCATACCAGACGCCTCCCGGCAGCCGCACCACTTCTGACTTCTGGATGCAGTTCTACCGCGTTAGACGTCAGTATGCGCTCTTTGGTGACCGAAATGCGACCGGATTTTGACACCGCACAAAATTGTTGAACCGGCGCTACGTAACCTCGCGCTGCCACCAGGCTCCGGAACTCGGCAGACCTCCTAGCCCAACACATTCGCCGCCCTTCTCGCGCAAGATCCCACCCCAGTTCAATCCTTTGGCATTGGAAGCACACCCCTTCTGCGATAAAGTGAAGGGCACGATGCAAGCCACGCAATTGCCGTGCCAGACAAGCCCTAAGCCGATCTCTGAGCCAGTCTCTGGGCCCGTCTCTGAACCAATCGATCCCCGCAGACGACGGACCATTTCCGTTCTACCCATCCTCGCGTCAATTCTCGTCCTCGTGCTCTTTTCAGCGGCCTCGTCGATCCTCGCCCAGCAGCCCTCCAGCGCCGCTTCCAGCCAGGCTTCTCAGCCGCCATTCGATCACCCACATGGCCCACCGGGCTTGCCGTTTCCCCATCCCCATCCCAACATTCGTCCGCCGAAAGGCAAAATACCCGACGCCGGAACCCCCGTAGTCTTCGACGCCGCCGGCATGGGTTCGCCACTGGTACTGGATCACAACTGGCGCCTCGGTATCGCCTCCGGCTCCGACCCGGCCAAACCCGACTTCGACGACTCAACATGGCCGACCCGCGACGCCAAAGAAGCCGTCGCCGAAGTTGACGACTCCGCAGCCGAGGACGACAGCGATCACCCGCCCGACCACGATCACGACGACCCCTCCTCGAATCACCATCCCCACGGCCATCCCTTCGCATGGTTTCGCATCCACATCCATCTACCCGTTCATCACGGGCCCCTGGTTGTCCTTGTCCGAGTACCTGTAAGCCGAAACGCCCAGGTCACATTCAACGAAACCGTCGGCATGGATATGTTTGCCAACGGAAAATTGATCGTACCCGAGGGCCCGAACGGCCCAACCCAGCAATCCTACGAGTACCAGCAGATTTCTCGAATCTATCCAATCGATATCCCGCAGGATCAGGCAAACCTCACGCTGGCGGTCCGAATCCCCTTCGTCGCCCTCGGCATGGACGCTTACACAGGATTCTTCGCGCATCGCACTTTTTATCTCGGCGAACGTGACGACCTCGTTTCTCATCTCGACCTTTGGGACCACGCCATGCTCTTCGAGCGCATCCCCGCACTCGTCGACGGCGGGCTCAAGTTCCTCATCGCCCTGTTTCTTCTCGCGCTCTTCTGGACACAGCGGGACCATCCCGAATACCTCTGGCTGGGCCTGCAAATGCTCCTGGTTGCGCCCCTCGCTTACATCGGTTTCGTGGGTAGTATGGGCCGGATCGACAAACTGTGGACGGCCGCATCCGAATTCCAACTGCTTCTCATCTCCGCCTATCTCTATTTCGAATTCCTTATCGCCTTTCTCTCCCTGCGCAGACGCTGGTACATCATCGCCATGCGCTACAGCTCCCCGCTCCTGCTCACCCTCGGACCGTTCCTGCTCTTCGTGCGCGACAGCAAAGCCGTCGCCATCGGCTTCGTGCTTTCCATCCTCTTCGCGCTCCTATGGATGCTCGCATGGGTTCTCTTCGTAGGCCTGACGCTTACCATTGCAGCTTTCAAGCGCAACTACGAGGCCGCGCTGCTGCTCCTGCCCCTGCTTCTGAGCGTCGTGGGCATGGTAGAGCTCGCATCGACCGCCGGCTCGTCAAGCTGGCTTGGAACCCCCATGCAGTCCCCTCTGACATTCCAGGCCGGTCCCGTCCCGATCCATTTCTCGGATGTTGCGGACTTCGTCGGCATCTTCGTCATCATCCTCATCATCTTTGTCCGCTTCCTCCGCATCCATCGCGAACGCGAACGCGCCTCCAGCGAACTCGCCGCCGCCCGCAGCGTGCAGGAGTTGATGATTCCCCGCGAATCTCCGCAAACACCCGGCTTCCACGTCGACACCGTCTACAAACCGGCAACCGAAGTTGGCGGCGATTTCTTCCACATCCAGGCCACAGGTGACGGAGGCCTGCTCATCGTCATCGGCGACGTAGCCGGCCACGGCCTCCAGGCCGCCATGAACGTCTCCATGCTCATGGGCGCACTGCGCCGTTCCCCCATCACCTCACCCGCCCAGATTCTCGCCGACCTCAACCAGGTTCTGGTCGGAAGCTCCAGCTTCACCACATGTGAAGCCGCCTATTTCTCCGCAGACGGAGAAGTCGTGATTGCCAGCGCCGGACATCCACCGCCATATCTGAACAGCCAGGAAATCATCCTGCCCGGCGGCCTCCCGCTCGGCGTCGTGCCCGGCATCGAATACGACGAAACCCGCCTCTACCTGCACCCCGGCGACCGCCTCCTACTCATGTCTGACGGAGTAGCAGAAGCACGCAAGCCCAACGGCGAACTCTTCGGCTTCGATCGCGTCCGCAATCTCAGCGGCCAGTCCGCCTTCTTCATCGCAGACGCCGCCAAGGAATTCGGCCAGGAAGACGACATCACCGTCCTCACCATCCGCCGCCTCGCGCAAGCCGCAGCGGCGTAAGTTCCAACATGCCAACCGATCAGGAGCTATACGACCAACTATCGTTCTACACGCTCAGTCATGGCGACCCTGCATTCCTTCATCAGCACATCGTAGACGCCTTCGCCGCGCAGCACTCCGACGAACAAACAAAGCCCATCCGCACCGTCTTCGCGCTCATCGGCCTCTACCTCTATCTGGAAAAGGGATTCACTGGCCGTCAGGTCCAGCAGATGCACACGAAACTGGCTAGGCAGCGCAAGCAATGGCCAACAATCCTGCCACCCGCGGCCACCGCGACCCTGACCGTAGCAGACGTATTAGCCGCAGCCCCCGGCTCGCAACGAGACAAGACAATTCGCGACTGGTGCATCGCCGTTTGGGAAAAATGGCAGCCGCAACGCCATCAAATCGTCGAACTGGCGAGAAAGGAACTCAACATTCAATAAGCCCACAAAAAAGCCCCACCCAAAACGGATGAAGCTCTTTTTGCTTTTGTATTTGCCCTTTGGCCGACCAAAGGGAGGCAGCCGCCCCGACGGCCAGCCCTTAGTCGTAGTATTCGAGGCCGAGGTGCGTGATCAGATCCTCGCCCATGATGTGACGCAGCGTGTTCTTCAGCTTCATCGACTGAATAAACAGATCATGCTCCGGATAGAGGTCAGGCGCCGTCTGCGGAGATTTCCAGTAGAAGCTGAGCCATTCCTGAATACCGATATTCGCCAACTGCGGCGTCCGCTGAGCCAGATCCAAAAACAGCACCAGGTCCAGAGCAATCGGAGCGGCCAGAATCGAATCGCGACAAAGGAAATCCACCTTGATCTGCATCGGATAACCCAGCCAGCCAAAGATATCGATGTTATCCCAGCCTTCCTTGTTATCCCCGCGCGGCGGATAGTAGTTAATCCGAACCTTGTGGTAGAGATCCTTGTATAAGTCGGGATATAACTCCGGCTGCAGAATGTAATCCAGCACGCCGAGCTTCGACTCTTCCTTGGTCTTGAACGACTCAGGATCGTCCAGCACCTCGCCATCCCGATTGCCAAGGATGTTCGTCGAATACCACCCCGAAACACCCAGCATGCGAGCCTTAAACGCCGGCGCCAGCACGGTCTTGATAAACGTCTGCCCGGTCTTGAAGTCCTTGCCCGTAATCGGCGCGCCATACAGCTTCGACAGCTCCACCATCACCGGCAGATCGACCGTCAGATTCGGCGCGCCATTCGCGAACGGAACGCCTTCCTTCAACGCGGCATAGGCATAAATCTGTGAGGGAGCAATCGACGGATCGTTGTCCACAAGGCCCTTTTCAAAGGCAGCGATGGATTGATGCACCGCAGTCGGTTCCAGGAAAATCTCCGTCGATCCTGCCCAAAGCACAACGACGCGATCCACCGTCTTCTTGAAGGTCTGGATATCCGCAATCACCTGCATAGCCAGATCGCACTTGTGCTTTCCCTTCTTGACATGCGTTCCATGCAGCCGCTTCACATAGTGCTGGTCAAAGACCGCCGGCATGGGTTTGATCGCTTCCAGAAACGGCTTGATCTGGGCCAAATGGTCACTGTCCAGCACCTTCGCGTGAGCGGCAGCTTCGTAAACATTGTCCTCAAAAATATCCCAGCCCGTGAAGACAATATCGTCAAGGTCGGCAAGCGGAACGAAATCCTTGATGAGCGGTGATTTCGCGTCCGTTCGTTTGCCAAGACGAATCGTGCCCATCTGCGTCAGCGAGCCAATCGGCTTCGCCAATCCCTTGCGAACCGCCTCAACACCCGCGATCAGCGTAGTGGCCACGGCTCCCATGCCGACCACCATCACTCCAAGCTTGCCCTTCGCGGGCGCAATATCAGCGGTCTTGTGGCCGCCTTCCCGATGTACTGACATGTATTTCTGAACCTTCCCTTCTATTGTTCCGTCTCAACGCTGAGACCATCTCCAGATGCGGGTGTCCCATCCTTGCCGTGCTTTTGCGGCAAGGGTGGGATACCACTTACGCTGCATTCAATTCCCGGCCGCGTTTCTTCCAGTGCGTCCAGACAAACCATAGGATTCCGGCGACCAGCAAAAGTTCCACAACCAGGTGGAACCGGTGAAACCACTCATGAAACCTGGGATCGGTATTCCATCGGTCGCCAAGCTGCTTGCCCACATAAGCCAGCGCAAAACACCACGGCCACGACCCAACAAACGTGTAAATGTGAAATCGAAGCTGCGGCATCCGCGCTATGCCCGCCGGAAAGGCAATAAACGTCCGCACCACCGGCAACAACCGGCCCAGCAGCACCGTGATCGATCCGTATTTCTCGAAGAACAAATGCATCCGGTCCAGGTCATGCGCGCTCATCAAAACATACTTGCCATAGCGCAAAACCAGCGGCCTGCCGCCCCACGCGCCAATCCAGTAAGCGACAACCGACCCAAGGTTGCAGCCAATCGCGCCGGCCGTAGCAACCCAGATCAGGCCCATCCACGCATCACCCCCGCCAAATCGCCCGGTTGAAACCAGGTACCCGGCAAACGGCATGATGATCTCCGATGGAAGGGGAATGCACGCGGACTCAATCCCCATCAGCAGGGCCACACCCGCGTACCCGGTGGAAGAGATCGTCCAGATGACGAACTGCACAATGCTGGCAAGGATGTGTTCTGTCACAGAGCATCAGTATAAATGCCCACACCGGGCCAGCCGCGTTTGACCAAAACCAGTGCATCGGGAATAGAATGCACGGCAACTTCCCCATCGATCAAAACTATTTCTCGAAAGGGGGCATCGCATGCCCAGTTACCTCTTGCAACTCGCCTACACCGCTGAAGCAATGGCCGTCATGGTCAAACGCCCGCAAAACCGCGCCGAAGCGGTGAAAAAGCCGCTTGAGAAACTCGGCGGTTCCATGACCGGATTCTGGCTCGCATTCGGCGAATACGACGCCGTAGGCATCATCGAAATGCCGGACAACCTGAGTGCCGCGGCCTTCGCCATGGCCCTATCGGCGGGCGGAGCTTGCAGGAGTCTGAAAACCACCCCTCTCATCGGCATTGAAGAGGGACTGGCCGCGATGGAGAAGGCCGGAACCAGCGGCTACAAACCCGCTACCGCAAAAAAATAACCCCGCATTTACGAAATGCCCCCACAAATGCGCTTCAATGGAAACGCAACGAGACGTTCTGCGCCCCGAGATTTCCGATCCTCTCTCTCGCTACCCGGCCCGAACCCTGAACCCTGAATACTGTTCCCTGCTTCTAACAGTAAGCTAGTAACAGAAAGGGCATCTACCTTGGCTGAATCTCCCGCAGTTCCCCTCACTCTCGAAGGCTCTAGCCTGTTGCATCAGGTATTCCGCTTCAACTGGAAGGGCTGGCGTGCGCTCTCCGCCGCCGAAAAGGAGCGGATCAGTGCCGCCGCCATCAACTCACTCAAGAATCTGGCGCAAGGCCCCGGAGAAGGCTCTCAGACCGCGCTATTTTCACTCGTCGGTCACAAAGGCGACCTGATGCTGATACACGTGCGCGACTCCGTCGAAGCGCTGAACCGCGTGGAATTGCAGCTTGCCCATACCGAACTCTGCGACTACCTGGAACAAACCTATTCCTACCTATCCGTCGTCGAGCTGGGACTGTACGAATCCTCCGCGAAAACCTACAGCGCCCTCGCGGCGCGCGACATCCAGCCCCACTCGCCGGAATGGAACGCCGCGATCAAGGAAACCCTCGACCGGCAGGCCGCAGCCATGACCTCGCGCCTGCACCCGGCAATTCCGGAAACCACCTACGCCTGCTTCTACCCCATGGACCGCAAGCGCGATGAAGAGGTGAACTGGTACACCGAGCCCATGGCCGAGCGCCAGCGCATGATGCACGAGCACGGCATGATCGGCAGACGCTACGCGGACGAAGTCCGCCAGATCATCACCGGATCAATCGGACTGGATGATTGGGAATGGGGCGTAGACCTCTTCGCCAACGACCCCGTCGTCTTCAAGAAACTTATCTACGAGATGCGCTTCGACGAAGTCAGCGCCAAATACGCACTATTCGGCAGCTTCTACGTAGGCACCCGCCTTCCCGCCGAAAAGCTAACCAACTGGCTCTCCGGAACCCACGCGTAGCGTCAACAACAGCTTGTCGTCCTCAGCGAAAGATCTGCTTCTCAAACGATCGCACCACCACGAATCTGGGTGCCCCATCCATGACACAGCTTCATCGTGTCATGGGTGGGACACCACAAATGCCCACCGAACATGGCACAATAAACCCCATGCCGCCGACTCCCGCCAAGAAAAAGCCCGCAAAATCCCCAGCAAAGAAATCCCCCAGCAAAAAGCGCTCCGCAGCCGCTGAACTACCCAAGCGCAAACCCGCCCGCCGCGATCTCGACCCCGAGCGCATTGAATCCATCCTGACCATCCTCCGCGACACCTACCCCGACGTAGAATGCGCCCTGGTCCATGCCTCGCCCTGGCAGCTTCTGGTGGCCACCATCCTCTCCGCGCAATGCACCGACGTCCGTGTGAATATGGTCACGCCAAAGCTTTTCCAGACCTACCCCACCCCGCAAGCGATGGCCGACGCTCCCATCGAATCCATCGAAGAACTCATCCGCACCACAGGCTTCTACCACAACAAAGCCAAGTCCATTCAGGGAGCAGGTCGCGTCATCCATGAGCAGTTCGGCGACAAAGTGCCTCAGACCATGGCCGAACTCCTCACCGTCCCCGGCGCCGCCCGTAAAACCGCCAATGTCGTCCTCGGCGTAGCCTACGGCAAAGCCGAAGGCGTCGTCGTCGACACCCACGTCTTCCGCCTCGCCCGCCGCCTCGGCCTCACCCGCAGCGAAACCCCGCAAAAAGTCGAACAGGACCTGATGAAAGTAATCCCCCGCGACCGCTGGATTCAGCTCTCCCACGAACTCATCCACCATGGCCGCCAGATCTGCGAAGCCCGCAAACCCAAGTGTGCCGCCTGCCCACTCGAAACCCTCTGCCACGCCCCCGACAAAACCTGGAGTTCCTAGCCAAGCAATCGCCCACAGGTGGCGATCCACCGCAAATCCACCCGATCGGCAGAACTTCCAGCGCCAACGGCGCGCCGTTATCCCAGCCCAGACCAACGGCCTGGGTGCGGGGTCCAGATGAGAAAACCGAGGGCTGAAGGCCCGAACCATTCCTCAGGATGAATCCACCATGCCCCAGCAATCCGCAACAGAACAGGATCTGGCCTTCCTAAGACAAGCCATCGAACTCGCCCACGCAGCCAGAGCCCACGGCGCTCACCCCTTCGGCGCACTGATCGTAGACTCCAACGGTCAGATCCTAGTCACCGCCCGCAACAACGCCGTCCCGCCCAAAGGCGACCCCACGCAGCACGCCGAACGCCTCGCCTGCTCCCTCGTCGGACGCCAGTTCACCGCAGCTCAGCTCTCCCGCTGCACTCTCTACACCAGCACCGAGCCCTGCGCCATGTGTGCCGGAGCCATCTACTGGACCGGCATCGGCCGCGTAGTCTACGCCTTGTCCCAAAAGGGTCTGGAACGCTACACCGGCAGCCATGAGGAAAACCCACCCCTCAAGCTGCCCTGCCGCGAAGTCTTCGCCCGAGGCCAAAAGCCGATCCAAGTCACCGGTCCGCTCCTCGAAGAAGAAGCAGGCGAAGCCCACGAAGGCTTCTGGACCAAATAGGTAACAGCGCCGCAGGCGCAATTCCCTATTCCATAGTCCCGAGTCCGAGCGTCACTAGCTCAACCGCCGCAATCAACCCCGGAATATCCGAAGGTCGAGCCTCTCCCGCCGGCTCCCATCCGTGCTCTCGAAGTGTCGCCGAAGTCACCGGCCCAATCGAAACAGCGGCCACGCCTGCAAACGGGAACGCAATCCCAGCCTCTCGCGCCACCTCCGCCAGATTCCGCACACTCGAAGAACTCGTAAACGTCGCCACATCCACGCCCGCCTTCAGCGCCCCAACCAGCAACTCGCCCGCGCCCTCCGGCAAAGCCGTCTGGTAAGCGTCTACCACCGTCATCAACGCCCCAACCGCAGTCAGCGCATCCGGAATCACATCCCGCGCCACCTTCGCCCGAGCCAGCAGCACCCGCTTGCCCAGCACGGAACTCCCCAGCGCCGCCACCAGCCCCTCGGAGTGGTAGCTGTCCGGCACCACCGTCACCCGAAAGCCCACCTTACGCGCAGCTTCCGCCGTGGCGCTGCCCACCGCAGCCACCCGAAGTGCCCTGATTTCCGCGAAATCAATATCCAGCAGCCTGCATCGAGCCGCAACAGTCTCGACCGTGTTCACGCTGGTCAGGATCAACCAGTCAAATACCTGGGAAAGCTTGCCGGGTTCGAGCCTGCGCAGCGCCGCGTCCAGAGGATCATACGAATCCGGCGGCCGTATCTCCAGCACCGGAACCTCAACAGGCTCAGCTCCCAGCACCTTCAACCCATCGCTCAGCTTTCCAGCCTGCTGCAACGCCCTCGTTACTAGAACCCGCCGCCCAGCAAGCGGTAACGCATCTGCCGAATGAATCTCATTCAATGTGTCCCAATTCCTTGAAACAGTTCGCCTGCGCCTTGGTGCAACAGGTCCGTCGCAACCGCGCGGCCCAACTTTTCTGCATCGCCGCCCATCGCCGAACTCCGCACCACGCGGCTCCCATCCGGATCGGCCACCACCCCAAGCATCTCATAGCCGCCGCTGGAAAACGGCCGGCAGTGCACCCCAATCGGCACCTGGCACCCGCCGCCCAAAGCAGCCAGCGCAATCCGCTCCGCCGTAACCGCAAACCGCGTCGCCGGATCGTCCAGAAACGCCACAACCTCCGTCATGCGCGGGTCATTCGCGCGAATCTCAATCCCCAGCGCGCCCTGTCCAGCGGACGGACAAACCACCTCCGGCTCCAGACGCTCCCGAATCCACTCGGTCTTTTCCAGCCGGTCCAACCCTGCCGCCGCCAGCAAAATCGCAGCCGCCTGTCCCTCGCCAAGCTTCCGCAACCGCGTATCCACATTGCCGCGAAACTCAACATACTCAAGATCGGGTCGCAAATAACGCAGCTGCGCCCGCCGCCGCAAGCTGCTCGTCCCAACCCTTGCGCCAGAAGGCAAATCCCGAAACCTGGCAAAATCTTTTGAAACAACGACATCCCGGGGATCAACCCGGACCGGCGTAGCCCCCAGCACAAACTGCTTCGGCAGCTCCGTCGGCAGATCCTTCAGGCTGTGCACCGCGAGATCGATTCGCCCAGCGGCAAGCGCCTCCTCGATCTCAAGCGTAAACATCCCCTTCGAACCAACCTCGGCAAACGTAACCTCCTGCAAGCGGTCACCGGTCGTCTTGATAATCTCGATTTCGACCGCATGCCCCTGCCCGCGCAGCAGAGCAGCTATGTGGTTCGCCTGCCAGAGCGCCAGTTGCGACCCCCGCGATCCAATCCGAACCATCCCGGCCCGCATCACAACCCGACCTTTTCAATTACCGGCTCATCCTGATCGGCAGCAGGCGCACGCTCCTCGACTCGATCATTTGCCGGACGCGCAGCACCAATCACAGCCCCAACCGAAGCCTCTTCGGCACCGGCAACTCCCGTCTCTGTCCCCAGCGAATACGTCTCCCGAATCGTCTCAATCCGCGCCACATCCCCCTCGCGCGCAGCCTGCTTCAGCGCCTGCATGGGAGGATGCAGAAACTTGTTCACCAGCCCCCGGCTCAGCGCCTCAACCGCCGCAAACTGCTCCGCCGTCAATCCGCCCAGCCGCGCCTGCACCCGCTTCAACTCGGCCAGCCGCAACTCTTCCGCTTTCTGCTGCAACCCAACAATCGCCGGAGCCACATTCACCGCCTTCAGCTTCAGATGGTATCGCTCGACCTCCGCCGCAATCATCGCCTCGGCATCCGCGGCCTCGCGAGTCCGCTCCGCCAGGTGCGCCGCGGCCACCGACTGCAAATCGTCAATATCGTAAAGAAAAATGCCTTCCAGCCGGTTCATCTCCGGATCAACATCGCGCGGCACCGCAATATCGATAAAGAACATCGGCCGATTCTTCCGCTTATGCAGAAAAGCCTGCCCATCCTCTTTCCGGAAGATCGGCTCCGCAGCACCCGTAGAGGTAATCACAATATCCGCCGAACTTGCCGCCTCCCGCATCTGTTCCCACGGAACCACCTGCGGCGCAACCGCCCCTGAAAACCGGCCCGCCATCTGCACCGCACGCTCCGGTGTTCGATTGCTCACAAACATCTTCCCTGCCCCATGCCGGATCAAGTGCCGCGCCGCCAGTTCGCTCATCTTGCCCGCGCCCACCAGAAAGACCTTCTTGCCCCCCAGCGATCCAAAGATCTTCTGCGCCAGATCCACCGCAACCGAAGCAATCGATACCGTGGTGCTGCCAATCTCCGTCTCCGACCGCACCTTTTTCGCCGCCGCAAACGCCGATTGCAGTAGCGGCTCAAGCTGCGCCGCAACCGTTCCCGCCTCGCGTGCCACCGTGTACGCTTCCTTCACCTGTCCCAGAATCTGCGGCTCGCCCACCACCATCGAATCCAGGCTCGCAGCCACGCGAAACAGATGCCGAATCGCCTCCCGGTCCCGGTAGACATACAAATGCGGCTTCAGCAGAGCCGGATCTACGCCCAAATGCCGGTGCAGAAACCCTGCTATATCCACATCCGAAGACTCAGCCGCTGTCAAAATCTCAACCCGGTTGCAAGTCGAAAGAATCATCGCCTCCGACACGCCCGAAACTCCCATCAGGGAAGTTGCCGAGGCGGCCAGCGACTCGCGGGGAATCGCCACGCGCTCACGTAGCTCAATCGGCGCCGTCTTGTGATTGATGCCCAGCAGTATGAGACTCATGGCGCGGGAAACCTGTGTACCTGACTTAGTTGATTCGCGGCCCACACAAGAAGCATCACGACAAATACGCCGCTCGAAAGATAAGCCGCCCTGCGCCCCCGCAGCCCGGCGCTGCGCCGGATGTAAAGCAGCACCACGTAGAGAATCCACATCCCAAAGGAAAGAAGCACTTTAGGATCAAAAAAGTAGGCAGGGCCAACGCTTTCCTGCGCCAGTAGAGAGCCGACAAACAGGCCCAGAGTCATGCACGGAAAGCCAAACAGCAGCGTAGCGTGGGCGATTCTTTCCAGCGTATCCAGCGGCGGCAGAAACTCACCCGAGAAACCGATCGGGTGCCCCATCCTTCGCGTCGTTTGCGAAGGGTGGGATAGCGAATGACCGTGCCCTCCTACCAGGTGCCTCTTCAGCCGCCGCTCCTGCACCAGGTAAAGGAAGCTCGCCACCATGCTGAACGCCAGAGAAGCATACGCCGCCAGCAGGAACGCAATGTGCACCACCAGCCAGCCCAATCGCACTCCGCTGGACGGAAAAGTGTACCGATGCGCTCCAAGCGCAGGCACAAACACCAGCAGAAACGACGCCGGCAGAGCGAACACCCCAAAGGAAACCGTCCCGTAAATCCAGCCGATCGCAAGAAAAATAGCAGCAATCAAAAGGCCCAGGATCGATTCAATCTCGCCATAGCCCACCGGAACCCAGTGATGCGCAAGCCCCAGCATCTCTGTCGCCGAAACCACATGGAACAGGAACGCAAGCGCAGCCGCCGGCAGACAAACCTTGCGCCATCGCGGAAACGAATACAGTACCGCCGGCAACGCCGTAAGGCTCGCCACCGCATACAACACCGCCGCCACCCTGAGCCAAAGGAGATACATCGCAATCCCAACCTACGGTCTAGTCTCAAAGTATACTGTGATGCTCGTCATTCCGATCCAGCGTCAACCTATACCAGGAATAGACCTCTGCTATCCACTTACGGGCATGTGGGCAGGAGGCTCGCCTTTCGTATGTGGCGATCGACGATCGACAGATTACAGACGGAGTTGACTGATTGGAGCGTGCTGATTTCGGAGTTCTTTCCGAGGCTGCCGACGATGACTACTTTGGTGAATGATCCGGCCACGGATTTCGCTTCCGGCTGGGTTGATTTGCTACCCTCGTGTCGAGGGAAAGAAGTGGACCAGGACACGATAGGTAAAGTGGCAGATGCCGCGGGCGAAATTGCAAAAACTACGGATACGGCGCTGAAACTCGCCGAAAGATTCAGCTTGTTCTTCAGGGGCACATTGGACACGGCTGGGAAAATGATCGAGAACGAGGTGAAGTTCATCGCGGCCAGACGCGGCCTCAGGCTGTCGGACAAGTGGGAAAGGCTTATGGACGCTCGCGGTTTGAGCGCACCTACGCGCCCGATACCTCCGAACTTTGCCCTACCTCTGCTCACTGCGGCCGTCCTCGAGGAAGACGACGAACTACAGGACACTTGGACCCGGCTTCTTGTGAACGCTGGCGATGCTGCGACCGAAATGGAGCTACGGAGCGCGTATGTCGAAATCTTGCGAGGCATGTCAGCCTTCGATGTGAAGAACCTAGCCGTGATGGCAGGAGCATCGCTATCGTTCCGAGGCAAGGTCGATGTACCAATTTTAGAGACCTGGAATCTGCCGAAGCTCGCCATAGCCCATAATGAGGCGTCCGGCGCTGGGGAGCCGCTGTCCGAGCCCGTTAGGATTTCGATCAATAATCTTAATCGGCTCGGGTGCATAGCCTCTGCATCATCGACGTTTGGCGGTCGACCTGTTTTCGCGTTCGCCACGATGACCAGCCTTGGGATTGCGTTATATAAGGCATGCTCCTGAATTCAGGGGCGTTGTAGCCGGGTGGAACGCCGCCGTCTCGCCTGGCGCGCTCACACATCACCTTTTGTTGAGATTTCTGACATGGGTCACTGCGGGGTGCAGGTGCCCCACATCTCGCTTTGTCAAGTTCCATAAGATGTGGGTTTCTCAAAGCCTGACGAAACCCTCGCAGGAGCGATCATAGTGTCTCTCCGCCGACCAACCATTCGAGCAAAACTGCAATCTTGCGCCGTGTAGTGCAATGCACTACACTCAAGTTTGACGCGAACGATACCAATCACAGTCGTCGAAACCCCGGAGTTCCTCGCCACGACTCGCAAGTTGCTGGACGAAGCAGAGCGAGCAGCGCTCGTGGATCATCTGGCGTACAACCCGTCCGCTGGGACGGTCATTCCCGGCACCGGCGGGATTCGTAAACTGCGCTGGGGGCTTGAAGGTCGCGGCAAGCGAAGCGGTGCAAGGGTGATCTACTTCTTCCACAACCTGGAAATGCCGCTATTCCTGCTGACAGCCTACGCCAAGAACGAGCGAGACGACCTGAATCACGCCGATTACGCCAGTTTCCAACAGTTGACCAAAATGCTCGTCGAATCCTACCGAATACGGAGGCTCAAGCCATGACCGCATCCTCTTCCTCGATCGCCGACAGCATCCGGCGCGGCCTTGAAGAAGCCTTGGTCTACGCCAAAGGCGCGGCAGATGAGAGCCTCTACAAGGCGCACATTCCAGCAAAGCTCGACGTAAAGGCCATTCGCACTCGCCTGAAAATGACACAGCAGGAGTTCGCCGCGCGTTTCGGCTTTAACATCACCACGCTGCGCCACTGGGAGCAAGGCCGACGCGCACCGGAAGGCCCAACTCGCGCTTATCTACTGGTCATCGACCGCGATCCCGATGCAGTACAGAAGGCGCTCCGCATCGCCTGATCCGCTGCCAGCTACCCAACACCTCGCGGCTGGGCGCAAGTCCAACTTAGCGTACACTTCAGCCTTGCGTAGAATTTCCTTTCCGAAGTGCATAATCAAAAGGCGGAGTTGTCTTTGTTCTTGCCCTTGCCTTTCTGGTCTGTTCTTCGGCAGGAAATTTGGGCAGCAAAAGCGCACAAAAACCGTCTAAAAACAGCGCTTTAGCGACCTAATTTCAACCGCAACCAACTCCTTTTCAATGACTTACAGCCACAAACAGGGGTGCCCCTACCCCCCACCCAAATTCGTTCCCTGTCTCTTCGCCCCTCAACCCGCACCAAGGCCCACAACAGGCCAAACTAGGATGCAGCCAGCCGTTCAATTTACTCTGAACAGAAGCCGTGGCCCATCCAGCAAACAACCTCGAATCTCCGCCCGCCTCCGCGTCCCCCGCATCCGGTGCTGACTCGCTCACCCCTTTCATGCGCCAATGGACCGTGGCCAAGAACGAGCATCCCGACACGCTGCTCTTCTTCCGCATGGGCGACTTCTATGAACTCTTTTACGACGACGCCATCGTCGCCGCCCGGGAGCTTCAGATCACCCTCACCGCCCGCGACCGCGAACGCGCCATCCCCATGTGCGGCGTCCCCTATCACTCTGCCGAAGGCTACCTTCAGCGGCTTCTGCGCAAAGGCTTCCGCATCGCCATCTGCGAACAGATGGAGGACCCCAAGCTCACCAAAAAGATCGTCCGGCGCGAAGTCACGCGCGTCCTCACCCCCGGCACCGCCTTCGACACCAGCCTGGGCCAGGAACAAAATAATTTTCTCGCCGCACTGCACGAAGACGGCGCAACCTCGGCGCTGGCGCTACTCGATCTCTCAACCGGCGAATTCCGCACCGCCGAATTCACCGGCCCAACAGCCCACAGCCAGGCAATCGACGAACTCCTGAAAGCGCAACCAAGCGAAGTGCTGCTTCCCGTCTCCGTGCCTGACGGCTTCGCCACCGAAATGGACCGCAGCGGCGAGAGAGTCGCAGCGCGAACCAGGGTAGATGACTGGGTCTGGACCCGCGATTACGCCGTTCCGCTGGTCGAACGCAAGCTCGGCGTCCGTTCGCTGGAAGGCTTCGGACTTTCCGGCCATCCAACAGCCGCCATCGCCGCAGGCGTGGTGCTGCACTATGTGCAATCCACGCAGAAACTCGACGCACTGCACCTCGATTCGCTGCGTTTCGTCGAACGCTCCAACGAGCTGCAGCTCGATCCCGTAACCGTCCGCAATCTCGAACTGGTCGAACCGCTGGTCTCCGGAACCGATACCCGATCCACGCTCTTCCACACCCTCGACGCCAGCCAGACACCGATGGGCAAGCGGCTGTTGCGCGCAACCATTCTGCGCCCGCTCTACGACGCGGACGCCATCAACAAACGCTACGAAGCAGTCGCCGAGGCTCACAGCGACCTCGTCCGCCGCGAAGAAATCCGCAAGGCATTCACTGGAATCCTTGATCTGGAGCGCCTGCTCGCGAGGCTATCGCTCGACAGCGCCGGTCCACGCGACGTAGCCGCGCTCGCCGCCAGCCTCGCAAGGCTACCTGCACTCCACAACTCGATGAAGGCCATGACTGCGCCCTTATGGCGCGATCTAACCACTCGGCTCGACACACTCATCGATATCGCAACGCTGGTCGAAAAAACACTCGCCGTCGAGCCGCCAGTCACTCTGGTCGATGGCGGAGTCATCGCTCCAGGTGTCTCCGCGGAATTAGACGAACTCCGCAGCATCAGCAGCAGCGGTCGCCAGTCCATCGCCGCGATTGAAGAGCGCGAGCGCGCCCGCACCGGCATCGCATCGCTCAAAGTGCGCTATAACTCCGTCTTCGGTTATTACATCGAGATCAGCAAGTCAAACCTCGCCAACGCGCCAGCCGACTACGAACGCAAGCAGACACTGGTCAACGCCGAGCGCTTTACCACTCCGGAATTGAAGGACTACGAAACCCGCGTCCTGACCGCGCACGACCGGGCCATCGAAATCGAGAAGCTGCTATTCGCGCAGTTGCGCCGCAGCGTTCTTGAAGCCGCAAGCCGAATCCGCCGCGCCTCGGCTGTGGTCGCCGAGGCTGATCTGCTTGCCGGCTTTGCGCACCTTGCTTCTGTGCGCGGCTACACGCGGCCCGAACTGGTGGACGAGCCGGTTCTCGAAGCCGTTGCGGCTCGTCATCCGGTGATCGAGAACTGGATGAGCGAATCCGGTACGACACGCTTCATCCCCAACAGTCTGTATCTCCACGGCCACAATCCGGAAGATGCCGAGCCGGGCAACACTGACCCCAGTCTGCTGCTCATAACCGGCCCCAACATGGGCGGCAAGAGCACCTATCTTCGCCAGGCCGCGATGTTGATTCTCATGGCGCAGATGGGCTGTTACGTTCCCGCCGCCAAAATGCGCTATGGCCTCGTCGACCGCATTTACACACGCATCGGCGCCAGCGACAATGTCGCGCGCGGACGCTCAACCTTCATGGTTGAGATGACCGAGACAGCGACGATTCTCAATACAGCAACCAGCAAGTCGCTGGTCCTGCTCGACGAGATGGGACGCGGCACAGCCACATTTGACGGCCTATCGCTGGCCTGGGCCACAGTTGAATTCCTGCACGCGGAAATTGGTGCGCGCACGCTCTTCGCCACTCACTATCATGAGTTGACGATGCTGGCTGAAAAGCTTCCCCGCGTCCTCAACCTGCGCGTAGCAGTCAAGGAATCCTCGTCTGGAATCGTCTTCCTGCACTCCATCGAACCAGGCGCAGCTTCGAAGAGCTACGGCATTGAAGTAGCCAGACTCGCCGGGCTGCCCAAGGCCGTCCTCGAACGTGCGCGCCATGTCCTTCGCCAACACGAAAAGCAGGAGCGCCGCAGCGTTCAGGTGGAGACTGCTGAGCCGGTGCAAATGACCATCTTCACCCCGCTTTCGCAACGCATCGTCGACCGGATCGCGGAAACCGATATCAACTCGCTGACTCCGCTGCAGGCGCTCAATCTGCTGGAGGAACTCAAGCAGGAGTTGGGCGAAACCGCTGCTCCGGCAGGCGGAAATCATCCCCGGAGCGCGCGATGACCCAGAACATTCGCCATGCGGCTGGCAGCCTGCTCGTCGTCGGTTTGTCCGGGACGGAATTGACGCGGCTGGAACGCGCCTGGCTCAAGCTGATTCAGCCCTCGGGAATCATCCTTTTTCGCCGCAATATTATCGATGCCGCGCAGACCCGCGCGTTACTTGCCGAATCGACCACTTACTGCAATCCGCACAGCCTGCGCTGCGTGGATATCGAAGGCGGAACGGTGGACCGTCTACGCGATGCCATCGCGCCCATGCCTTCCGCGCAGGCAGTGGCGCAGGCCGCACTCCGGAGCGGCGCAACCTCGCTTATGCTCCGGCATGGAGAACTGATTGCGCGGGAGACGCTGGCCTTCGGGTTCAACACGACACTGGCCCCGGTTCTCGACCTGGCGCTGCCGGAGTCCGCAGCCGTAATGGGCACGCGTTCCGCCGATGCGACTTCCGCCGGAGTAATCGCATACGCCCGCGCATTCCTGTCGGGTCTCGCGGCGCAAGGGGTGGTCGGGTGCGGCAAGCATTTTCCCGGACTTGGCGGGGGCAACCTCGATACTCACCTGGAGACACCGGCGATCGACCGCACCTTGCAGCAAATCTGGCAGGAGGATCTAGTGCCCTACCGGGAGCTTGCGGCGGAGCTGCCCATGGTAATGGTCAACCACGCTACGTACCCGGCAACGCGCAGCGGAGAGCGTCCCGCTACCGCCTCGGCCTACTGGGTGACTGCGATCTTGTTGCGGAAGATCGGCTACCGAGGGCTGGTATTCAGCGACGATATGGAGATGGGTGGCATCCTCAAGTATGCGCCCATGGAGGAAGCCGCAGTCTGCGCAATTCGCGCAGGGATTCATCTGATGGAGATCTGCCACAGTCCGGAATTGATCCTGCGCGCCTATGAGTCGCTGATTCATGAGGCTGAGCAATCGGCTGCCTTCCATAGATTGTTACTGGAGCGCGCCGCTGTTGCGCGACGATTGCGAAGATCTCGTTTCAACAAGCCTCTTTTGCGTGCTCTTTCCTCTGTGCAATTGGCCACGCTGAGGGAAGCAATATCGCAGTTCCGTCAGGAAATCGAGCAGGAGATCAAGCAGGAGAGGAAGGCGCGATGATCGTCGCTGGAATTATGAGCGGAACATCGGCCGACGGCATCGACATAGCTCTCGTCGACATTCGAGGGACTGGGAACGCTCTGCCGAAACTTCGTCTACTGGCTCACGAGGGATTTCCCTACCCCGCCGCACTGCGCAGATCCGTACTCGCTGCGATGAATGCTCAGTCGACTTCGACGGCAGAGCTGGCGCGGCTGAACTGGAGACTGGGGCTTGCTTACTCCGAAGCAGTTCGAGCCACGTTGGAACGCAATCCGATGAAATTGGCGCTGATCGGCTGCCACGGACAGACGCTGTATCACCAGCCCGTCGCGCAGGCTTACGCGGGAGCAAGATTCACCTGCACCTGGCAGGCAGGCGAGGCTTCCATTCTGGCTGGAGAGCTGGGTGTTCCGGTCGTTTCAAATTTTCGTCCTGCGGATATGGCCGCCGGTGGCCAGGGCGCGCCGCTGGTGCCATTGCTGGATTTTGTTCTCTTCCGCCATGCGAAGCGAGGCAGAGTTTTGCAGAACATCGGCGGCATTGCGAACCTCACAGCGATCCCGCCCGGCGCATCCGAAGACGAAACGCAGGCTTACGATTCCGGACCCGGAAACATGCTGATCGACGCGCTCATGATGGAGCTTTACCGCAAACCGATGGATGCAGGCGGCGCAGTGGCCGCTACTGGCGCTGTGCTCCAGGCGGTGCTGCAAAAGGCTCTGCGTCATCCTTTTCTGCGCAAAGATCCCCCGAAGACGGCTGGGCGGGAGCAGTTCGGGCGCGAATATGCCGCATGGTTTCTTGCGGAGTGCCACAAGATCAGCAAACGCAAGCAGGATGCAGTCGCCACAGCCACGGCGTTCACTTCGGCTTCCATCGTCGAGGCGTATCTGCGCTTTGCCGCAGCCTCGATGGGCACAGCGCCAGTCGACTACATCGTTTCGGGTGGAGGCGCGCGGAATGCAACGCTGATGAACCAGCTCGTCGCGTTGCTCAAGCCGCACAACTGCAGGATCACAACCATCGACGCTTTCGGAATGCCTGCGGAGGCGAAAGAGGCCGCGGCCTTTGCGCTGCTGGCCTGGCAGACATGGCATCGCCGCCCCGGCAACGTGCCCTCGGCTACCGGTGCAAACCGTCCGGCGATTCTTGGCCAGGTGACGTATGCATAGGTTTGCTGCCCTTGCCGCGATGCTGGGACTACTTTTTCTCACCGCGTGTCACAGTCCAAAAGTGGACCGCAACACGGTGGTTTTTCTCATCGAGAGCAGTCCTACGAATCTCGACCCGAGGATCGGGACGGATGCGCAATCCGAGCACATCGATGAACTGATATTCGATGGTCTGGTGGTGCGGGATGCGAGCTTCCGCGTCGCGCCTGGACTTGCGGAGCGATGGGACCAGCCCGATCCTCTCACGCTGATCTTCCATCTGCACCCAAATGTGCACTTCAGCGATGGCCGGCCGCTGACCTCGCGTGATGTTGTGTGGACGCTCAACTCGATGCGCAATGGAGCCATCATCACTCCGAAGGCAGCCAGCTACCTCTCGGTCGCAAGTATCGATGCTCCCGATCCGATGACGGTCGTGCTGCATCTCAAATTTCCCGACAACTTTCTTCTGACCAACCTATCGGCGGGCGCGATGGGCATTGTGCCGTACGGCAGCGGCCGCGACTTCTGGCAGCATCCCGTCGGCTCTGGTCCGTTCCGGTTTGTGAGCCAGGAGATCGACAAGGAAGTGGTGATCGAGCGCAATCCATTGAGTTGGCGGGGAGACGCATCGCAAGGCAATATCCAGCGGGTGCGCTTCGCAGTCGTGCCCGATCCGATTACACGCGCCCTCGAACTGCGCAAAGGCTCGGCAGATCTGGAGAGCAATTCCCTGCTGCCGGATATGTTTCCGGTGTTGGAGGCTGAGAAGCATCTGGCGGTGGAAAGCGTGAGCGGAACGCAGGTGCAGTACATCGCATTCAACACCATCGATCCAATTCTTCGCGATGTGCGCGTACGGCAGGCGATTGCCTGTGCCATCGACATTCCCCTCATTCTGAAGACGCTCCAGGCTGGCCGCGCCAAAGCTGCCGTAAGCCTGCTGCCGGAGAAGCACTGGGCATGGACGGGCGACGTGGCGCGTTACGAATACAACCCAGCGCGCGCCCAACAACTGCTCGACGAAGCCGGGTACCGGCGAGGCTCCAGCGGGATGCGTCTACACCTGACGATGAAGACCAGTACCGACGAAGGCACGCGCCTGCTGGCCGCGACTTTGCAGCAGCAGTTGGCGGCAGTGGGAATCAATCTCGATATCCGGAGTTACGAATCGGCGACTTATCTTCAGGATCTGATGCGGGGTTCGTTCCAGATATATGCGCTGCGCTGGATAGGAGGCAACGAGCAGCCGGATATCTTCGGCTATGCCTTCAGCACGGCGCGGATACCGCCCAAAGGTGCTAACCGCGGCCGCTATCACAATGTGGAACTCGATGCCCTGCTTGACGATGCGGGTAAATCGACCAATCAGGACAGGCGGCGTGCCGACTATGTGCGGATACAGCAGATTCTGGCCCGCGATCTGCCCGCATTCAATCTCTGGTACAAGGATTCGATCGTCGTACACAACCGGCGGCTGAGCGGGATCGCGATAAGTCCCTCGGGCAGCTTCGAATTTCTGACCACAGCGAAGGTGCGAATGTAACGGGTCGTTACAATCGAAGCAAGAATTCGTTACATGCCAATCGGTAAACTTTCCTTCCTACCACCTCGTCTACTTGGGCAGGAAAAGCGCCAGTCCAGGTTTCAATTTCATATTTTTCACCGGTCGATTTCCTGGTTCTGGTACGGCGCAATTGGTCCTGCTGGCCAGACCTGGACTAGCGAAGTTTGCGGGTTGTTGGGAGAAGATATGCAAGCGAATATCAAGAGATCCAATGTCAGTTTCGCCCTGCGAAGCGCGGCTCTGCTGCTGAGTATTTCGTGGCTTCCGGCGATGGCTTTGCCGCTAGCCGATGGCGTGACCGGCGGTATCGCCGGCCAGACGCCGGCTCCGGCAGCCAACCGGTTTCTCGGCACAATCACTGCTGTTGGATCTGGAATGCTGACGGTAAAGACCGACGCCGGCGCGGAACACAAGGTCACGGTTCCGGACGGCGTTCGAATCCAGCGCATTGCACCTGGCGCCAAGGATCTGAGCAACGCGGCGACCATCCAGTTCAGCGATCTCGCGGTCGGAGACAGGGTGCTTGTTCGGCTATCTCCGGACTCGACGACCGACCCGGTGACTGCAATTTCAATCGTAGCGATTCCTCAGGCCGACCTGGCCCAGAAACAGCAGCAGGATCGTGAGGACTGGCAGCGCAACGGAGTCGGCGGTTTGGTGAAGAGCGTCGACGCCGGAACGGGCGTGGTGGTGATCGTATCCGGAGCGGGAGCGACGCAGAAGACGATTACGCTGCACACCACTCCGACGACGGTGCTCCGGCGATACGCAGAGAATTCGGTCAGCTTCGATCAGGCCAAGCCCGCGCCGATTGAAACGATCCAGGCTGGCGACCAGTTGCGCGCCCGCGGCGCCAAAAATGCCGATGGGACTGAGTTGGCGGCGGTTGAGGTGGTTTCCGGCAGCTTTCGCAATATATCCGGAACGATCAGCTCAATTAACGCATCGGCCATGACGATTGCGCTCAAGGATCTGCTCACCAAGCAGAACGTTACGGTGCACATCGGTCCGGAGGCCCAGATGCGAAAGCTGCCGGACATGATGGCGAAGGCGCTCGCGGCGATGACCAAGCCGGGTGAAGGGAATGGCGCGGGCGCCGGATCTGGTTCGGGTCAAGGTTCAGGTCAAAATTCAGCTCAGGGTTCCTCTCAAGGTGGTCAGCAACCGGCTGGAAATGTTGCTACTGGAGGACAAGCCGGTGGCGCGCGTCCGGCTTACGGAGCACAAGGTGGCGCGGGAGGCGAATCCAACCAGGGCAGACGCGGAGGCGGCGATTTGCAACAAATGCTGAACCGCGCCCCCGCCATTCACCTCGCGGATTTGCAAAAGGGCGACGCTGTCATGCTGGTTTCAACGCAGGGCTCAGCCGAAGTGACTGCGGTCACGCTGCTGGCTGGCGTCGAACCTTTGCTTCAGGCTCCTGCTTCGACACAGAACATGCTGCTCTCCAACTGGAACATGAGTTCCGGTGGGGCTGAAGCGGCTCAATAACTGAAAGTTCATTTGGATTTATACGACATTGGGGGATAAGTGTACGCAAAACTAACATCTCTAACTCACGCCGTGCTCGCCATTTCCTTTGCGGTGCTTTTGAGCGCAACGGCTGGCTTCGCGCAGGCGCCTTCGCAATCTCCGCCGCAGACAGGGTCGAAGACGGCGGCGCAAGCGACATTTCACGGCAAGATCTCTGACCCAACGGGAGCTTTGATACCGGGCACAACCGTCACCATCAGCAACTCCCAGGGTCAAACGGTCGCATCAGCCACTGCGGACGCGGCGGGCAGCTATGAAGCGCGCGTTCCGGCTCCGGGCATCTATACGGTGACAGCAACATATCAAAACTTTGCGCCATTTGTCTCCCAGGGAATCGTAGTTGCGGCGGGGCAAGCGAAGCACGTCGACATTACAATGGCGATCCAGACTGCGCAACAGACGGTCACGGTGACGGATGACAGTCCAACCGTGAGCGTGGAGGCCGATCAAAATTCCACCAGTATCGTGATCAAGGGCAAGGATCTGGAGGCTCTGTCGGACGATCCGGATGAGCTTTCGAACGAGCTTTCTGCACTTGCGGGGCCATCGGCCGGGCCGAACGGCGGGCAGATCTACATCGACGGCTTTACGGGCGGCCAACTTCCGCCGAAGTCGTCCATCCGCGAGATTCGCGTGAACCAGAATCCTTATTCCGCCGAATTCGACCGGCTCGGATTCGGTCGCATCGAGATCCTCACCAAGCCCGGTACCGACCATTTACACGGTCAGTTCATGGTGCAGGGGAATGACAGCAATTTCAATACCGGCGACCCGTTTACCCCGAATGTTCCGGGGTACTACAACTACCAATACAACGGCACATTGAATGGTTCGCTCAACAAGAGCACATCGTTCTTTATCTCCGCGGAACATCGTTCGATCAACAACGAGAATATCTTCGATACGCCGTGCGACGCCCTTGGAAACTGCCCTGGCGATATCAATGGCGCAATCGCGAACCCGCATTCACGAACGAATGTCTCACCGCGCATCGACTTCCAGATCGGACAGAAGAACACCCTGACGATGCGCTACCAGTACTACCACGACTCTGAATCCGGGGACATCAGCGCGACTCAGTTGCCGACGCTCTCGAACAGCGTAACAACCAACGATAACAGTATTCAGATCAGTGACACCGAAGTGATCAGCGATCACATCGTCAACGAGACGCGCTTCCAATACGACCGCGCGCTCGCGTATACGACCCCCGTCAGTACTGCTCCGACGATCCAGGTGCAGGAATCGACATTTACGGCGGGGGGAAACCCGTCGCAGAATGTGCACGACCATACGGATCGATGGGAGTTTCAGAACCTCACTACGATGTCGCTGGGAAAACACGCGGTCAAGTTTGGGACGCGGCTTCGCGACAGCCGGGACGCCAACTTTGCCGACTCGGGCTTCAACGGCACGTTCACCTTCGCTTCCCCTTCGGACTATTCGAGCGCGGTCCAGAGCGCGCTGAATGGCACGACCGCAACTATCGCGCCCAGTCAATTGACCTACGCCACCGGCGTTCAGAGCGCAGTGGGGAATGTCTTCGATGGTGCGGCTTTTATTCAGGATGACTGGAGATTCAATTCGCGCCTGACGCTATCGGGAGGGCTGCGCTGGGAATCGCAAAACCATGTTGCCGATCATGACGACTGGGCGCCGAGGTTTTCGATGGCCTATGCGCTGGACGGCATGAAGGGCAAGCAGGCCAAGACCGTCCTGCGCGCCGGGTATGGCATCTTTTACGATCGCCTTCCGATTGCCAACTTCCTGACGATCAATCGCTCCATCCTGCAACAACAGTACACGCTTGGCCAGACGAACCCTGTGAGCCCAGATTGCTTTACTAAGAGCTTCACGGCCTTTGACTCGACTGCCTGCGGGACGGGCACGACTGGGAAGCGATCGCTGTACCAGGTAGATCCCACATATCACTCGCCGTATACGCAGCAGTTTGGAGCGAGCATCGAGCGCCAGCTTACCAAGGCACAGACGGTGACGGTGACCTATCTCCACTCGCAGGGCGTGCATCAGTTGGTCGAGATCAACGCCAATGCGCCTTACAGTCCAACCTACAACGCAGCGCTGGGCAACGTGTATCAGTACTTTCCCGAGGGCATTTACAAGCAGGATCAGATGATCGTGAATACGAATGCCCGCTTCAGTCCCAACTTCAATATATTCGGCTTCTATACGTTGAGCTTCGCGCATACGGATGGAGCGGGCGGGTCGATTGCGTCGAACTCGAACAATCTCAGCCAGGATTACGGGCGGGCAAGCTTTGTCTCGCGCAATCAAGTCTTCCTGATAGCCAACTATCTCGGGCCAAAGGGGATCCGCTTCAACCCGTTCCTGATTGCGCAAGCAGGCAGGCCTTTCAACATTGTCACCGCAAGCGACAACAATGGCGACTCCTTCTTTAACGACCGGCCATACGTAGCGAATAGCTCGGAATGTTCTGCGGGTGCGAACGATTTTTATCAGACTTCCTATGGATGCTTCGATACCAACGCGACTCCTCTGGCGGGCGAAACGCTGCTGGCCAATAATGCCGGGCATGGACCTGCGGCTGTGGCTTTGAATCTGCGCATCAGCCGCGCGTTTGGAGTCGGGCCAAAGCTGGAGAAAGCTGACGCGAACGCCAACCAGGGCGGGCCTCCGGGAGATGGCGGACCTCGAGGCGGACGCGGGGGCGGCGGACCGGGCGGTGGATTTGGACCGGGCGGTTTCGGTGGGGGCGGTGGTGGTCGCGGCGGACCCGGCGGCATGTTTGCACCAACAGCCACAGGGCGGAAGTACACCCTGACATTCAGTGCTCAGGCGCTGAACCTCTTCAACGATATCGACTACGGCACACCGATTGGAACCGTCGGGAACAGCGAATTCGGAAAATCACGAAGCCTGCAGGGCGGTATCTTCTCACAAGGCGCGGCGGCTCGGCGGATCTTCTTTCAGACGGTCTTCAGCTTCTAACTCATGCTGTGAATTTCAAGCGTGGGGCTACTATGGCCCCGCGCTTTTCTGTTCCATAAATGAACCGTTCCTTCTGCAGCGAATACGCACAACAATGGCATAATCGGCGCGCGGTAGCGCCCTACGGCCTGCGCTCCGCCGGAAATGAGCAGGAAATACAGCGCGATCCCCACGACTGTCAGGGCGGCAGGAGTTGTGCGATCGGCACTCGCGAAACCGTACATTGCAAGGCAATAAATCAAAAGCAGAAAGCCTTCGAGCAGAACCATCGCAATGGTCACGCCGGGATGAGTTGAGTAGATTCGCAAAGCCGATGCCATAACGCCTTCGTTCACGATGCGGCGCGGCATCGAGCAAGGCGAAGGGTACGCACCCAGCAGTTGAAGCAACTCTGCCGCGCCGGGCGTGAATGCTACCAATCCGACGCCTGCGATGTGCGTCTTCAGGTACAGTACAGGGTGTTGCGCCAGTACACTGATTGCCTGTTCGCGCATGAAGTGAAGCCGCTGGGCCTGGCTCCATTGACGCTGCTCAGGATGCATGGTGATATAAGCGGATTCGTCAGGATAGCCTAGCTTGTCCTGCTCCGCGCCAAGAGTCGTATGTTCCAACTCTGCAGTAACTTCGGCTGACTGAAAGAAATATAGATTCTGTTCGACGATGCTGGAGAAACCGCTGTAGCCTGTTTCGATGGAATTGCGTATTTGCCATGCTGCCAGCCATGGTAAGGAACTTACAAGCAAAACTGCGGGTGCCTTCCACCACAGGTCACGTTGTTTCCCGGCTGTAAGAGCGATGCCAATGGCGAGCGCTATTACAAGATAGTAGCTGACCGGACGCACAAAGGTTGCTGCCGCCAGGAATACGCCGGCGAGGGCCAACGGCGCCACCTTGCCTGACTTCTGCCACGCTGTCAGCCGCTCGATAACGACGAGAACAAGAAAGACAAACAGCGTCTCCGGCATTACCCGAATGGTTGAGGCGATCGATAGCGGCTCGCAGGCATACAGCCACGCAGCCTTTGTTCCCGCGTTGCGATGGGGAAAGATCCGTTCGGCGATCTTCCGCACCAGAAGCAGGGATGCCAGCGAGACGAGGATCTGCGCCACGAGGGTCAACAATACATTCCCGAAGAGCGTGCCGGTGAGCAGGGCAAAGAGGGGAAACCCGGGTGTTCGATCTGTCTCCGGCAACCCGGAGGTCGTGAACGCGCCATGCAAGATAAGATTCCGGCCAGGCTCAAGATAGCTGGGGGTATCGCCCTGCGTCATCACACTGGTTCCGGTAAGAAGGAACGCCGCGAACATAAGACCGAGCCGCAACGCGGCGGCGACCACCAGTGGCGCCAATGTTGCTTTGTCTAATTCCGAATTGAGTTCTAGATTGATCCTTCGTTGAAGGCTGTGAAGCCGGTTTTTCATGCGGTTTTCCCGTTGAGGGTTTGTAAGTAGAGTTCTTCCCATTGCACGGCTATTGCGTTCATCGAAAACTGCTTAACGATTCGCTCGCGGCCATCTCTTCCGAGTACTCTTCGTTCCTTCTCGGTCAATGTCATTACTTCCAGCATCGCTGCCGCAAGCGCGTTGCTGTCCTTTGCAGGAACGACGAATCCTGCATTCCCAACCAACTCGCGAACTCCGCCCACGTCGGTCGCAACGATAGGCTTTTCCATCGCCATTGCCTCGCCGATCGCCAGTGGCAAGCCCTCCCATGCCGATGAGAGTACGAAGCCATCGGCGGCATCGAGCAGATCGACAATGTCCCGACGGAGGCCGAGCAGCCTGACTCCATCGGCTGATCCGACATGAGGTGTGCCAGGTTCTACATGCGAGCGATCTCCTTCGCCGGCGATCCATAAAGACGTGCCTGGACGCTCTGGACGGGCGGCGCGCAGTTGGGCAAAAGCGCGCAGGAGATTGGGAAAATCCTTGGCCGGAGCGAGGCGGCCCACAGCGAGCCAGAGGAAGTCGTCGCCCGCGAGCATCTCCGCGCGCATCTTCTTGCGGCGGCTGCGATCGGGCGTGAACGCGTCTGTATCGATGCCGTTGGTGAGCACGCGCATCTTGATAGCAGGCACTGCACGCAGCTCCACGAAGCGCTGCGCGGCAGCGGCGCTCACTGCCGTAACCTGATCCACAAGAGGATCGGTGCAACGGTAAAGGAACATCCGATGCCAGCCGCCTTCATAGACATTGTGAATCGTGTTGATGACGCGCGGTGCGGAGGCTGAGCCTGAGCTTTTGCCTTGCAGCATCCATCGCAGCGTGCGAGTGAACAGGTTTGCCGGAAATGTGTGGCTGTGGAGGATATCGGGACGGAAGAGAGTGACAAAGTTCTTCGCGAAACGTAAGCCACGAAGAATACCCATCGGTGTCTTGCGCAGGTTCAAACGCAAGACCGGAATTTTCACGGGCCATTCCTCGTCCGCATGTTTCAAGACAATGAGCGCAACGGTATGGCCTCTTGCGGCCATGCGCTCCGCGAGTGCGACCACCTGCTTCTCTGCTCCGCCTATTCCAAGGGAAGTTAATATATAGAGGATTCGCACGATTCCCGCATCCGCAGTGATGTGGAAATCATACCCTGTCCAGTTGAGTTCCGCGGACTAGGTCTCTGTCTTTCGGAATAGATGCCTTAAAAAGGTATCGACAGCCAGATAACCCGGACCAAGAATCAGGATGAGCAGGGTAGCGAACCAATCGTTATAGGCCGATGCCGCGGTGAACTTGTCAGGGTCGCTGAGGATCGCCGCAAAGGCCTCCGGCTCAGCCGCCAGATAAGCCACAGTCATGTTGACAAAAAGCATCAAGGCGATCAGCCGGGTGCCGATGCCGAGCGCGAAAAGTGCGCCTCCCACAAGCTCCAGCAGCGACACCCCGATCGCGGTCACGTGAGGCTGGGGAAGATTCAGCGAGGTGAAGAAGTCTGTGACTTTATCCAGATGATGCAGTTTTCCCCATCCGTCCTGGACTAACTCCCAGCCCCAGTAGAGGCGTATCGCCAACAATAACGGGCTTTTCAGGTAATTCAACAGTGCGACAGCCGAATCATACAGTTTTACAAGACGTCGAATCATTCTCAGTTCTCTTCCGATCTCTTTCCTGACTTTTCCATGAGTGCTTATAGATTTGCGGGGGTATCAGCTGGTTTGCAGATCCAACCCAGCTCTGCCCATTGAGCGAACCACGCTCTCACTTGATTGATCTGTGTTCCTATGGCCATATGTGAGCCGGCGAAGCCAGCTTCCAAAGCTTCGGACAGAGTGCGGCCTTCACGGAGTGCAGTGAGAGTGCGGTACTCGGCGTGAGTGAGGCGCTTGTAGTAGAGAGAAAAGTCGGCGCGATGCACTGCCAGCCATGTGGCTCGCTTGCGCAGGCGCAACGGTGCGTAGTGTTCTTCTTCCTGCGCCTCGGGCCTAGCGCCCGCTTCACTGGATTCCCTCTTTTGACGGCGATGCATGTCAAGAACGATGTCGTCCGCTGGATACTGAAGCGCAAGCAACTGGACATAAGGCTGCAATGCGAAGCGCGACTCGGCATGGACGGCTGCGACCTCCGCAGGGCTTAAGGGCGCGAGTTCGGCATTGTCGAACGCCTCGATGCAGGCCCACTCGACGCTTACGACATCCAGGGCCAACGCCAGCCTGCGTCCCGCGTACTCCGAATTTTGAGATAGCCATGCATAAAGTTTAGATCCCAGGTTTCTGAGCGTGAAAGATCGGCTCGGATGGGCCGCCAGATAGGCGTTCATCAGCGCGTCAAATCGCTCGGCGCCTACGACTGACCTGAGAGCAGGAAAATCCTCGGTGAAGGCGCTTTGCAGCCGAAACCAATACTGCCGGTTGTATATCTCAAGACGCTCGAAGGCGGTCAGTCTATTATTCGGCGCAATAAACTGTTCGGCGACCTCCGCCATGGCCCGGCCATTCCAACGCCCGGTGACGTCGTGCGATTGCATCTCTTCGTCTGCCGTCAGTGGCTGCATGACTGCGGCGCACATGGTTCGCTGCAAGTCCTCAAGCTTCATCGGCACATTCATGATCTGGCTCATCGCGCCGCTCCTGCCAACTCGGCTTCGTCCGCCTGAGCCTTCGCCGGAAGAAGATAGCGCTCTGCCTTGCGAGCCTCGTTCCAGACCTCTTCGAAAGACGGTATCCGATCGTCCCATTCGAGCAGCGTTGGCGTCGGACCACAGCGCTCGATGGCACGTGCGTAGAGTTCCCAGACAGGGTCGATCACTGGATGGTCGTGGGTGTCCAGAATGTACTTCTCGTAACGGGTGTGCCCAGCGATGTGAATCTGCGCGACGCGTTCAGCTGGAATCGCGTTCACGTAATCCATGGGCGCGAAATCATGGTTGACCGAGGAGACGTAGATGTTATTCACATCGAGAAGAATGCCGCAATCGGCGCGCTCGACGACTTCGTTCAGAAACTCCCACTCGGTCATTTCCGAAGCGACAAATTCCGCATAGCTACTGACGTTTTCAACGGCTACCGGAATCTCAAGAAAGTCCTGCACTTCGCGAATGCGGGCCGCTGTTTTCTCGACGGCCTCCCACGTGTATGGCAAAGGCAACAAATCATGCGAGTAGGTTCCGTCGATGCTGCCCCAACACAGATGGTCGGAGAGCCACGGCGTTTTCGTGCGCTTCGTCAGGCTCTTGAGGCGGCGCATGTGTTCCGGATCGGAGCCTTGTGCGCCGCCGAAATACATGGACACGCCGTGCTGAACTACCTTGTATCGTTCCATGATGCGGTCGAGCATGTGAAGCGGCCGACCGCCGTCGATCATGTAGTTCTCGGAGATGATTTCGAACCAGTCCACCGCAGGCTGGTGAGCAAAGATATGTTCGTAGTGGGGAATGCGCAAACCGATGCCGACACCGTGATTCTGGAATGCATTGAACCGGTTTCCGGCCATAAATTACCTCTTAATAGGTGGATGAAAAAAGAATTGCAAGGCAACACAATGTTGTATGCCAAGACGGGGGAGAGCCAGGCGGCCCATCCCCGTCATCGCTTTATCTCATCGAAAAGTTGAGAGTGTGGAACAGAATCAAGGTTAGTGGTTAGGCAGCCTTCGGCGGCTTGGAACCGTCAGTGGCGCAACCGCCCTTGCCCTTGCAGCTGTTCTTGCCCTTGCAGCCGTTGTCGCTGGACTTGCAACCACCCTTGCCCTTGCAATCGTTCTTGCCTTTGCAAGAGTGCTTGTCGGTGGTCGTGTCCTGACCGACGAGGCGAACGCCTGCCGTGGAAGACTTCACGCTGTTCTGGCCAGCGCCGTTGGTTACAGGCTGCGCTGCGGCCATCGTGCCGCCAACGAGACCAGTGAGAGCGGCGCTGAGCAGAAGTGCATTGAGAGAAGTTTTCATCTTGGGTTTCCTCGCTTGGGTTTGTTGGCGGAGTGACTCCGCGCGTGAGTGCCGAAGCAGAGGCGATCAGCGTTCCGTTTGCCTCTGCAGGGAGGGTGAATCGACCCGTAGGAGTGACGCTACGAGCCAAAGGTTACAACGCGCAAGAAGAAAATGCACAAGTGATCAATTTGAAACCTTAAATTCATTTGGTAACTTAGTTCCCCTCAGATACCAAAATTCGAAACGAATGGAGACCGGCTGGACTAGCCGGTGGTTTTGGAAAAAGGACGGCCGCCATTGCCCTCAGGAAAATCCTTCTGGCTGATGCGACTCCGATCATCCCTGCTCCTTGCCCGAAGTACGCTTGGCGAGGCCGGTCGGATTTACTCTCGTAATTCGATAAAAGCCAAAATACTTCTGCAAATTTCTCGCCGCTGCAATCGTGTTAGCAGGCCCTAATCCCCGATCACCAGCCGGAGAGTCTAAATCCTGGTGAACCCCTGCCGGTAAACTAAGAGTGAGGTATTACGTGCGTCGGTTGCTTTTCGTCCTATTGGTCTATTCGGTAACGCTTGCTTGGTCAGACGTCAAAGCGCAGGAAGCGTCCTCTGCCCAGTCAACGCCTGGGGCCCAGCGGGATTCCGCCCCCATGGAGCAGGATGCGGTGTCGCCTGAGGTCGCGAAAGCGGAAGCCGCTATCGTCAAGAGCGATTGGACGACCGCCGAACCAATCCTGGACTCTTGGCTGGCTTCGCATCCCGCCGATGCCCGAGCGCTTTTCGATGCCGGATACATCGCAGACGCCCAGGCTCGCAATGATGACGCAGCGACGCTCTACCGCAAAGCCATCGCAGCCAACCCGAAAAGCTTTGAGGCGCAAATCTCTCTTGGGCTCCTGCTCGCACGAACTGGCAAGCCCTCCGAGGCACGGCCCGTATTGTGGACCGCGACCACGCTGGACCCCGGCGCAGCCGAACCTTCCTCCAAAGCGAAAGCCTGGCGTGCTCTGGCGCGCATCGATATAGCCGGTATCGACGGAAAGCCCGACCCGGCGCAGGCCTCCATCGATCTGCTCGAGGCGCTGAAGCTGACTCCTGAAACTCCGGAAGACACCCTGATGGCCGCAAATCTGGCCGATGCCAACGGCGATGCGGCAGGCGCTGAGGCCGCCTATCGAAGAGTGCTCAAGTCGATCCCTGATTCAATCGCCGCTGTATCGGGGCTGGCCCACCTGTTGATTGCGCAGAAGAAATATCCGGAAGCGGAAGAGATTCTCCAGCCCGCGCTGAAGAAAACCCCGGACGATCCCGCGATGACAGCGCAATTGGCAGCCGTCTACGTCGCCGAGGACAAGGCTGACGCGCTTCCCATGCTGCAGCAATTCCACGAAAAGCACCCCAAAGATGTTGCGATTACCCGAATGCTGGCACAGGTCGAGGCAGACGCCGGGGAATACGCCGACTCGGATCAGCTCTACGTAACCCTCTTGGCAGCCAGTCCCCGGGATTCCGATCTATTGGCCGGTCATGGGCAAAATCTCATCCGTTTGCGCCGCTACCCCGAGGCGCTCAAGGCATTTCAGACGGCGACCGAGATCGACGAAACCAACGGAGAAGCCTGGAACGGGCTTGCATTTGCAGCATTTGAGACCCATCAACCCACTATCACACTACACGCTCTTACAGCGCGATCAAAATATCTGCCGGATAGTACCTTTATATACTTCCTATGGGCGACTGCATACGATACTCTTCACGACAAGAAGCAGGCCGTCGCCTACTATCACCGCTTTTTGGATTCGGCAACAGGAAAATTCCCCGATCAGGAGTGGCAGGCGCGACAAAGATTGGCAATTTTGGAGAAAACTCCGTAAACAGCCGATGAACTGGATTAACCGTGGGGTGTCACCATGCGTTACGCTCTTCCCGTCGCCGTTGTTACCCTCCTGTTCGTGGCTTCCCCGACTCGCTCGTTTTCTGCATCCTTCGACGAAAAGCAGCCTGACCCACAAAGCATCGCCGCTCTGGAGTTGAAGGCCAGCACAGCACCGCCCAAAGAGCAGTGCTTTCTATATGCCGAGCTTGTCCACGAAATGATCGAATATTCGTCCGCGCAGTATGCAGCCGGAGAAAACAACAAAGCCGCCGACACCTTAAAGCATGTCAATTTTGTCGCGCAAAAAATTCACATGATGGTAGCGAACGACGAAAAGCGGCTTAAAAGCGCCCAAATCCTGCTCCGCCACACGGCCTTTCGCCTCAACGAATTGCTTCACGCCAGCTCGATCGAAGACCGTCCCCTAATGGAGCAGGCTCTGGCCCAGGTGAATCAGGTTCAGACTGAGACGATGTTGCAGGTCTTTCGCAAATAGGCAAAGTTCCTTGCAAATCTGCCTCGCGGTCAAACGCGACGCCACTGCGGGTCGACAAACAACCCGTCAATCTCGGCAAGTGGCGAATAATGCGAGCCATGATGCAGTTGTTTGTAGAAAGCCATGGGTAGAAACCCGAGGCTCTTTAGAAAGCCATAAACCTCTTCGAACTGAGGCGCTCCCACATACGATTCAAGAAATTGCAGCTCTATCAAGAGAAAGTGTATTCGGTGTTCCTGAAGCATCCCGATGGCACCCTTCAGAACTTCATAATCGAACCCCTGTGTATCAGACTTGAGAACATCAATCCTCGTGATGCCCGCCCGGTGGCAATAGCTATCAATTGTATTGATGTCGACCATTACCTGCCCCGTCAATTCCCGGCTTCCGCCATCCTTGCCAGTCGGCAAAAAAGAGCTGAAAGTTGGATGCACATTCTCAAATAACAACCGCTGGTCGGGATGAGCCCCGACGGCAAAATTATTCAGGATCAGATTGGGTATCCCGTTCGTCCTCTGTTTCAGTTTCTCGAAGGTTGCAGGACTTGGTTCGAATGCATGAATAACGGGAGAATTAAATCGCTCGTGAATCGAGGCTACGGTTTGGCCGACGTTCGCCCCCACGTCGAACAAGATAGGGTTCGTTGCAACATCGAGTAAATAACTCAGATCTCTGTACGGATCATGGCCCATCTCATCGGGCTGCCGGCGGCGAAAGTCGAAGCCGCGCTGCAATAAGGCTTCCTTGATGCGTTTCTTCAAGGTCATTGGCATACAGGCCATCCTCTACTCACGCTTTAAACGGAACATCTACCAACAGTCTTCTTCACGGTTCTCGGTTTCGACATGATTTATATTTCATGAATTCTGCATCGAGATTATACCAAGGCCCTCCTGAAATCTTATTGAGATCTGGAGAAAAGCGCGGAGCACAGTGCTGGGCCCTTGCGTGCAGCAGCCGTGCGGCTTTAGGATATGCGGCACGGCTATGAAATTGAGAAATTTTCCCGCTGCCGTATCGCTTGCTCTCTTCCTCATGGTGTCTACCTGTTTGCAGGGGCAGCGTGTTCGAACCGCTACCCTGACTGAAACTGAGATCGAACAGGTCCGCGAAACTGCCATTTTTCCCAATGAACGGGTCAAACTATACACCAAGTTCCTGGACGACCGAGCTGACCATATCAAAAGCCTTACCGGACGGCCGAAGTCTGCACAGCGAGTCTTGAAGCTGGATGATTTGCTCCAGGACTTCACGGCTTTGATGGACGAAACCGGAAGTAATCTCGACCAGTACTCCGATCGCCACTCCGATATTCGCAAAGCCTTGAAGACGCTGACGGACGACACGCCGCGATGGCTTAATATACTGCGGGTCTTACCCGGCGAGAGCGGCTTCGACCTCGCTCGCAAGGAGGCGATCGAGAGCGGCGAGGAGCTAGCCGATCAGGCAACGCGGCTTCTGCACGAGCAGAATGACTATTTCGCGATCCATAAGGATGAGAAGGATCAGGAGCGGAACGACGATCAGGTCAAACCAGACGCGCCGAAAAATTGATCGCTATCCCAATAGCTTCATCAAGCCAGTCGGCGGCAGATCCGGGACCAGAAACTTCCTCCGGTCGCCAAGACTGCTGCACAACGCTTCAGCGGCCAGGAAGCCGCTCCGCGCGGCAGATTCCATCGTCGAGGGCCATCCGGTAGCCGTCCAATCCCCGGCCAGAAAGCAGTTCGGCCACGGCGAGATCGCGCTTGGCCTTGCACCGTCAACACCTGGTGGAACTCCAAAAGTCGCCCGCATCTCTTTGATGAGCGCGGATTTGACAAGTCTGGCCCTAGCAGCCTCCGGAAAGAACTCTGCAAGCTGGCTGGTCGCCCGACTCAGAGCCTGCTCCCGGCTAAGCGCGGCAAATTCTGTCGAAGCGCTGACCACAAGCTCGATGTAGCTGGCCTTGGAGTCACGCAAAGGCTGCCATCGTGACTTGTGGTACATCCAGTGAATGTCACGGTCGAGCAACACCGCGTGGTCAAGTTCTGTAATTTCGCGGTCGTACCAGAGATGCATGCTGCAAATTGGCCAATGCGCCAGAGTCTTCATGCTCGTGGCAAGTTCCGCAGCCGCGGGGTTGGCAGGCAGATGAGGCAGCAGCTTCGCCGTCGCCTCGAATGGCAGCGCCAGCACCAGCATCTCGGACCGGAACTCGCCGCCCTGCGTCTGAATCGTCCAGGTTCCATTCGCAGCATCCCAGTTGGCAGACTCGACATTTGCGTTGAATTCGATCCGGCCACGACGGGCTTCAAGATACTTCTGCGCGCCCAGGTAGAGTTCGCTCAATGGAACGATACTCATTCCCATGCTTCCCGCCGCAGGCGAATTGAGAAACAGCTCCCGGATGACCTTCGTCGCATACGGCAGGCTGATCTGGTCCAGATCGGCATTCAATGCGCTGGCAATCACCAGCCGCCAGAAGCGATCGAGGGCTCCGCGGGACTGCATGTGCGTCTCAAGCCAATCGTAGAGGCTCCGGTTGGGGTCGGACTTCAGGCCAAACACTTTCCCGGCCATCACCGAGGAGAAGGCGAAGATGAGCGAGAGCTTGTCCGCGAACGAAAAGCATTTTGAGCTGAGAATCGCGGGCAGACCATGCATCGGCGCAGGCAAACCGGATGGTTGCAGCACCGAGCGCCGCCCTCCTGGCTCGATCAGCGTCATCCGGCTGTCCCAGAAAATCCTGTCGGCAACGCCAATCCGCTCGTAAAAGCTGACGAGATTGGTGCAGCACCCGAAGAGCACGTGCTGACAATTATCGATCACTTCACCAGTGCCGGGATGCAGATACGACGAGGCACGGCCGCCCAGATACCCTCGACGTTCCAGTACCGTCACCTGAAATCCGGCATCCGCCAGAGCGCACGCTGCCGAGAGGCCTGCAACGCCGCCGCCGACCACGGTAACGGTGCTCGCGGTTTTCTGCGTTGGCTTTGGAGGCTCCGCGGAGTGAAATGCGTTCAGGCTGAATGGGCGATTCGGGAGACTGGCCATAGTTACTACTTCGAGAATAACGGCCCAAAGAGCCGAATTGCTCCCATCCGGAACATGCCTGCAGTGAGAATCCCGATTTTGTGCACTGTGGGAACGCTGGCCCGTTTCGAGAAGACATCGTAATCGGCCTTTTCGATGCGCTTGAGCAACTGGTGATAGATGGAAACCAGCACCCACAATGCCGGACGGCTCTCCGCATCGATCAATGGAAGCAGTTCCTGCGCCGAGCGGTAATAGCTCTCCGCGCGATCAGCGATCTCCCTGAGAAGCGCGCGTTCTTCCGCTGTAATAGTACTCTTTCTATGAATAAGCTGGTCGACCGTCACGCCATGCCGAGCCAGATCTTCGAGCGGCAGATAGATGCGGTTGCGCTCGGCGTCCTCGGCCACATCGCGCAGAATGTTGGTTAGTTGAAACGCAATGCCCGTCTCCTCGGCCAGCTTCTCGGCACGCGGGTCCGAATAGCCGAAGATCCGAATGCACACCAGGCCAACCACCGATGCAACCAGGTAGCAGTAGCGATAGAGGTCCGCGAAAGTGGCGTAGGTGTCCGGAGTATCGGAGGAAGCCGCGTCGAGATCCATCGTCGTTCCGGCAACAAGCTCGTCAAGAAGGCTGAATGGGATTTGGAATCTCGCAGAGGCGTCGCGAACAGCCATAAACACGGGGTCGTCCGTCCTTCCTCCGCTCCGCGCCACATGCCACAACTTCAGCCACTGACCAAGCTGTATACGCCGCTCTTCGCGGGAAAAACTCTCATCGTCCGAAAGATCGTCGGCCTTGCGCATGAAGGCGTAGATGGCGCAGATTGCATTTCGCCGCGCAGGCGGCAGCGCGACGAAGGAATAGTAGAAATTCTTGGCCTCGCGCTTTGCGATGGCCCTACAGAGTGCGTACGCCTCGTCCAGATTTGTTGAGGTTGCGACCGGCTCACCTTGCCGATTCGCTTGCGCCGTTGTCATGCTGCTTTACTCTTCAATCGCAGGCCGGGTAGAAACTTGCCGGAGACGGCGCGCAAGGCGAGTCCAATCTTGGTCGTCTTGGAGATGTCCGGACGAGCGGACAGGACATCATAGTCGCGTTGCTCGATCGCGCGAAGAATCTCCAGTCCGCCGCGACTGAAGAGATCCAGGTCCAGCGCCAGTTCGTTATCCACCATGCCGATCAGAGGAATTCCACCTTCAAAGAGCGATCTGGCGTAGTCCACCTGCTCACGCAGCAGAGCCTTGAATTCTGGCGTAGCGACTCCTGCCGCAATCGTCTCTTCGGTCACTCCAAAACGCTGCATCGCGTCCTGCGGAATATAAATACGGTCACGCTGCCGATAATCGCTGGCCACGTCCTGCCAGAAATTCGCCAATTGCAGCGCCGAGCAGGTCAAATCCGAAAGCCGAAAGCGCTCAGTATCGGAATAGCCACAGGCATACAGCACCAGTCGCCCGACCGGATTCGCCGAATAACGGCAATACGCCAGCACTTCCTCCATATCGCGGAATCGCGTGACGGTTTGATCTTGTTTGAACGCTACAAGCAGATCGGCAAAAGGCTCTTTGGGAATACCGCAGGCCTTGATGGTCTCCGCCAGCGCAACAAAAACCGGATGACGAGCCATCCCGGCATAACAGGCATCCAGCTCCTCGTTCCATTGGTCCAGCAAGGCCAGCGATTGCTCGCGATCCCCCGTCTCATCGCCCAGATCATCCGAGACCCGGCAATACGCATAGATGGCGTGAAAATGCGGGCGCAGTTTCTTCGGCAGAAACCATGAGGCGACGTGGAAGTTTTCGTAGTGTGTTTCCGCCAGATGCTTGCACCAAGCCCGGGCCTCATCGAGTGACGGAGCAACGGATGGAATACCGTAGCTGGCAGGTAGCGCAGCCCAGCCCTTCTGCCGCAGATCACCTTGCAAAACTTCGCGGTCTTGCACCGGATTGGAAACAGAGCTCACAATCCCTATGGTAACGCTTCGACCTTCCCCGCAGCGGGTTCTAAACCTGATGCAGGCAGGATAGCAGTCTTGATCTGATTACCCTGGCTGCCGCGATTGAGCAGTTGCGCAAACGCCCCGTTCAATTCACTCAACGGAGCGTGTCCGGTAATGAAAAGACCTGCCTTGAACTTCCCGCCCGCGATGAGCTCAAACGCATCGCGGCAGATCGCCGGCGTGTGGTGAAAGGTCGCTTTCAAAGTCAAGTCGCCGTAGTGAAGACGATTGGTATCGAACTGAACCTTCGTTCCAGTCTCCGGGCCACCGAAGAAGTTCACTAGACCACCGTTGCGAACCATCTCCACAGCCTGCTCCCACGTCTCCGGCAGAGCTACCGCTTCAATTGCAATATCTACGCCACGTTTATCGGGAGTTAGGTCCCGAACCGCACTGACAGCGTCCTCAGCAATGGTCGTCTGAACGATGTGGGCCGCACCAAGAGCCCGGGCAATAGCAGCCTGCGCATCATGCTTAACCACTGCGATCACCTTGCATCCGGCCAGCGATGCAACATGCATAATCATCAGCCCCAGCGGGCCGCCGCCGATCACGGCAACCGTATCGCCGGGCCTCGGATTCGAATCCTGAAAACCGTGCAGCGCGCAGGCCAGCGGTTCCGTCAGCGCCGCGTGTTCCAGCGAAACGTGCGGCGGCACCAGCATCGTATTCTTCGCGACGATGCGGGCCGAGATGCGGAAATACTCGGCATAAGCGCCGTTATTGAAGAGCAGGTCTTCGCAAAGATTCTCCTGTGCGCGCTTGCAGAAGTAGCATTCACCGCACGGCGCGGAGTTGATCGGCATTACCCGGTCACCGACCGCGAAGTTAGTAACGCCCTCGCCAACCTCCGCAACCACCCCCGCCAGCTCATGTCCAAAGAGCGCCGGCGGATGGATCATCTTGGCGTGATAGCCCCGGCGAAAGACCTTCAGGTCAGTGCCGCACGTGAGTGCGGCGGATACGCGCACAATCAGTTCACCGGGTCCGGCGTGAGGCACGGGAACCTGCTCGATGCGCACATCTTCCTGACCATAGAGGACAGCGGCGAGCATGGTTTCGGGAAGGCTATCCGGGATGATCTCGGAGAGAGATGCGGGGAAGACTTCGGGCACAGTGAGAGACATCGCGTCTATGCTCCGGTTTCAGACGTTTCATGTTCGATCATGATTTTCATCGAACTGGCACAAGGGTTAGATGCAACTTGAATAGCTTCGACGGCCTGCTCCAGCGGAAAGCGGTGAGAAATAAGGCGGGTCAGATCGAATCCATTACGGTAGCCATTGAAAACAAGATCCTCGACTTCATGCTCAATATCAATAGAAGAGGAATAGGAGCCCAGCAGGAATTTCTCGTCCATGCAGACCGCGGCGGGATCGAAGATCGCCTCGCCGTGCTGCGTCTGCGCAAAAAGCAGCACTTTTCCGCCCGGCCGAACCGCCTCCATCGCGGTGCGGATGAGTCCATTGCCGCCGACCGCGATTACGACCGCGTCCGCACCACGTCCCTCGGTGGCTTCCCTGGCGCGAGCTGCCACGTTCTCGGTAGCTGCGTGGATTGGATGTTTGAGGCCAAATCCGGCCGCAATGGAATGACGCTCAGGGTAAAGATCCGAGGTAAGTACATTGGCGCCGGTTCGCAACACCAGCGAAGCCCACAGGATTCCAATCGGACCCTGGCCAATCACCAGGACGGTTTCATCGGGCTGGGGATTGAGCGACTTGACGCCCTTGAGGACGGTGTTGACCGGCTCGACAAAGGCCGCCTGGTCAAATGGAACTCCATCCGGAATGCGAACCACGCCGCCATCTCGCACAATCCAATCCATGACGCGAACATACTCGGCGAACCCGCCGCCCGAGGGCTCAAAGCCTGCCGTTACCCCTGCAGGCTTGTAAACCGGGCATTGCGCGAAGGTCTTTTTCCGGCAGTAGTAGCAGTCGCCGCACGGAACATGATGGAAGACCATCACCCGTTCGCCAACCTCGAACTGATGCACTCCCGGCCCAATCGCGGCAATCGTGCCCGCCGTCTCGTGTCCAAAAATGCGTGGCGCTGAATGCGATCCACTGTGAATCTTCTTGAGGTCTGTTCCGCAGATGCCGCAAGCGGCGACCTTGATGAGAATCTCGCCTGCGCCAATCTCCGGCACCGGCACTGTCTCAACACGCACATCGTTGATGCCGCGGTATACAGCCGCGCGCATGGTTGTGGGAATGGCGAGAGAATTCGTCGTTTCCTGCGATGCTGTCACAGTGCTCATATGATCCGGTCCCGATGATAGCGATGATTTTGGATATGCGCCTGAATCTCCGTCTGAAGGCGCTCCGCTGCTAGTTTACTGCTCTTTGCCATAGTCATGACAGGTGACCATAGCTTTGGGCGAATTGCGACATGAAGACCAAATGCTGCTTCGCGAAACTGTCCATTGGCCGTGGAGAATCGCTCCATGCGAGGCAACTCGAAATCAGCAGCGTCTGAGATTGCCTTGATTGCGAAAAACGGCAGTTCGCGGGACCGTGCGATGCGTCCAACCGCGGCAGCTTCCATATCCACGGCACAGGCGTAATAACTGATCCCGAGACGCTGTTTTTCGACCGCGCTCGCCGGGCTCGCGACCGTCACCAGGATATCGGGCGTCTCCACAGTCGCCGGTTCGGCAATAAAAAATCGCTCGCCCGTCTTCACGTCGATCACAATCTTCGGAAAGACAACATCGCCGATTTCGAAGCGATCATTGCACGCACCGGCCCACCCCACCGAGATCAGCTCCGTCGCCGGGCCAACCTTCAGCGCTGCCTCGACGGCAAGCGAGGCGCGATGAATTCCCATTCCAGCGCAAGCCATGATCGCGTCGTCGTTCCAGTAGACGTGGACGTGACGTGCAGCGTCTTCCGCGCGCTGCCAGCCTTGCACCAGAGAGGCGATCTCCCGTTGCAAGGCGGCAATGAAAATCGGGCGCGGCTTGAGGCTGGTCGTCATCAAGAATACCCAGATGTGCGGGAAGTCGATGAAGGCGCATAGCCATTGTTTCGAAACCACTCAATGGCCGCGCGCATCGCGGGATAGACAGGAACGACTCGGAAGCCCAGTTCCTGTTGCGCGTGAGCAGAAGAGGCATACATCTTCTTGCGGCCCATGCGGACTTCTTCGAGCGTAGCGCGAGGTTCCTTCCCAAGCAAGCGGCCAGTGATGTTTTCTTCAAAAAAGGCGTAAATCGCCGCCACTACGAACGGAATCTTCACCGTCGGCGAAGGAATTCCGGTGATTGCGGACATCTTGTCGAGAATCTGCTTGAGCGTCAGGTTCTCGCCGCCCAGGATATATCGCTTTCCGGGCGTGCCGACTTCAAGCGCCGCTACATGCGTACGCGCAACCTCGTTTACGTCAACGAGATTCAAACCGGTGTCGACATACGCCGGAAACTTGCCGTTGAGGAAATCGACAAAAATGCGCCCCGTCGGAGTCGGTTTCGAATCGTGCGATCCAATCGGCGTCGTCGGGTTGAGGATCATCACCTGCTGGCCAGTTTCTGCCGCGGCAATGGCTACCTGCTCGGCCAGAAATTTCGACCGCTTGTAGTGTCCAACCATCTTCTCGATCGACACCGGTGTGTCCTCGTTGATGATGACGCCGTCGGATCGGAAGCCCATGGTCGCCACGCTGGAGGTGTAAACGACGCGGCGAACGCCTGCTTCGCGAGCCATCCGCAAAAGCTCCCGCGTTCCGTCCACGTTGGCCCGGTACATTGCCTCAGGATCAGGAATCCAGAGCCGGTAATCGGCCGCTACGTGAAACACCGCATCGCAGCCCTCAAGAGCCGGTCGGATCGTATCCGGGACAGAAAGGTCGCCTGTATGGGTCTCGCCCGAGATGCCCTCAAGATTAGCCAAGTTGCTTGTCTTGCGGACCAATAGCCGCAGGTCTGCGCCCTGAGCGGCAAGTTCGCGAGCCACATGATGGCCCACAAAACCGGTAGCGCCTGTTACAAAGACTTTCATAGCAAAGGACAGGGATCAGGGATCAGGGAAAAGGGAATAGAAAAAGCGCTCCCTCGTGCAGCGCAAAAATTTTTGTGTCTCACTTAAGCTATCATCCTATTCCCTGGTCCCTATTCCCTGCCTCAATCCAGCGCTTCGGGATGAAGTGCGATATTCTTCTCGCCTGCGGCTTTCTTTTCGGCATACTTCTGCAGCCACGCCTCCCAGTGCTTACCTGCCGCGCGGTCTTTGCCAGTGAACTCAATGCGAGCAATCTCCGCATAACTCACCTTGCGCTTCTCCGGAGCATTCGACGCAAAATACTGGATGTAGGAATCGGCAAGTCCGCTGCCCGTGTGACGGTTGAAGACATACGCTTCCACGCGTTCGCCATTCTTGAAAGTCAGCGAGATATCGCCGCGATAATCGAAGGCCTTCTCCAGTGCGATGCGCAGATCTTCTTCGCTGGCCAGCTCCGGCACCCAGCCCTCGAGATTTTCATAAGCGCGCCCGTCGACAACTTCCAACTCGTCGACATTCACGGGATGAGCGGCATTCGCAACGTGCTGAACAGGCTGGCTCATGCGCGTGTCTCCTCAAGCCGGCCGACCGCCTGCGCCGGAGCGATATTTTCAATCTTGACAAAGTGATCGTGCTGCGCGGCAAAGGTCGTGTGATTGTTGAGCAGATCGAGCGCGCCTTTATCCTCGTATGTGCTGAAAATCGCAGCCTTGGCCATGGCGAAGAAACCGCTCAGACTTCCAAAGCCGGCACTGACCGCCGTAGGCTCGTAGCCGCAGCTCACCATGCAGTTGGCGCACTTGGGATTGCCGCTCGCCGTCCCGTAGTTATTCCAGTCAGTAGTGTCGAGTAGTTCCTGGAAGCTATCGGCATACCCATCCTGCAGCAGATAGCAAGGCTTCTGCCAGCCGAAGATGTTGTACGCAGGCGAACCCCACGCCGTGCACTCATAGTTGCGCTTGCCCATCAGAAATTCGAGGAACAAGGGCGACATATTGAACTTCCACGACTTCTTCCGGTTCGAAAGAATCGCGCGGAAGAGCCGCCGCGTCTTGGCGCGTCCCAGAAAGTGCTGCTGATCGGGAGCCTTTTCGTAGCTGTATCCCGGCGAGAGCACAATACCCTCGACACCCATCGACATGACTTCGTCAAAGAATGCGCGAACCGAGTTAGGATCGGTCCCGTCAAAGAAGGTCGCATTCGTCGTGACGCGGAAGCCGCGCTTCACCGCTTCCTTGATCCCTTCTACCGCCAGATCGTATCCGCCCTCGCGGCACACAGACATATCGTGGTGCTCGCGCTGGCCGTCGAGATGTACCGAAAAAGTCAGGTACTTCGAAGGCGTGAACTCATGCAGGCGCTCCTTCAGCAGGAGCGCATTGGTGCACAGGTAAATGTACTTCCTGCGCGCGACGAGGCCATTGACGATTTCGACGATCTGCGGATGCAGCAGAGGCTCACCGCCCGGCAGCGAAACCATCGGCACGCCGCATTCCTCGACGGCGGCAAAGCATTCCGCAGGGCTGAGCTGCTTCTTCAAAATGTGCGGCGGATACTGCACCTTACCGCAGCCAGCGCAGGCAAGGTTGCACTTGAAGAGCGGCTCAAGCATCAGCACCAGTGGATACTTTTTGTTTCCCGCAAGCCTCTTCTTGAGGATGTAGGTCGCTACAGTCCACATTTGTGAGATGGGTACGGCCATCGTTGAAACCTCCTGCGCCTTTTCGGCTTGTTATTTTCGCTTCTTGAGCAGACTCGTTATGCTGCGCTTTCCATGGCCCGCTTGTAAGTCGTCAATGCCAGGAGCGGGAAGTAATTACGATACATGTGATAGGCAAGATAAAAGACTCGCGGGAAACCGGTGCCGGTATAAAGCGCCTGGCGTGTCGCGCCTTCGCCGGTCGACTCATCCCACTCTCCATTCGGCTTCTGCCGCTCCAGCAGCCAGCGAATACCCTTGGCAACCGAATCACTCCGATTGTCCCCCGCAGCTAGGAGTCCAAGAATCGCCCATGCCGTCTGCGAAGGTGTACTAACTCCGATGCCGCGCGTATTCGGATCGTCGTAACTCTGGCAACTTTCGCCCCAGCCGCCATCAGCATTCTGCACCATGCGAATCCACTCGGCAGCCTGTTGAATCTGCGGCTCGTGATTCCAGACGCCCATGGCCTCCAGGCCGCGCAGTGCAAGGAACGTCCCATAAATGTAGTTCACGCCCCAGCGGCCAAACCAGCTTCCGTCCGACTCCTGCTCGCGGAAGATGAACTGAATCGCCTTCTCGACACGCTTGTCTTCTCGCGTGTAGCCGTAGGTCGCAAGCATCTCCAGAATGCGCCCGGTCAGATCGACCGTCGGCGGGTCCAGCATCGCATTATGATCCGCAAACGGGATGTACTGGAAGATCATTTTGGTATTGTCTTTGTCAAAGCTGGCCCAGCCGCCGTTCTTGCACTGCATGGCAAAGAGCCACTCGATCGCGCGCTGCGACACATCGTACTGATAGCGCTCGCGCGGATTCTCAACCTTGCTCAGCGACAGCAAAACCTGCGCCGTATCGTCTGTATCCGGGTAAAACTCGTTGTTGAATTCGAAGTACCAGCCACCCGGCTCGGCATTGCGCACCTTGACCGCCCAATCGCCCTTATGCCGCACTTCCTTGGCCAGCATCCAGTCGGCAGCCTTCAGCATCCGCGAATCGGTCTTTGGAATCCCAGCCTCGCCAAGAGCGAAGACCGCGTAGGCCGTATCCCACACCGGCGACATACAAGGCTGCATTCGAAAGGTAGGTTCTGAGTAATCCGGTACGCCGGCATCCTCGATGCCCAGCTTTTCGAACTCATCTCGCGCGCGGATCACCTGCGGATCGTCATCCGAATAGCCCAGGCAACGCAGAGCGATAATCGAGTTCATCATCGCCGGATAAATCGCGCCCAGACCATCCGACATCTCCAGCCGTTCCAGCATCCATTTCTCGGCCTTCTTCAAGGCCAACTTGCGCAAGGGCCTGATGTAAACGGCCTCGACGATGTGAAACGCTCGGTCCGCCAACAGAAAGAAATTGCGCCAACTCACCAACTTATTGCGATCCATCCGCAAGCGCAGATTGGCATTCTCGCGGCCGCCCACAAAGAGCTCGTCGATTCCCTGCTCCGCCGTAATCTTCTTGAACGGCTTCTTGGCATAAATGATCGACAGCGGAACCAGAATCGCCCGCGACCACGAAGAAATCTCATAGATATTGAAGTAAAACCAGTTCGGCGCCAGCACAATCTCCGGCGGAATCGCCGGAACCGCGTCATAGTCATACTGGCCGAGCGCGCAAAGATAAATCTTAGTGAAGGTGTTGCACGCCACCACGCCGCCGTTTTCGAGAATCCAGGCGCGCGCCCGCACCAGGATTGGATTCTCCGTGCCTATACCCATCAGCTTGCAGGCAAAGTAGCACTTAACGGCCAGCGAAATGTTCCCTGGCCCACCCGGATAAATGCTCCAGCTTCCGTCCTCGTTCTGATAGCGCAGAATCTCAGTGAGCGCACGCTTCATCCGGCTCGGATCGCCGCTTTCAAGCAGCACATGCAGGAAGATGTAGTCGGCCTCGAGCATCGAGTCCGCTTCCAGTTCGCCACACCAGTAACCGTCCGGGTGCTGCTCAGAGAGAATGTGATCGCAGGAGCGGCCAACCGCCGCGTCTACCTGGGAGAGATCCGCGTCAATCCTGCCAAATCTGGGTGCACGGTCAAACCGGGATGCAGCGGGCTGTGTTTTCGACTTGAATGTGCTCATGCGTCTCGATTTCGCCGGAAACAAAAAACCGGCCACTGTACAAGACACCCGGATTGGGGTGCGGGATTCGAATTTTGCGAAGCGAACTCTATCGCACCGGAATCGGTTGGGCGCCACCCGCGCCACCGATAGCCTGAATAATCTCAGGCGGCAGCCCAAAGCGAACATTCTCCGGCATGACTTCCACTTCTTCGACGCTGGAATAGCCGTTTAGTTGCAAATAGTTGATGACATCCTCCACAAGAACCTCGGGAGCGGAAGCTCCAGCGGTAACTGCCACGGAGTCAGCACCTTCCAGCCATTTCGGATCGATGGCTGCGGAGTTATCAATGAGGAACGCCTTCGTGCCCAGATTGTTCGATACCTCAACCAGCCGGTTCGAATTGGAACTGTTTGTCGAGCCCACCACCAACACCAGGTCTGCTCCCGGAGCGACATTACGCACCGCAACCTGACGATTCTCCGTGGCATAGCAAATGTCCTGCGTATGAGGACCGACAATATTTGGGAATTTCACCTTGAGCGCATGAATAATATCTCGCGCCTCATCCAGCGAAAGCGTCGTCTGCGTCAGATACGCCACGCGATCCGGGTCAGGAACCACCAGCGCCTCGACTTCGGCGACATTCGAAACCACCTGTGTCGCCTCCGGAGCCTCCCCCAGAGTGCCCTCGATTTCATCGTGATCGCGATGGCCGACCAGCACCAGCGAGTAGCCCTGCTTGGCGAATTTGACCGCCTCCACATGGACCTTTGTCACCAGCGGACAGGTCGCGTCGATCACCCTGAGGCCGCGCGCCTTGCTTGCTTCGCGCACCGCAGGCGAAACGCCGTGCGCCGAATAGATCACGCGCTGGCCCGCGGGAACTTCCTCGATCTCATTGACAAAGATCGCGCCCTTTTCCGCCAGTTCGTTGACAACAAAGCGGTTGTGGACAATCTCGCGGCGCACGTAAATCGGCGCGCCAAAGGTATCGAGTGCGATTTTCACAATATCGATCGCGCGCACGACACCGGCGCAAAAGCCGCGTGGTTTGAGCAGCAGAACGCGCTTCTGGCCAGCGATCTTATCGGCACGGCCAAGGTCGGAGATGGTTTCAGTGGCTAAGAGTGTCACTCTGCAAGTATACCAATTAGTTAGCTTCGCTCACACTAAGGATTCACAGCCGGGGAATTCAGGCAGCTAACGGTCACTGATTTAGTTGAGCGGGAACAATCAAGAAAAAGATTAGCGACCCGCTAGTTTGGCCGCACTCGAGGCCGAAGGTTTCCGAGACCTAGGCTCTGTCGCATCACATGCAGCCTCTCCAGCCAACGCGGGTCATTCCGGTTAAGCCAGACCAGAACGCACGCCCCCGCCTGATTGATTCGTTCGCTACGCACACCGTGGTTGCCGACCAGATCCACCAACTCGGTCGCAGTGAATTCCAGAATTGGCTTGAAAAGGGGCAGATTTTTTGCAATCTCGTCCACTGATCGATTATGGAAAGCGCAAGAGTGGGCGGTGGGGGTGAGCGCTAGACCTGAGAGCGAGCTTAAAGTCCCTCCGTGAATGTTGAACCTACTGAATATCTCGTAGAGCTGGGTCGACGATTTCCCTATATTGCCGCTCATTGCGGCGAACCGATACTTTATCCCGTTGTCTTTTAGTCGCTTAGATTCGCGAGGATCGGCTCCTATGATAAAGGCCTTCTTGAACTCGAGGGACTCCACCTCGTCACGGTTCAGAAAGCGCCCCTTCGCCGGGTCTCGGACAAGATGACTGGCCATTGCGAGATGCTCAAGGGCACGACGTCCAGACGCCGCAGCTTCGTGTACCACACCACGGGTCAACAGGTACATTAGCATTCCTATTGACTGCGCTGCCCCACCAATCATCGAAACTACCCACGCCTGATAATTCGGGCCGTAGGATTTCCCGCCGTCGTGTAGAGAATTCTGGATGTCGTGCAGGTATTCCTGCAGCCAAATGTACCAAACGCACATTTCTACAAAATCTTCTCGGCAGGTCTGCTCCATAAGTGAATCAAACAGCTTCCGGTCGGATGTGAATGTGTTAGTAAAAGCGTCAAGTGCGTGAGATGGCGAACTCATTCGATCCCTCTTTATCTGTGATCTCTACTGACACCGGAGCGGAGTCGTCTAGCAAAACGCGCAATTTGGCAATCCGAGATTCCGCCTTACCGGCTCGCCGCAATCATCTGGCTGGCGTGCTGCTGGCTCGCCTCGGTAACTACCGCCCCGCTTAGCATCCGCGCAACTTCTTCAACCCTCTTGCGTTCGTCGAGCAGACGCACCTGCACCTTCGTCCGGCCATGATCCTCGCGCTTTTCGATCAAGAAATGCTGATCCGCAAAAGCGGCAATCTGCGGCAGATGCGTCACACACAACACCTGCTGTGCCCGGCTCAGCATCTTCAGCTTCTGCCCAACCGCCTCCGCAGCGCGGCCTCCGATGCCAATATCGATCTCGTCGAATACGAGCGTTCGTGGAGCGACGTTGCGCTGGCGAGGCTTCCCGGCGCCTTCCTCGACACTGACTTTCAACGCCAGCATCACCCGGCTCATCTCACCGCCCGAGGCAATCTCATCCAGCGGCTTCAGCGGCTCGCCAGGATTCGTGGCAATCTGATACTCCACCGCATCCCATCCGTGCGCCGCCCACGACGATTCCGCCAGTTGCGGTGCAACATTCACCTCAAATCGCACCCTCATGGCCAGATCGTTAATCTGCTTCTCGGCCAGCTTGGCCAGTTTCGCCGCAGCAGCGGTGCGGCTCCCGCTCAGAGCCTGCGCCGCCGCAACATATCGCGCCCGTGCATCGACAACGGTCGAGCGCAATTGCTTCAGAATCTCATCGCGATCCTCAACCTCCGCCAGCTTCTGCGCGACATTCTCCCCAAACGCGATCACCTCCGCGATGCTGTTGCCATATTTGCGCTTGAGCCGGTCCAGCGTGACGAGACGATCCTCAATCTCAACCAATCGCTCGGGCGACGCCTGAATGCCCTCCGCGTAATCCCGCAACGTGTCGGCGAGATCATCGACAATCGCCCGCGCCGAGGTCAACTGCTGCACCGAGTCGGCAAACTTGCTGTCGTACCGCGCCAGTTCTTCCACATTGCGCAGAGCCGCGCGCAGCGCAGACTCCGCTGAACTGGACCCGTCATACAACTGATCGAAGGCCCCCATCGCCGCAGCGTACAGTTTCTCCGCATTCGCCAGAACGCGCTTCTCGTTCTCCAGTTCCTCGTCTTCGCCAGCAACAAGCTGCGCCGACTCGATCTCCTTGCGCTGGTAGCTCCAAAGATCGACCATGCGCAGCCGATCCTGCTCACCCTGCTCCAGTTCCGTAAGCTTCCCTACGGCCTCGCGCCAGCGGCCAAAGGCCTCGGCAACCGGCGTAGTGTCCAGGCTGGCGAAACGGTCCAGCAACATCCGCTGTTGCGCTTGGTCAAAGCTGCTCAGCGTCTCGCTCTGGGCATGAACCAAAGCCAGCTCCGGCGCAAGCAGCTTCAGTACGCTCACCGTAGCAGGCTGGTTGTTCACAAAGACGCGGCCCTTGCCATTCGCGAGAATCTCCCGGCGCAGAATGATCTCCGAGCCGGTCGAGTCGATCCCGTTTTCCTCCAGAATGCCATCAGCCGCTGCCGTCGCCTCGAAGACGCAGGAAACCACCGCCCTGTCCGCGCCATGGCGAACCACATCCGCAGATGCCTTCCCGCCCATCAACAGCGCCAGCGCGTCCACCAGAATCGACTTGCCCGCGCCGGTTTCACCGGTGAGCAGGTTGAGCCCGGGGCCGAAAACGGCAATCGCATGGTCAATGACGGCGTAATTTTCGGCGCGCAGTTCCACCAGCATAATGAACTCATTCTCCGCTATTTTTGAGCCGTCCGCAGGCCGCCTTCGGGATAGCCAGAAACAGGCTGAAAAAGCGGGATTCCGAGCGCAGCATACCATGACGCCGCGAGGCTTCAGCCACCAACCGCGCCCCGTGAACCCGCCGAGGAACCATGTTGCCAACTTGGATACTGCCCTTCCCATCTGCTAGCTTTTAAGTTGAGGTATACGCCGATTCTTGCCGCTACCCTTGCTTTTTTCCTTCAGTCGGACACTCCGCCGCCCACCCAGACCGTCGGGGGCAGCGCACTGGTTGAAATGCTCCAGAACAGCGGAGCCGTCGCCCTGTCCGTGCTTCTGGTGCTCGCCATCGCCAGCATTTACTCCTGGACGCTGATCTTCGCCAAGATGAGCAGCTTTTCTAAAGCGACCAAGCAGAGCCGCCGATTCGTCCGTACATTCCGCAAGGCCACCCGCCTGCAGGAGATCGCCGCCGTCACCAGCGATTACCAGCCAAGCCCTCTCGCGCTCGTCTTCGACGAAGTATACGAAGCCTATAAGCGCCAGACCGGCGGCTACGGTCCTCCGCGCAATGTCGCGCCTCTCGAACGCTCCGCGCAGACCGCGAGCAGCGAGGCCCTCACGCGTCTGGAGCAGCGCCTGACCTGGCTTGCGACCATCGCCTCCTCCAGTACCTTCGTCGGCCTTTTCGGCACCGTCATGGGCATCATCGATGCCTTCCACGGCCTTGGCACCGCCGGTTCGGCCACCCTCCGCGCCGTCGCGCCCGGCATCTCCGAGGCGCTGATCACCACCGCCGCCGGCATCTTTGTCGCCGTTCCGGCCGCCGTCGCATACAACCAGTTCACTGCAAGACTCCGGATCTTTGCTTCGGGAATCGACGATTTCTCCCGGGAATTGCTGAATTCTCTCGAAGAGATCCCGCAACGATCCGCCGTTCCGCAGGCCTCCGCGCAGGGCCAGCGAGCAGTGACTTCGATGGACAGAGAGGTTTAACGTGGCCTTCACCAGCAGCAACGGACGAACCCAGACCTCCCTGGCCGAAATCAACATCACGCCACTGGTGGACGTTGTTCTGGTGTTGCTCGTGATCTTCATGCTGGCCGCGCCCGTCCTGCAGTCCGGAATCGAAGTCTCCGTTCCCAAGACCCGCACCGTCAAGGAAGTGACGGAGTCGCGTGTCGTCGTGACCATCGCCAAAGATCAGACTGTTTATCTGGGCGACAAGGCGATCAATCTCCACGATCTGCCCGTGAAGCTCCAACAAACCGGCCACGACCCCGCGCACCAGGTCATTTACCTGCGCGCAGACGAGCGTGTACCGTTTGGAGTCTTCGCAGAAGTCATGGACGCCGTGAAGCAAGCGGGAATCACCAATATCAGCATCGTCACACAGCCGCTGGAAGCAAAGGCAGGAGTCGGCTTGTAGCAATAGGCCGCGGATATCGACCATGAGCAACGTAATGCACGTCGGAGGGCAATTCGAACCAGAATTCGTGCGCGAGCCGATTGGCAAGCACATGGCCTTCGCGGTGTTCTTTCACGTCTTTCTGGTCGCTGCGGGATTGGGATTCGCCTTACTTTCCGGTTTATTTCCGCATAACAACTGGGGCGGCAACAACGACGGCGGAGCCATCGCTGTGCAGCTCGTCAGCAACGCCCTGCCGTTGCCAGCCGATCGTCCTCCAAACGACAACGTACTCTCTACCGAAACTCCCAGCGAAGCGCCCGCGCCGCCCGCGCCGAAAGCCAAGGCCACCGTCGACGAGACGGCAATTCCGATCCCCTCAAAGATCGAGGCTCCGAAGAAGCAAGCCCAGAAAAAGCAGGAAGCCAGCCAGCAGCCCAAGCCGGTGATCCCTCCGCCCATCGCCAAGGTCTCACCGCATCCCCAGCCCCCTCCTAAACCGGACAATCGTGCCCAGTACGGCGAGCAGTCCTCCAGTTCGATGGCCCGCACAACCCAGCCCACGACCACTTCCGCCAACGGCCAGGTAGCCGTCACTGCCGGAACCCGTGGCTTCAACTACCCGTATTACGTCGAAACCATCCAGCGTAAGGTCTTCGAGAACACCCGCATGGGCGAGGTTGACCCTCGAACGCCCAAAGGAACTCGAACCTACATTCTCTTCACCGTTCGCCGCGACGGCACGCTTGCCAACGCGCAACTGGACAAATCCAGCGGCAGCCCAACCCTCGATCAGGCCTGCCTTCGCGCAGCGCGGCGTGTTGACACATTTGGACCTCTACCTTCGCCGCCAAGCGATGGCAACCTCTCGGTTTCTTATTATTGTGATTATGATCAGTAATTGTGTCCGGTTTCCCATGCAAGCGCCGGTCTCAAGAATCGAGCCTTGCTTTAGAGCCCTGGTTGAAGCCAGGAGAAGGACAAATCCCTCATGACAGCATTGTTTCGCAATCTTCCCCGCCTTTTGGCTGCGATGGTCATACTGCTTGCCTTGAGTTCTCAAACTACGGCTATGCACGCGCAGGACTGGGTTCGCACCGGTAGCGGCCTCTCCAATCAGCGCATTCGTATTGCCGCAGCAGATTTCAAGCCGGTCGGCAACGACCCCCAGACGCCGGAATTTAAGACCATCTTCGACGCCACCCTCTTCAGTGACCTCAGCAACGCTGGAGTCTTCGACATGGTGTCAAAGAGCATGGCTCCTACCGCCACTCCCGGCTCGCCGCAGGAAATCAGCCTGCCGCAGTGGGCCGCCGACCCCGCCAATGCATCGATGGTTGCCCTGGGGGCACTCTCCGTCACCAATGGCCGCCTCTCAGTCTCCGGATGGGTCCTCGATGCGAAGAACGCGGGCAGCCCACCAGTTCTCGGAAAACAATACGGCGACGGAGCCAGCCAGGACAACGCGCGCGCCATCGCCCATCGCTTCGCCGACGACATCATCGCCCGATTGAGCGGTATGAACGGAATTGCCGAAACCAAGATCTACTTTGTGAGCGCTCGCACCAGCACCAAAGAAATCTGGGCGATGGATTATGACGGTCAGAATCAACACATTGTCACCAAATTGGGTAGCACTTCCCTCTCTCCACGCATCTCACCCGACAACACCCGGGTAGCATTTTCTTCGATTGGAAAAGAGGGTTGGGCAATCCGCATGTATTCGCTCGAACTCGGCCGGATGGTTGCCTTCCCCGGCGGAGCCGCAGGCGGAAGCAACTTCTCTCCTGCATGGTCAGGAGACGGAAGCAAGATTGCCTTCTCTTCCTCGCGCTCCGGTGATCCAGAAATCTGGGTCGCGGACAGTACCGGAGGCAATCTCCACAAACTCACCTCCTTTCACGGCCCCGACGTCGCGCCGACCTGGAATCCCAAGACCAATTCACAGATTGCCTGGGTAAGCGGCCGCACCGGCCTGCCGCAGATCTACACCATGGACGCGGACGGCGCCAATATTCAGCGCATGACCGACGGCGGCTACGCGATTTCCCCCTCCTGGTCCCCAAGCGGCCAGTTCCTCTCTTTCTCATGGAATCGCAAATACGGTCCCGGCGCACCCGGCGGCCAGGATATCTATGTGATGGACATTGCATCCAAGCGCTGGCTGCAACTCACGCACGATGCAGGCAGCAATGATTATCCGAGCTGGTCGCCCGACGGACGGCATCTCATATTCGAACGCGCCATCGGTGGGCGGACCGAAATTTGGACTATGCTTGCAGACGGCACGGAACAGCATCAGCTCACCCACTCCGGGAAGGACTTCATGCCCAACTGGAGTTGGAAATAACTCAGTCCCAGCGCACGTTCCTGGGGCTCGCACGACAGCACGGTTCGACAATTCAACAGATTGAAAAATTCGTTTTAAGGAGAAAAAATTGAGCTCCAAAAATCGTATCCTGACCTGCCTGGTTCTGCTCGCAGCAATCGTAGGATTTGCAGGCTGCAAAAAGAAGACACCGCCCCCCACCAGCACCGCTCCCGAGGTCAACGCACCGGCGCCCACGGCCCAACTCACGGCAACGCCGACGACCATCACTGCCGGGGACCAGGTTGTGCTGTCATGGCGCACCTCCAACGCTACCAGCGTATCGATTGACGGCGTGGGCGATGTCCCCAGTTCCGGCGTAAAGACGGTAACGCCCAGCGAGTCGACCAGCTATCACCTCGTCGCCCGAGGCGACGGCGGCTCCGCGGACGCTACAGCACGCGTTACGGTCAATCCTGTGCAGAACGCGGTTGCCGTCAACAACGATATGTCGTCCTCCAATCTGACCGAGGAGGAGCAGTTCAAGGCAAATGTCCAGGACATCTTCTTCGACTATGACAGCTACGACGTCGGCAGCAATGCCTCCGGCGCGCTTTCCAAGTCGGCCGCATATTTGGCACAGCACCCCAACATCAAGGTTCTGATCGGCGGATATTGCGACGAACGCGGTTCCAACGAATACAACCTTACCCTTGGCCAAAGCCGCGCGACCTCGGCGAAGAACGCGCTGGTTCAGGCAGGCATCGCAGAGAACCGCATCCGCGTCGTCAGCTACGGCAAGGAAAAGCCCTTCTGCACCGAGTCGACCGAAGAATGCTGGCAGCAGAATCGCCGCGCCGGCTTCTCCATCGATCGGTAGAACACGCAGATCCGCTTGACCCAACACATCGGGAAATCCTCCGCACCATAAATACGGAGGATTTCCCGATAAACTATCTGTACATGCGACAGCTAGGGTTTTAGTCCTCCTGCCGCGCTCCATTTTTCGAAAAGACTGCGAGAATCCCGATGCATCGTTATCCCGTTCACCGCGTTGTGCGCTATCGCCTCCCAGCTCTTCTGCTGGCCGCTGTGTTGATGACTTCGCTGCCCGCGCACGCAGCTTCCAAGGAAATCATTGAGCTGCAGACTCAAGTCCAGCAGCTCCTCGACAGTATGCAACGTTTGCAGTCCACGGTGGACTCGCGCTTCGGCCTCGTGCAGCACCTGGTCGAGCAAAGCACAGACAGCATCAACCAGATGAACGCCACAGTGACCGCCATGCAGCAGAAGCTGAATGCTCAGAGCGAGGCGACCAACGGGAAACTCGACGCAGCCTCCGGCCAGGTCCAGTCGCTCAACGACTCTCTTGACGAACTCAAGTCACGCATCAGCAAGCTCGACAAGGAACTTCAGGACGTTCAGGGCCAGTTGCAGACAATGCAGGCCCAGTCCGCTGCCGGCGCAGCAGGAGCCGGGACGCAAGGCTCGCAGCAGCCAGGCCAGCCGGCACCCGCTGACGGTTCCGGCGCCCCCGGGCAACCTGCCGGACAAGCTGGGCAACCTGCTGCCACTCAAGCGCCACCGTTGCAGGATACCTACCAGAGCGCACTGCGCGACTACAACGCCGCGCACTACGACGTTGCATCTTCCGAATTCAACGACGTGATGCAGTACTATCCCAATGATCCGCTGGCCGGAAATGCCCAGTTCTACATCGGTGAAATTGCGTACCGTCAGCAGAAATTCAAGGATGCAGTCAAAGCCTACAACGCGGTCCTTGAGAACTTCGGCGGCAGCCCCAAGGCTCCCGCGGCGCAACTGCGCAAAGGCCTCGCATTGCTGCAATTGAATCAAAAGGATTCAGGCATACATGAGCTGCGCTCTCTCATCCAGCGCTATCCGCAAACCCCCGAAGCGCTCCAGGCGCGCAGCAAGCTCAATGCCCTTGGTGTTCGCATAAATCCCGCGTCGCGGTAAGGAATTGTGAACTAATTCTTATGAGACAGCTGGGCGCGCAGGCTTGATAGTCCGCAGCATTACCTTCGCGCCATCTTTCATGCGCAGCTGCATTCTCGTCCACCAGCGGACCATGGGGTTCAGCCCCAGGTCCGCAATCGCGATGGCCAGCGAAAGAGACTTTGACTTTCCAAGATCCTGTAACAGAACCTTGTAATCGATTCGCTCCTGCTCCGTAAACAGCGGCGAATCGATAGCGTCAGCAAATCCGACTGCTTTCGCGCGCATATTGCTTGTAAGCGGCGCAATGCTCCAGCCGCGCTTTTGATACTCAGGAATCAGCGTGTGCTTGTAGATGGAGATGGTCGTCATCACTTCCGACATCTTGCGCTTCGCTCTCACGCCTTGCGCATCATCCCACACGCGATAATTCGATAGAACTTTGGGCGCGTAAACATTACCCCAGCCCGCTGCAGCCATGCGCAGGCACATATCCCAATCTTCGCACGTACGCCAGTCAAGGTTCGGAATGTAGTAATTCACTTCGCGCAAAGCTTGAGCCCTGTATAGGATGCAATTCGCTGCCGTGCGATATCCGCTCGCGTTGCTTCTCAAAGCCTCTTCCGGCGACTCGTAAGTTTTGCTTCGAGTCAACCGTCGGATGCGGGGACGCCGGTTGTCCTTATCCAGCTCGCCCACGTCGCAATGCGCAAATCCAGCCTGCGGATGCTGGAGCATCAACTCGGCAAGCACGCGAACGTAGTCGGGCTCAAGTCGATCATCGGAGTCCAGACGAACGATCAAATCCGTCTTCGGTTGAGAGAGCAGCCAGCTAAGATTTCCCGGCAGCGCAAGATTTTTCGGCTGCCGATAGTATCTGATCTGAGGATATAACTTGCATATCTCCGCCATTACCGCCGGCGTATCATCCGTGCTCGCGTCATCCGCGACCCAAAACTCCTGGATCGGATAACTCTGCGCCAAGGCGGACTCGATGGAGCCTTTAAGATACTGGGATTGATTGTATGTGCCAATGCAGATCGCGACAGATAACGAGGTTGATCCCGGCTGCTCAATGGGTCGTATCATCGATCTCTCCCGCGTTGGCTATGTCGCTAAGAAATGCAGAAAATCGGACTGACATATAGGGTGTCGCAACTAAGTCGATTATATATGGACCGATAACGATCTTCAGAGACAACAAAGGCCCCGCCTGAAGCGGAGCCTCTGTCGAAAACGCTCCTACCTACTGGAGGCCGGCCATCACCTTGTCCAGCACGTCTTTCCCTGGTCGGATCACCGACTCAGGCAACGAGCTGAGCGGCTGATCGACTAGGTTGAGCAGATCGGTAAACGTCGGCTTCTCCGTGTCGACATAGAAAACGCCGGTAAGCACTTCGCCCTTTTCGTGAGCTTCCATCAGCGTCTTAACCGCCCCGATCCTGTCGGACGGATCGAAGTCTTCGCGGATCTTGCGCAGGCGGAGATGAGAACCATCGTGCATGCGAACATCTTTCGTCGTGCCAGGGTCATACTCAACTTCGATATCCTCGAAGACGGGCACAAAGCCCAGCTCATTGATCGGCTCGTCGTGCTCCTGCATGAACTTGTAGCTCTTGGTTGAGCCCTCATGATCGTTGAAGGTCACGCAGGGGCTGATCACATCCAGCATCACCGTGCCACGATGTGCAATCGCAGCCTTGAGCATGGTGAGCAACTGCTTCTTGTCGCCCGAAAATGAGCGGCCAACAAACGTTGCGCCAAGCTGGATCGCCAGCGAGCAGGTGTCGATGGGCGGAAGGTCATTGATTACGCCGGTCTTCAGTTTTGAGCCCAGATCGGCCGTCGCGGAAAACTGGCCCTTCGTGAGGCCATACACGCCGTTATCTTCAATGATGTAAATCATTGGAAGATTGCGCCGCAGCAGGTGAACAAACTGCCCCATACCGATCGAAGCCGTATCGCCGTCGCCTGAAACGCCAAGCGCGAGCATAGTGTGATTGCCCAAAATCGCTCCGGTCGATACGGAAGGCATACGGCCATGCACGCTGTTGAAGCTGTGTGCGCGGTTCATAAAATAGGCGGGGCTTTTCGAAGAGCAGCCGATGCCCGAAAGCTTCATCACCCGCTCGGGCTGCACGCCCATCTCAAACATCGCGTCAACAATGCGCTCGGAGATAGCATTGTGGCCGCAGCCTGCGCAGAGAGTAGTCTTGCCGCCGCGATATTCGAGCACCGGCAGACCGAGACGGTTAACCTTGGGGCCAGGAGTGCTTGATGGTGTTGCTGTCGCTGTTGCCATGAACTAGAGGCCCTCCTTGGTAACAAGTTCGCTGGTCACGAATTCCGCGTCGATCGGCAATCCGTTGAAATGAAGAATGCTGCGCAGCTTCGTGATCTGCTCCGCCGGAAGATCGAGCTTCAGCAGGCTTGCCAGTTGCGCATCGCGATCCTGTTCGACCACATAGATGCGCTCATGCGAAGCGACGAACTCGTGTATCTCCTCCGCGAAGGGAAACGCCCGGATGCGCAGGTAATCGATATCGAGGTCGTAAGCCTTCTTCACTTGATCAAGGGACTCGGTAATGGCATAGTGCGAGGTGCCATAAGCGATGATGCCGATCTTCGAGGCGCCATTCCTCTCGATCACCGGAGCAGGAACCAGCTTGCGCGCGTTCTCAAACTTGCGAGAAAGCCTTTCCATCACTTCCACGTACTCGTCGGGCTTCTCCGTGTAGCCGGATTTGGCGTTGTGTCCGGAGCCACGCGTGAAATAAGCAGCTTTGGGATGGTCCGTGCCGGGCAGCGTACGCCATCCGATGCCGTCGCCATCCACATCCTCGTAACGGCCAAAGCCGCCCAGCCGATTCAGGTCCTCTGCGGTGAGTACCTTGCCGCGATCCAGGGGCTTGTCAGGATAAGTAAATGGCTCGGACATCCAGTTATTCATGCCCAGATCAAGATCCGAAAGCACGAAAACCGGTGTCTGCAACCGCTCGGCCAGATCAAAAGCGTCATGGGCAAACTCGAAGCACTCTTTCACCGAACCCGGCAGCAGAACGATGTGCTTGGTATCGCCATGCGAGAGGAACGCGGTCGAGAGCAGATCGGCCTGCGAAGTGCGCGTCGGCATTCCCGTCGAGGGTCCGCTGCGCTGCACGTCAAAGATGACGCCGGGAATCTCCGCAAAATAGCCAAGCCCCGAGAACTCCGCCATCAACGAGATACCTGGTCCCGAAGTCGCCGTCATCGAACGCGCGCCCGACCAGCCGGCTCCAAGAACCATGCCGATAGCAGCAAGTTCATCTTCAGCCTGAATCACGGCAAAGGTAGCCTTGCCTTCCTCGGTCACGCGGAACTTCTTCAGGTACTCAATCGTTGCCTCCACCACTGAGGTCGAAGGCGTGATCGGATACCACGCAACCACCGTCACTCCGGCAAATACCGCGCCCAGTCCGCAAGCGGCATTACCGTCGATGATGATCTTGCCCGTGGTGGCGTTCATGTGCTCGATGTAGAAGGGATCCTGCTTGGTCAGCTTCTCCGCAAAATAAGCCGCACCGGCCTTCACCGCGGCAAAGTTCAGGTCGAGCGCCTTCTGCTTCTTGGCGAACTGCTTCTTCAAAGCCGCCTCGACACAGTCCATGTCGATATTCAGCAGTTGGGCCATCACGCCCACATAGACCATGTTCCGAACCAGCTTGCGCAGCTTGGCCTCAGGACAAACCGCTGCCGTAATCTTGTCGAAGGGGACCGGATAGCAGACCACATCGTCGCGGTACTGTTTCAGATTCAGGCTTTCTTCGTAAACCGCAACACCATGCCCTGGAAGGGCCAGAATATCGTCCTTGGCTGTTTCGGGGTTCAGCGCAACCAGCAGATCGATGTACTGGCGGCGCGCGACGTATCCGTCTTTGCTGGCGCGGATGGTGTACCAGGTGGGAAGTCCGGCAATATTTGAGGGGAAGAGGTTCTTTCCGCTAACCGGAACACCCATTCCAAAAATGCTCTTCAGCAGAACGCTGTTGGCCGATTGCGAGCCGGACCCGTTGACCGTTGCGACCTGAATGCTGAAGTCATTTACGACGCGATTCTGAGCGTCCTGTACCGCTGTTGTGCTCTGCACTTGACCCAGAGCTAGGTCTCCAATCGCCATGTGGCGGGATTCCCTTCAATTGAAATTCCAGAAAGACCGACTCTTTCTCTCAGCCACCAATTATAGTCACTTAGCAGTAGATATGTCCGAATCCGGACCCAAGTGGTTACTGCTCAGATGGATACAAGTAACCTGCACGGCTGCATTTCACGGGTAGTCTCAGTATGCGGACCGATAAGGTCACGAAACTCAAAAACCTATAAAAAGCATCGAAAGATTTTGCAATAGATGGCCGCTGTTTCCTGATTTCTGCCGCTCTAATTCCTGATTTGGGACAGCAATTGCTCGACCTCTGCCCGGATCTCGGATGTCAATGGCAAAAGAGGGGAACGAGCTTTTCCCCCAAAATAGCCATTGAAGTCGCAGGCATACTTGATTCCGGCAATGCCGAGCTTGCCGCCGATCACGTTGCTGGCCTCAGCAATGTGTTTCTGTCTATCCGCAGCCAACTGATCGTCGTGTTCCTTCCACGCGGTGTAGATCTCCTGGCATGCCTGCGGTGCACACGTAGCAAAACCAAGAATGGCCCCGCTCGCACCCGCTTCCAGAGACTCCTTCAGGGTCCCCGCGGAACCGGTCAACACCTGAAAGCCAACCTCGCGGGTCCGCGTTTTTCTCGCTGGAGCAGGAGGCGCTGCGGCTAAAGCAACCCCGCCTTCGCCACTCGAAGCCAGCCCGTCGGCCGAGATGAAGTTCCCAGAAGCCGCCGGTTTAGGAGCCATCATCCGCCCGGTAACCGCCTCGAAGACAGGCGTAACTGTAACCGTGCGACGAGGAGCCAGGCGCGTCGCCTGCACCGCATTCCGCACTCGCTCCACACTCCCGCTCGACTCCTTGAGGCCGATAATATTCGGGTGCTGAGCCAGCTCTGCGACTACTTCCAGCGGAATCTCAGCCTCCGTGAACTTGGGAATCGAGTAGAGAATCACTGGCAGCGCCGAGCGATCGGCAACAGAACGAAAGTAATGCAAAAGCGCTGCCCCTGTAAGCTGCGGGCGATAGTAGCAGGGGTTGCGCACCAGCACGGCGTCGTATCCGGACCTCGCCGCAACCTCCGCCAGCTCCAGCGTCGCCTTCACGCTCTCGCGTCCAATGCCTGCGATCAGCACTTTCTCGTCGGCTGCGTTCTCAGCCGCTACGCGCAAGACTTCCCTGGTCTCCACGTCGTCAAGCGCCACAGCTTCGCCCGTCGAACCGAGGACCACCAAGCCCGACAGAGCAGTCAGCGAAAGCCGCGAGACATTGAACTCCAGCTTCTTGAAATAAATCCGTTCGTCTGGATAAAACGGCGTCGTGATCGGAGCGAATATACCTTCCAGCAGCATGAGTTTTATTTTAGAGCTATCACCTGTCGCGGTGTCTTCTCAATCACAGGAATCCACCTGAGCAACCTGCACGAACATGCGGCGTTTCGCGTTGTGACCGCTTCGCGTACACTTTAGTCACCAACTGTACCGACAGGATCAGCATGAATCCCGAAGATGTCGAGATGTCCGTCGAAAGCGATGAGATCGAGATCCAGGAGGAAGAGGAAAAAGCCTCCAATCTCGCCGAACAAGCACTTTGGGTCCTAATTCACATGCTGCTGGCTATCGGCTCCTGGGTGGCGATGATTCTATCCGTCAGCCTTGCGCGGCCCGAAAGTGTCCCGGTGATCGTCACCACGGCGCTGTCTTTTTCGGTTCCATTTCTGGTGGGCAATGTATTCACCCGTGTCAAGCAAAACGACATGGCGCCGTATACCTGGCTGGTTGGGCTGATCTGGTTTCTGATCATCTGCCTCTGGATTCTGGACATGCCCACCGGGCCTAACCAGTGCTACCACTGCGACGCCTCGCAGAAGCTCTATCTGACCTTTTTCAGCCTCACGGAAGATAGCGGCCTCATCGATGGCCAGGGGCGTTTCGTCGGCACCTGGCCGGCCGTGGCATGCATTGGCTACGGCATCGGCTCCCGGTTCGCCCTCAGGCGCAAGTCATAGCCGTCTGTTCGATTGGTCTACACCTGGGCGAACATCTCAACGGTTGGAACGAATTCCTTTGCCGATTCGTTCTGTGTCTATCCCCCATCTCTGGAGGAACCCGCCGTGAAGCCCAGAACCCTCTATCTGATTCTCTGCGTCCTGGGAGTCGTCCTGCCCTACTGGCAATTCGTTCCCTGGCTGGCGGAAAACGGCACGAACTTCCCGCTATTCTTCCACCAGCTCTTCGCCAACCGCATCAGCGCCTTCTTCGGTATGGACGTGATCGTCTCCGCAGTCACGCTGATGATCTTTGTTCGCAGAGAAAGAAGCCATCTCTCCGCCACCGCCCGATGGCTTCCGCTCATTGCCGTCCTCACCGTGGGCGTCTCCCTGGCGCTGCCGCTATTCCTCTATCTGCGCGAACGGCGCCTCGACAGGACTGCGATTCAGGCTGTTTAGCCTTGCGCTGTAACGCCGACCGGATGCAACTCCTGCAGCGAAACCACCGAAGTCTGCCGTCGCTGCATCGCCGCAATACCCTCGGCAGCCGCTTGCGCTGCTGCAATCGTAGTAATCGTTGGAACCCGCGCTAGCACCGCAGCACGCCGAATCGCCTTCTCGTCAAAGATCGTGTCCTGCCCGCGCGGTGTGTTGATGATCAGTTGAATGCGGTCGCCCTTGATCAGATCGACCACGTTCGGACGACCTTCCTTCACCTTAAAGACGCGCTCGACACTCATCCCAGCCTGTTCCAGCACGTTGGCCGTTCCCTCGGTGGCGACCAGCCGAAAGCCAAGCTCGACATACAGTCTCGCCAGCAACGTCGCAGCCGGTTTGTCATGATCGTTCACACTGAAGAAGATCGTTCCCTCAGAAGGTAAAATCTGGCCAGCCGAGAGTTGCGCCTTGGCAAAGGCTTCGCCGAAGTTATCGGCCACACCCATCACCTCGCCAGTCGACTTCATCTCCGGGCTCAGCACCGTATCCGCGCCTGGGAACTTGTTCCACGGGAAGACCGGAGACTTTACATAGAAATGCGGTCCTGGATCAAGATCCAGCGCTGACTCGACATGCCCCGGCAAAAACTCGCGCAGCTTGCGCCCGGTCATCAACCGCGAAGCAATCTTCGCCAGCGGCACGCCCGTAGCCTTCGAAACATACGGCACCGTCCGCGACGCGCGCGGATTCACCTCGATCACATAGACCTGATCGTTATCGTCCGCATCCCTCTGAATCGCGAACTGCAGATTGACCAGTCCGACAACTTTCAGCGCAAGCGCCAGCTTGCGCGTGTAGGCGCGAATCGTCGCCAGCGTCTCCGGACGAATGCTCACCGGCGGCAACACGCACGACGAGTCGCCCGAATGAATACCGGCCTCTTCAATGTGCTGCATGATCGCCGCGATGACGACGTCCTTCGAATCGCAAAGCGCGTCCACATCGACCTCAACCGCCGACTCCAGGAAGTGATCCACCAGCACCGGGCGATCCGAAGAGTATTCAACCGCCGTAGTCATGTACCGCGCCACTTCCTGCGCGTCGTACGCGATCACCATCGCCCGCCCGCCAAGCACATACGAGGGCCGCACCAGCACCGGATACCCGATACGCTCGCCCACCGCCAACGCCTCTTCGACAGACGTCGCCGTCCCGCCGCTCGGCTGCGGAATCTGCAGCTCTTCCAGCAGCTTGCCAAACCGCTTGCGGTCCTCCGCAAGATCAATCGACTCCGGCGAAGTCCCGATAATCGGCACGCCAGCCTTGCGCAGCCGTTGCGCCAGATTGAGCGGGGTCTGCCCGCCAAACTGCACAATCATCCCAATCTCAGCGCCCGACTTCGCCTCATGCTCGTAGATCGCGAGGACATCTTCCAGCGTCAGGGGCTCAAAGTACAGCCGATCGGAAGTGTCGTAATCCGTAGAAACAGTCTCCGGATTGCAATTCACCATGATCGTCTCGTAGCCGTCTTCCTTCAACGCAAACGCCGCATGGCAGCAGCAGTAATCGAACTCGATTCCCTGCCCGATGCGGTTCGGCCCGCTGCCCAGAATGATGATCTTGCGCATCGCGGTCGGTGGCGCTTCATCCTCTTCGTCATAGCTCGAATAGAAGTACGGCGTATGCGACTCAAACTCCGCCGCGCACGTATCCACCAGCTTGAAGATCGGCCGGATGCCATGCGCATAGCGCAGTTCCCTCACCTGCTGGATACCCTCGTGCCCCGCCAGCTTCCACTCATTCGCGATGCGCTCATCGCTCAACCCAAGCCGTTTGAACTTGCGCAACTGCATCGGCGTCACTGTCTCCGGCGACAGCGTCCCAACCAGCTTCTGCGCCTCGCAAATCTCACGAATCTGATACAGGAACCACGGGTCCATCCCCGTATAACGCGCCACCTCGCGCACGCTCAATCCGCGCTCAAATGCAAATCGGATATAGTTCAACCGCTCCGGCTGCGGCGTCACCAGCCGCTGCGTTAGCCGCCGCGGTTCCAGCTCCTCGCTACCGGTCTTTTTGCCGGTCTCCAACGAGCGCAGCGCCTTCATCAGCGATTCCTTGAAGGTCCGTCCAATCGCCATCACCTCGCCGACCGACTTCATCTGCGGCCCCAGCGTGTCGTCCGCACCAGGAAACTTCTCGAACTGCCACTTCGGAATCTTGGTTACGACGTAATCAATCGTCGGCTCAAAACAAGCCGGCGTCATGCGCGTAATGTCGTTGGGAATCTCATCCAGCGTGTAACCCACCGCCAGCTTCGCCGCAATCTTCGCAATCGGAAATCCCGTAGCCTTCGAAGCCAGAGCCGACGACCGCGAAACACGCGGATTCATCTCAATCACCGTCATGCGTCCGTTCGCCGGATTCACCGCAAACTGCACATTCGACCCGCCCGTCTCCACGCCAATCTCGCGCATCACCGCAATCGCCGCATCGCGCATCTTCTGGTACTCGCGATCGGTCAGCGTCTGCGCCGGGGCAACAGTAATCGAGTCACCGGTATGCACGCCCATCGGGTCAAAATTCTCAATGGAGCAGATGATGATCACGTTGTCCGCCAGATCACGCATCACCTCCAGCTCATACTCCTTCCAACCAAGCACCGACTCTTCAATCAGGCACTCATGCACCGGCGACAGGTTCAGCCCATTCGACAGAATCTCGATCAACTCTTCGCGGTTATATGCAATGCCACCGCCAGAGCCGCCCAGCGTAAAGCTCGGCCGGATCAGCACAGGGAAACCATTCTTCTGCGCAAAGTCCATGCCGTCGCGCAGATTATTCACCAGCATGGACTTAGAAACATCCAGGCCGATGCGCACCATCGCATCCTTGAAGAGCAGCCGGTCTTCAGCCTTCTTGATCGCCTCAAGCTTGGCCCCGATCATCTCCACGCCGTATTTGTCGAGAATGCCCGCATCCGACAGATCCACGGCCAGATTCAGCGCCGTCTGCCCGCCCACCGTAGGCAGCAGCGCAAACTTGCCCGAGCCTGGTCCAAGCATCGCCGCCTCGACGCGAATAATCTCCTCGACATAAGGCACCGTCAGCGGCTCGATATAAGTGCGATCCGCCAACTCCGGATCAGTCATGATGGTCGCCGGGTTCGAATTCACCAGCACCACCTCAAACCCATCCTGCTTCAGCGCCTTGCAAGCCTGCGTCCCGGAGTAATCAAACTCCGCCGACTGCCCAATCACAATCGGCCCCGAGCCGATCACAAGTATCTTCTGGATGTCATTTCTGCGTGGCATTCTTCTTCTGTTTTCCTTACTTCAAACTTGATGTGCCGTCGTCGTTGCCTTGAAAAGTTGCGGCTTTAGTTGTTAGTCTTGTCGATCACGTGAATAGTCTTTGCTTTGAAAAGGCGCGGATTGGCCCGTCTGAGATGCCGTCTTGCTCGACGGCGTTTGATTGAAAACTCCCTGATTGTCTTTGCTTTGAAAGGGCGCGGCTTTAGCCCCCGAGGGAATGAATCCAAATCAAACTCACCATTCGCCGATGAATACGGATACTGCCGTGCCTGTTCTACAAGCCGAGCCTTAACCGGATTGCGCGCAATATACGCCAAATGGGTTCTGTAATCCTCGTCATCCCTAATGCGATGATCCGAAAACCCTGCCACCCAAACCTCGCCCATCCATCCCAACTCCCGCTTCGCCCGAAACGAAAATCCACCCTTCAAGCACTGCACCGCAAATTCAAGACTTGCTCGCGGTGTGATCAAAACATGAAAATGGTCGGGCATCAAAACAAATCCATGCAACAGGTATCGCTCGGGCCGATAGTTGTACAGCGTCTCGAGGAATAGCTTTGCCCATCGCTCATGCCGAAAGAACGACCGACGTTCCGCAGTATTCGAGGTAACGAAGTAAGTTTGCCCATTATTGGTGGCAACCTCTCGCTTCGGTATCATGCACTCCCTCGGGGGTTAAACCCTACTTGATCTCACACAAATCGGCGCGGCGAAAGCCGCGCCCTTTGCAAGCCGAAATTCAACAATCTATCCCTTCCACTCATCCATCATCTTCCGGAAATCCCGAAAGAGATACTGCGAATCATGCGGCCCCGGCGCAGCTTCCGGATGATACTGCACGCTGAACAGCGGCAGCGTCTTATGCCGCAATCCCTCCAGCGTGTTGTCATTCAGATCCACATGCGTCAGCTCAACCTCGTTGGCATTGATCGACTCCGGATCGACAGCAAAGTTGTGGTTATGCGCCGTAATCTCCACCTTGCCGTTGGTCAGGTTCTTCACCGGATGGTTCCCGCCATGATGCCCGAACTTCAACTTGTAGGTCTTGCCGCCAAGCGCGAGACCAGTGAGCTGATGTCCCAGGCAAATCCCAAAGATCGGCGTTCGTCCCATCATTTCCTGGATCGCCTTCACGGCGTAGTCCACCGGCTCCGGATCGCCCGGCCCGTTCGACAGAAAGACGCCATCCGGCTTCAGCGCCAGCACCTCATCCGCTCGCGTCTCCGCCGGAACCACCGTCACCCGGCAGCTCTCGCGCGTCAACATGCGCAGAATGTTCAGCTTGATCCCGAAATCGTAAGCCACCACATGAAGAAGCGGCTTTCCTGACTCTTCCGGATTCGTCCCCCGCAACAGCTTGTCCGAAGTCTGGTTCCGCACATCCGCATCGTCGAACGCAAACGAAGTCTTCGTCGAAACAACCCGCGCCAGATCCGTCCCATCCATCCTGCGAATAGACCGCGCCTTGGCGACCAGCTTTTCAACGTTCGTCTCGGCCGTGGAGATGACCCCGCGCATCACGCCATGCGTGCGCAGATGCCGCACCAGCGCACGCGTATCGATCTCCGCAAGCACCGGAACCTTGTAGCGCTCCATGTACTCGTCCGTGACCTGCTCAGAGCGCCAGTTGGAGCTAACTGCGGAGAACTCGCGCACAATCAGCCCCTCGATATAAGGCTTGGCAGCCTCATTATCGGCCTGATTGGTGCCGTAGTTCCCAATTTGTGGATTGGTAAGGACTACGATCTGCCCCGCATAAGACGGGTCAGTCGCGATTTCCTGGTATCCAGTAAGTGAAGTATTAAAGACCACTTCGCCCAGGCATTCACCCGGAGCGCCGTACCCTTCGCCCGTAAAAAAGCGCCCGTCTTCGAGCGCAAGAGTCGCCTGCATCGCGTCTCCCAGGAGTGGATTCAATCGATTCTAGCAGGTTTGGCAGGTTGCTCGCAGAACCGGCTCGAAACATCCCTTCAACGACGTCAGGCAGTCTTCGCGATGGCCTGAATTAAAGCTTGAGAAATACGCCTTTGCGGTAGAAAGGCCAGACCAACAGCAAATTGAACAAGACAAAAAGAACTGCGTACAGCAGCGAAGCATTGTTGGGCGCGAGAAAGCGTGCAAACGCATCATAGGCATAAGCCGGCAGTCTCAGCAGCTCACCCTGAGACGAGTAGAGAAAGATCCGCGGAGCAAGCGCATTCGCGATCGTCGTAAATGCAAAAGCAAGAATCGCATTCGTCCCAAAAACGCGCGCAGGCACACAGAGCTTTTCAAGCCATGCGGAACACGGTTCGCGATCCAACATCCGGTGCAGCAGCGCCAGAGCAACAAGACAAAAACCGTCCGCAAGCAGCGTGTAGCTCGGAGTCCAGATCTTCTTATTGATCGGGTAGATCGGATTGAGCGCTACACCAGCCAGCGCCAGCACCGCACCGCCCGCAACATACACAAAGAGTTTCCGAGACCGAGTGGAGGATGAGCGCAGAAAATCTCCCGCCAGGATGCCAAGGATGAGATTCGTGGAAGCCGTGAGCGTCGTAACCGTGCCGTCGGGATCCCACCAATAATTACCCCAGGGCCACAGATGGTTCGTGCCAAACAGGAATCTGTCCACAAAGCCACCCATATTGCCAAAGGGATCAAGATGCCCAGCGCCATACCCCGGCACGGGAATAAACCGCATCAGGACCCAGTCTGTTGCAATCAGAACCAAAGATGCCACAGCCAGAACCGAAACATTGGAGCGAAAGCCTCCTTCGCTACTCGCGCGGCCGGTAAAGCAATGCAGCAGACCGCCTATGGAGAGACAAACCGCAATATGCTGCAAAATTCCGGGAATCCGCAAATAACGCAGCGAAAAATCCGGAAAGCCATTGAGGATCAGGCCAAGCACGATCAGTCCAGCGCAACGCTGGAGCGTATGAACAGCAAGCTGCACCCGCGTCGCCCCACGCCGGATCCGAGCCGCGAACGAGAACGCCAGAGACACACCGATCACAAACAGAAACGCCGGCGCGATCATATCGGTCAGCGTAACGCCGTTCCAGAGCGCATGCGTCAGTTGCGGATAAACGTGATCGTAGCTGGCAGGATTGGTAACCAGGATCATGCCCGCCACGGTGAGCCCCCGGTAAACGTCAATCGAAAGCAGGCGAGGTCGCTGAGCGTCAGTCTCGGACGAGGCAGACAGAGAGGGCGCAAGTTGCGTGGCAGGCATAAGCTGAAATGTCCTCAGGCCAGCCAATGTAGCACGGTACAATCGCGCTGCACAATCGTTTGCGCAATGCCGTCCCGATATTCACCAACTGCCAGCCTGGCTGCTCAAAAGTTCTTCAAGGGTTTCAGCGAACGACGCCGACATCCTGCGTCGGCCAGTAAATAAAGGTAGCTTTTCCGTAGATCAAGTCTCGCTTGACCGGACCAAAATCCCGGCTGTCAGACGCAATCGAGCGATGGTCGCCCAGGACGAAATACTCACCCTGCGGCACCACCATAGGATCAAGCGATCGCGCATCCCGAAAATCCTCGGGTACATACGGCTCGCTGATCGCCTTGTTGTTGACAAACACCTGACCGCGATCGATGCGCAGCCGGTCACCCGGCAACGCGATAATTCGCTTTATATAGCTGACCTGAGGGTTGCGCGGGTAACGGAAGACTACGACATCTCCGCGTTCGATAGCCTCGAAATGGTAGACAAACTTGTTGATGAACAGACGGTCCTGGTCCACCAGCCGCGGCAGCATGCTCGTTCCCTCAACTCGGACAGGCTGATAAAGAAAGGTGATAATCAGCACCGAAGCTGCGGCAGAAAAAACCAAGTCCCGCAACCACAGCTTCCACCCACCCGGCCGGCGCGCCGCAGTCTCTGCCGGCTGAACCGGAGTTTCCTCAAACGAGGGCTCCTCTGGAAGAGTCTGTGGCGCGTTCGTATCCATCATTTTTAGTCTACTAGCAACCTCATGCGCAGCCTAGGCCGCCGGGAGGACAAATTTCCTGAAAATGATGCACTCCGGGTTTATCCAGAGGACGCGCCTGATTCGCCGAAGGCACCAGCGCCGATCCGGCGGCAAAACCGCCCTCTACTGCCGATCCGTTCAGGTTTTCGTCCTCCAGCAGCAATGGCCGTTGCAATACCATCTCCACCTGGCTCCCGGACTCGATATTCACATCTGCGCCGCGCGTAAACAGCGATACGATTCCAGCCGTCGCCAGCCCCGCTGCGATTCCGGCGACCCCGCCCGCAATCGGATGCCCGGACTGCCATCCGCCAATCGTACCCACACCCGCGCCCGTCGGAATCGCAATCTTCGCCACTTCGCCGGCGTTGCGCCCCTTGTCGGAGTCCTGCTCAATCGTTCCTTCGCCGTCTTCCTTCACAGATTGCTTCTTCGCGCCCGGCAGACCGTCCACAACACCCGGAATCTCGACCACCGTGCCGTTCGGAAAGATCATCGAAGTGAAGTGCATATCCAGTTGCGCCTTCCCTTTGACGTGTCCGGCCCGCGTAACCCGGTCCACCACCCCCTGCACATAGACCCCGGCCGGAATCATTACCCGGTTGCCGACAACAACTGGAAAAGCCGACGCCAGATAGACTCCATCACCCGGCCTCGCCGATTTCGTATTGATCGCACTCCGCAGTTGCAACAAGACCTTCGTCCCCGCCGGAACCGCGTAAGTTTTCTTCGCCGCCACTGGGGAGCCGGAAACCGCGGCGCTTGTGCCCACAGGTTGAGAATTCTCCGAAGCCGCCGCTTGTACCGGCAGCGGCAAAGCTGGCTCCGAAGAAGGCGCCTGCGCCCAGCCCATTGCCGCGTATCCAGAAACCGCAACCACCAGCGCAACCGTACGCAATCCAGCCACTGATCCCTCCACCGTCATCTCGCTGCTTTTCCTGCTTCGATAGACGTGCCCTGAGAACAACAGGATAGCGCCGAACGTCAGATCAAAAACAATTTCCTCGCGCGTAACCCATGGCAAAGCCAAATTCGCGTTACGATGCAAATCAAGAGTGCTCTGGAGCGCGCCCAGATTGTCCATCGAACTCAATCTCGAATCCGACCCAGGCGAACAGCAAAGCCGCTTCCCGGAAGCATACGCCGTTTTGCGCGAAGCCATTGAGGCGCAGGCCTTCCCCGGTTGCGCGTTCGGCCTGCTGCACAACGGCAAAGTCTCGCTCCTCGATTCCCTGGGAAAGTTCACCTACGATCACGCGCAGTCTCCCGCTGTCGCTCCCGACACTCTTTACGACGTCGCCAGCCTGACCAAAGTTGTTTCCACTACGTCAGCAGCCATGCTCCTCCACCAACGCGGTCAGCTCGACCTCGAAACCCCAATGGGAGAGCTCCTCCCCGGCTTCGTGATCGGCCGCGACCCGTCCCAGCATGCCCGCCGCGTAACCATCCGTCACATGCTTGCCCACAGCTCCGGGCTTCCCGGCTACGTCCCCCTCTTCCATACGGCAACCACGCCCTACGCCGTCCTGCGCGGCTGCCTTGAACTTCCAATTGAAGCCGAACCCGGAACCCGCGCCGAATACTCCGATCCCGGCTTCATTCTCCTAGGAAAAGCTCTTGAAGCGATCCTTCGCGAGGAACTGGCTCCCTGGGTTCGCCGCGAAGTCTTTCTCCCTATCGGAATGACCTCTTCCCGCTACTGCCCCGGACCTCATCTCCGTGCCGAGATTCCTCCCACCGAAGAGGACGAGCTCTTCCGCCAACGGCGAATTCAGGGGGAAGTCCAGGATGAGCACGCCTTTCTGCTCAAAGGAGCGGGCGGCCACGCCGGCCTCTTCTCCAATGTTCCCGACCTGCTCCGCTTCGCCTTGTCTGTCCTCGAACCAGACAGCAACCTGCTTTTCGCGCCCAAGACAATCGAACTCTTCGCCCAGCGCCAGGCGCCGAAAGGCAGTTCGCGCGCCCTCGGCTGGGACACACCCTCCGAGGAATCCTCGTCCGGGAACTTCTTCTCTGCAAATTCCATCGGACACCTTGGCTATTCCGGCTGTTCGCTCTGGATCGACCGCGACGCGAAGCTCGCTGTGATCCTGCTCACCAACCGCACCTGGCCCAATCGCGAGTCGCAACTGATTCGCACAGTTCGTCCGGCCTTTCATGATGCAATCCGAAAAGCTCTGTAAAGTGAGAAAGACGGCGCTATTGTAGTCAAAGATAGACTGGGATTGATTAGAAGACTTCCATCCCCCAAAAGCGTGATAAATGGCACACCCCACACCCTCAAAGAACGGCTACAATCAGAACTTAGGGACAAAATGACGATGCTCACCAGCTCGACTACGCACGATCCGTCCAGCACGACCGAAAAACCGAAGAGAGATACGGCGGCGCAGCTCCAGCAACTCACAACCGAGAGCCAGAATGAGGCTTCACAAGGTCTCGATACCAAGTCAGCCCTTGAAATTGCTCGCATTATCAATCACGAAGATTCAAAGGTCGCCGCAGCCGTCAAGAAAGCCCTTCCTGAAATTGCCCAGGTCATCGACCAGGTCGCACGCAGCCTCCGTGACGGTGGCCGCCTGATCTACGTCGGCGCAGGATCGAGCGGACGCATCGCCGCCCTCGACGCCTCTGAATGTCCTCCGACCTATTCCACGGTTCCCGGTCAGGTCCAGTACATTATGGCCGGCGGCCCAAAAGCCCTCGCCTCTGCCGTCGAAGTCAACGAAGACTCCGAGGAACTCGGCCAGCGGGACATCGCCCGCCGCCGCCCCACCCGCAAAGACGTCGTTATCGGCCTGTCCGCCTCAGGCCGCACCCCATACGTCGTAGCGGCCGTAGCGTACGCCCGCGCCCGCGGAGCTAAAACCGCCGCCGTCACCTGCAACTACGACACAGCCCTTGCCGGCGCCGCGGACATCGCAATCGTCGCCGAGGTAGGGCCCGAGGTCGTCTCCGGTTCCACTCGCATGAAAGCCGGCTCCGCTCAGAAGATGGTGCTCAACATGATCACCACCGGCGCCATGACTCGCCTCGGCTATGTCTACGAAAACCTGATGGTTAACGTGCACATGCAGAACTCCAAGCTCGTCGAGCGCGGCATCCGCATCCTCATGCGCGCCTGCGGCATCGACCGTGAGACTGCCGTCAACACCATCAAGAGCGCGGGCCGCAGCGTCCCCGTCGCCCTCGTCATGCTCAAGGCCAAGGTAGATAAGCCGGAAGCTGTCCGCCGCCTTGCCAAATCCGACGGCAATGTCCGTCTCGCCATCGAGGACACCGTCCTCGAACTGTAAGGCTCAGGCGAACACCCAGCTTTCCTTAAAACGTCGTCATCTTCACTCGGAGCAAAAAGTCCGCATCCGCGTTCAGATTCAGACCCCAATCGGTCTGGTCGCCGTTCCAAAGGCGTGTCGTCTTCCACACGCCTTTGGGGTCGTAATTCCCTTCCTCGACTTTGAGAAACAGGCGCTTCTTGCCCGCTTCTCCCGGATTGAAGTCCACCCGGGCATGATGCCCCGCAATCACAAATTCGCTCGGACCAAGCTGCGCAATTAACACACCGCCATCCGCTGGGGTATTTCCCTTCGGCTGAACCCAGTCGCCAAACGAAGGCATCCCGTAGCTTACCACCGCCTTCCAGCCGTCAAATTGCAGCATCTGGCGATGATTATCCACATCCTCGCTCACCCCCTGCAGCTTGCCCTCAAAACTCCACTTAGCTAGCTCGCGCGCGACGGGAGCTAGCAGCGCATACAGCTCCGCAACGGGCTTCAGAGCGTCCGACGACATTTCCGTCGGCCCGTCGCTCTGATTGCTGTAACGCGAAAGATCCAATCCGAACGGCGACCATCCAATCGCTCCCTGGCCCACAGCAGCAAAGACATACTTAGCGAAAGCCGGCGTGTTGCCCGTCTCCGGAATCAGCAGCGGATTGTCCGGACGCTTGTACAACTCCATGACCTTCATGTATTTCGCGTAATCCGCCAGATAAATATCGGGTGCAACCGCACTGATGTCCGGAGCAGCCAACTTCCACAACCCGATCTCGTTATCCGTAGGCGCGCCAGACTCATAGCTGGGCGGTTTACCAGGGTGAATCGGGTCCCGCAGCGCCGCATTCACATAGAGCGGCAGCGCATATTCCGCCTTCCCCGCAGCGGCAACCTGTTCGATATACGTGGCCGTGCACCAAGCCTGAAATATCTCGTCCGCATCATCGCCAAAGACCTCGCGCCAACTCCCAGGCCGCTTGCCCATGGACTGGAGTAATTTCTCCGGAACCGGCCCCGCAAATGCCTTTTCCGCCTCCGCACCATAGTCCCGCACGGCGCCCCAGACTCCGGCCTCGTTTTCCACCTGCACCAGCAGCACCGTATGTTCCGGATCGGACTGATTCAAATGCCGCATCAGCGCTCGAAACGCCGTCTTATCCGCCTCCAGGCGGGCTGGCGAAAACGTCGACGGGGAATCCACTGTCTTCCCGTCCTGATTGCGCACAAAGGGATACTTACCCTGATCCAGCTTGATCCACTCCGGCGTGTAATGAGAACTGCCGTTCTTCCACGTACCAAACCACAGCAGCACCAGGTGCAACTTGTGTTCGCGCGCCTGCTTCAGGATCATATCGACAAGACTGAAGTCGAATTTGCCCTGCGTCGCCTCGATCTGCTCCCAATAGACCGGCAATTCTACGGTGTTTGCGTGCAGTGTCTCCGCAGCCGGCCAGACCTTCCCAAGATAATCCGGCCATGCGCTGGAGTTGTTTGCCTGTACTCCAAGCATCAGATACGGTTCCCCGTCCACCATCAGGGTGTACCGGCCATCCTTCTCAACGATCTTTGGAATCTGACCGATCTGACCAGTCCGGCTGGTAACCGGCCTTGCGGTCTCCGCCCCCTGCTTCTCTGCCGCCTCTACATAGCTATTCGCGAGAATCGCAATCGATTCCCCAAAACCCATCATCACCCCTGCAACCATGAACCAACGCCCCAGCCCCAAGCCTCTCATTGTCCCCCAATACCGCGTCGATCCCCGGTGCCGTCAGTATAACCGTCCAATCCGTGGCGCGGATTTAGACTAAACCTTCAGGAGTTACGCAGTCCTATGGACAAATTCATCGTTCGCGGCGGCAATCCGCTGATTGGCACCATTCGCGTTTCGGGAGCCAAGAACTCAGCACTGCCTTGTATGGCCGCTGCCATTCTCACCGAAGAAAAAGTCACCCTCGAAAACATTCCCCAGGTCCACGACATAGAGACGGAGCGAAAACTTCTCGCCTCAATGGGCGCCGAGGTAGAACTCGGCTACGGGCGCGCGCAACACCGCACCACCATCTCCTGCAAGAACCTCTCCGACCCTGTCGCCAAGTACGAAATCGTCAAGACCATGCGCGCAAGCTCATTGGTTCTCGGCCCGCTCTTGGCTCGCTGCGGCATGGCTCGCGTCGCCATGCCCGGCGGCTGCGCCATCGGCGGCCGTCCCATCGACCTGCACCTCAAGGGCCTCGAAAAAATGGGCGCAGAGATCGTCCAGGAGCACGGCTATCTTGAAGCGCGCGCCAAGCGCCTCAAAGGCGCGCACATCGTCTTCGACAAGATCACGGTAACTGGAACCGAAGACCTGCTCATGGCCGCCGTCCTCGCCGAGGGCGAAACCCTCATGGAAAACTGCGCCCGAGAGCCCGAAGTGACCGATCTCGCCGCCATGCTCACCGCCATGGGTGCGTACATTGAAGGAGCCGGAACGCCGACCATCCGCGTCACTGGCGTGACCAGACTGCACGGAGTCCAGCACCGCATCAATCCGGACCGCATCGAAGCTGGAACCTTCCTCGTCGCGGGAGCCATCACGCGCGGCGATCTGATCGTCGCTAACTGCAATCCAGACCACCTCGGCGCAGTCGTTGGGAAACTACAGGAATCCGGCGCTCGCGTCGACCTGCTCAACAATGACTCCATTCGTGTCCGCGCCGAGGGCGACCTGCGCGCCACCGACATCTCCACCCAGGAATATCCCGGCTTCCCGACCGACATGCAGGCTCAATACATGGCGCTCGCCACACAATCCCAGGGCGTATCCCAGGTGCGCGAAAACATCTTCGAGAACCGGTTCATGCACGTCCAGGAGCTCGTCCGGATGGGCGCCAACATCTCCGTCGACGGCCGCACCGCCACCGTGCGCGGCGGATCTCGTCTCTCCGCCGCCGCAGTCATGTGTTCCGATTTGCGCGCCTCGGCGTCTCTGGTTCTGGCCGCGCTGGTCGCAGACGGCGAATCGATCCTCGACCGCGTCTATCACATGGATCGCGGCTACGAGCGGATCGAAGAGAAGCTGCGCGGGGTGGGAGCACAAATCCGGCGCATGGGAAACATCTTTACCCGTCGCGAGGAGCCAGGTTCTGCTGAGTAGCTGCACTCGCTAAAACCGCCATCCAGATTCGAACAGGTTCAGGCCTTCACCGCCAACTCACCGCCAGATGCCATTTAAGCCCGCGCTGCGACGTCTTTCGAAGCACGGTTTCGTATTCGTGCAACTCGCGCGCAACGAATTCCGTGTCCGACCCCAGCGCCGCCGGAGCCATCGCCAGAAAATCCAGCAGAGCGCGAATAGTCCGTAGACCGTCCTCAGGCGGAAACCATTGTGGCTGAGGAAGATGGCTTGACCACTCTGGATTGCCAGCCCCTTGATCGATCAACAGCGCCATCGAATTGCGGTCGGCGGAGAAGAACTCAAGCAATGGCGGCACGCTCAGTCTCTCGGCCAGCCGCTCCAACGCATCTTCGTTACGCGCCATTGCCTGGCCGTTTACAAAGATGTCGAACCCCGGATCTTCCCCTTCCACGACGATATACAAACTTGCACTCATCGGCTTGAGTGTACTTGAAATGACACAATTTTCCATCAGAATCTGACCAACGAAACCGAAATTGGAACTCCTTCCGCGATACGCCTGATCCAGACGTTACCTTCGCTCCACCAAAAGTTGGCCGCCTAACACGATTGCGCCATCTCAAAAAACTTGAAATTAAGCGATGCTTGAAACAACAGAAAATCCGCTCAGGATTAAGAGGAGGTGCCCACGATGGATTGGTCGAAGATTCCCGACGTGCTGGCGGTTGCCTCTCTTGCATGCGCTTTTTTCTCTATTTCCCGGCAGAATCGAACTGCCCAACACCACCTCTGGCTCCTGGGCTGGATCATGATCGCCATCCACTTCATTGGCTTCATGTTCGCCAATATTCCGGGAGTCGTCGGAACCATCGGCTCGATCGTCGGGCTCATCTCCCTCATTGATGCCGGCGTCTTCTTCATGTGGGCAACCGTCCCGTCCGAATCCGGAATCAGTTCGCGAAGAATGGCCCTAGTCACGCTCTTTTCGATGGCCATCTACGCGGGGCTCGCCTGCCTCGACAGCGCTCCCGGCTGGGCCTTTGATGCCTGCGCGGTCTTCATCGCAATTGGCCCGCTGGCAGTCGGCTTGTTTTACATTCGATACGCACAGCACGCCTTGCGCTGGCTCACCGTAGGCCTTCAGTTCGCTCTCGGCGCCGAGTTGCTCGTTCTTCGTCGTCAGTCCGGCGGCAACAACGAGCTTTGCATCGACGCGATCCTGTTTGTCGTTTACCTCGGCTGCTGCCTGTATTTCTTGTACACACACAAGATAGAAACCACCGGCTCGATTATCACCGTCGGCGGTTTTTTCGCCTGGGCAATGGTCTTCGTCATAGCACCGGCAATGGGACACTATATGCCGAACTTCAAGATTGAGGACGAAGTCTGGAACCTGCCCAAGTACGTGGTCGCCATCGGCATGTTGCTTTTATTGCTCGAAAAGCAGATCGAGCGCTCCCAGTACCTCGCCTTGCATGACGACCTGACCGCGCTCGCCAATCGCCGTCTTTTCCAGGACCGGCTCATAAGCGCCATGGAGCGAGCCAGGCGCTCCGGCTCCACCATCGCTCTCATGCAGGTCGATCTGGACCGCTTCAAGGAAGTAAACGACTCCTTTGGGCATCACGTCGGCGATCTACTGTTGCAACACGTCGCGGCCTTGCTCGACCGGCGAGTCCGTCGCTCCGACACAGTCGCCCGCACCGGAGGAGACGAGTTTTCGATCATTCTCGAAGAGCCTTCCACCCGCAGAGACGCAGAGATGGTCGCCGAGTCGTTGATCGTGATTCTCGCTGAACCATTCCAGTTGGCGGGAAAGATGGTCAGAGTAGGCGCAAGCATCGGCATCGCGGTCTTTCCAGACGACGCTCAGGACTCTGACTCCCTATGCATAGAAGCAGATCTCAGAATGTATCAAGTTAAGCAGGATCGACGCGAAGCAACCAGGGTCCCGCGCGAAAAAGTCATGAGCCACTTCGATTCCCAAACACTGGCCAGCTGATCGTCCCTGTCTCTCTCAAGGAACCTCTCCTGCGGAAGAGAGCATATCCCCTGTCTTCAGTAACTTGTTGCGACTTTTCCGTTCCGATATGCTGTTTGCCGCGGAGGAAAATATCATGCCACCACTAACCATAGTTCCTGCATTGGCTCGATTAAGAGGCGCAGGAGCCGGCGCCGCCCCTCTCACGGGAACCTCTGAGGTCTGGGCTCTGGTGCGATTTGACTACGACAATACCAAAATGGAGATCTTTTGGTCCGAGAAAAATGTCGCTGGGGCATCCACGGTGGACTCGACAGGAGCCCGAGCCTACGGATCCCACGCGGAACCTGTTTTTCTCCGCAACTACACCCAAATGGTCGCTGACTATGGTGTTCCCTTATTTATTGAGGTCTTTCTGAGCCGAAGCCCATGCGCCAACGGATCTGCCATCACTGCTGCACATGGCGTGGGTTACCCAGTGGGATGCGGACCGAAACTCCGTGCCTTCGCTGCCGCCCATCCTGCCGTAACCGTTCAAGTCATTTATGACGTCGTTTATGCCGGCAATCCAGCCGCTCCCAGCCTGGCTGTTCAAGCCGCATCATTAAACGAGTTATCCCAGTGGGCAGGAATAGCGAATCTCACCGCATCCTTATTCAATCACTACACTCTTGTCCCATAAAAAAATGTAGTTAAGAACTTCGGAGCGAGGCTGGCGTTTCACCCCTCGCATAAAGCCAACAGCATCACCGTGGTAGATGCGGAGGGATGCTTTCCTCTGGTTCCATCCGGATTTTGGAGTTTTCAGCAGCCTTTAAAGCCACGCCTAGGTAAGGATACAGACCAAACAAAAGCAGCCCGCGTGGCCGTTCCATCAGGGAACGGCCGCGCGGGCCATCTGTCGAGACAAAGTATTACCGAAGCATTGCCGAGGTCTTTTTAGCTCCCCGACCCCGGCCCACGACCACCCGGTCCTGGCCTGCCACGACGGCGACGGCGACGGTTGTTGTTTCCACCCGGCCCTCCGGGCCCACCTGCGGGACGACCACCGCCTGAAGCTGCGCCAGCCTGTCCTACCGGTTGCGGCTGAGCGCCGTCGGCCAGATTGAAGTTCGGCTCGTTCTCCTCGTCAAACTCCTCCCCATCCGCTTCTTCAAAGTCATCGCCACCCTCGATCAGGATGGTGCTCTGATTGGAACTGGGTTGGCGCTCGTCGAATTCATGCCGAGGCCTGGCCGGAGCGGAACGCTCCATTGGTGCTTCCGAAGCAGGGAACGAAGATGCTGCAGGCGCAGAAGGAGCATCGGTGATTCCGAGCTTGGCCTTCTGTTCCTTGATCAGCGCTTTGCGGCTCAGCTTGATTCGGTTGCCCTCGATCGCGAGCACCTTCACCATGACCTGATCGCCTTCGCGCAGTTCGTCCTTCACTTCCTTCACGCGATGCTCCGCGATCTCCGAGATGTGAAGAAGACCGTCTGTCCCAGGGAAAAGCTCGACAAACGCGCCAAACTCCGCCAGTCGAACCACCTTGCCCAGATAGGTCTTGCCGATTTCCGGCACAGCCGTCAGGTTGTTGATGATCGCCAGCGCCTGGCTCAGACCATCCGCGTCGCTCGAAGCCACATTCACGCGGCCCGTATCGTCCACATCGATCTTGACGCCGGTTTGCTCGATGATTCCGCGAATCGTCTTGCCACCTGGCCCGATCAGGTCGCGAATCTTGTCCGTCGGAATATGCACAGTACGAATCTGCGGCGCATACTTCGAACGCTCGACCCTCGGTCCATCCAGATGTGCATCCATCTTGTCCAGCAGGAACAGACGGCCCACGCGAGCCTGTTCCATGGCTTCCTGCAGAATCTGCCGGGTCAGCCCGCCGATCTTGATGTCCATCTGCAAAGCGGTAATGCCCTTGCGTGTGCCGGCAACCTTGAAGTCCATGTCGCCATAGTGATCTTCAGCACCCGCAATGTCCGTCAGGATCGCGTAATCGTCGCCTTCCTTGACTAGACCCATCGCAACGCCCGCGACCGAACCCTTCAGCGCGATCCCCGCGTCATACAGCGCCAGGCTCGCTCCGCACACCGAAGCCATCGAAGAAGACCCGTTCGACTCCAGAATGTCGGAAACGATGCGAATCGTGTATGGCGATTCGTCCGCGCTCGGCAGAACGGCGGCAACTGCGCGCTCAGCCAGCGCACCGTGACCAACTTCACGGCGTCCCACGCCAGTCATACGGCCCACTTCGCCAACCGAAAACGGCGGGAAGTTGTAGTGCAGCATGAAAGGCTTCTTCTGCTCGCCTTCAAAGCTCTCCAGCCGCTGCCCGTCGTCGGTGGTGCCCAGAGTCGCGGTCACCAGAGCCTGCGTCTCGCCGCGGGTAAAGAGTGCCGACCCATGCGTACGAGGCAGAACGCTGGATTCGATGCTGATCGCGCGAATCTCATCGAACGCGCGCCGGTCCGGCCGAATCCGATCCTTGGTGACCTGCTCACGGAAGATGCGCTCGCGAACCAGCTCGTAGTACGTGCTCAGCTTCTTCTTTGCCGACGGGTCATCCGCCGGAAGCTCAGCCGCTAACTCCTGCTTGATCGTCTTGATCAGATCGTAGCTCTCGATCTTGGAGTGCGTCTTGGTATCCAGCGCGTCCTTCAGCCGATTCCCAACCTTGGCATACAGGGCGTTGTAGTATTCGGTATCCTCAACCGGCGCAGTAAAAGCCCGCTTCGGCTTGCCCGCCAGCTTGACCAGTTCGTCGATCGCCGCAGTGATCTTCTTGATCTCTTCATGGGCGAATTCGATCGCCGCGAGGATGTTCTCTTCCGACTCTTCTTTCGCGCCGCTCTCGATCATCACGATGCCGTCCTTGTGGCCGACAACCATGATGTTCATCGTGCTTGATGCACGCTCTGTATAGTTGGGATTGATCACGAACTCGCCATTGACGCGCCCGATCCGTACCGCGCCAACCGTTGCGCTGAATGGAATATCGGAGAGCGCCAGCGCCGCAGACGCGGCATTGATCGCCACAACGTCGGGATCATTTTCCTTGTCCGCTGAGAAAACCAGCGCAATCACCTGAGTCTCATTCCGGAAACCATCCGGGAAGAGCGGACGAATCGGACGGTCGATCTGGCGCGAGGTCAGCACTTCCTTCTCGCTGGGACGGCCTTCGCGCTTGATGAAGCCGCCGGGAATGCGTCCGCCAGCGTAGGCGTATTCACGGTAATCGACGGTAAGGGGGAAGAAATCAATGCCTTCTTTAGGATCGGGAGAGGCGACGGCGGTGGCCAGCACGACGCTGTCACCCAGCGTCACAAGTGCTGATCCTGAAGCCTGCTTGGCGATGCGGCCGGTCTCGAAGACCAGACGCCTTCCGCCAGTTAGCTCAACTGCTACTTCTTGCTTCATACAGTCCTCTTTCTATTTTTCACTTGGGAAACTTGGGGCGCAGGAACCGCCGGAAAAGAAATATCAGCCACACGAGCTGTTTTCTTAGCGAACGATACGAACAAATCTCTCGAATGGAATTTAGTTCTGTCACCCTGAGCGCAGCGCACAATCCGTTGTTCTCCGCCCAGACGTGAAAAACCCGCACAGAGCCAACGACTCTGCGCGGGATCGAACTCATTCCGGCGTCCCCGCCGCCATTCGACAGATGCACCTAGGCCGCTGAACCTATGCAAGGTCGCAGCCTCGACCACTTCCCGGTCTAGGCGATTCCTGTTCAATGTTGAGTTTCGCTTACTTGCGGATGCCCAGCTTGCCGATTACGTCGCGGTAGCGGTCCGTGTCATGCGTCTTCAGGTAATCCAGCAGGCGGCGGCGCTTGCTGACGAGCATCAGGAGACCGCGCCGTGAAGCGTGGTCCTTCTTATGTGTCTTGAAATGCTCAGTCAACTCGCCAATACGCACACTCAGAATCGCAATCTGGACTTCCGGCGAACCGGTGTCGGAATCGTGGGTGCGGAAGCGTTGAATCAGGTCAGTTTTCGTAGCAGATGCCAGCACAGCGTTCTTGTTACTCCTCAGATTGTCAAAATCAGTCGTCAGATCAATCTCAATGTCTCCAGCAAGATTACCACGGAATCGCATCAAAGGGAATCAGACCAGCCCCGCGAGCCTTCCGGGAAACTCCCGCGAATCAACCGCGTCCGAAACGGAATAGTCGCGTGTCGAACGCTTCCTGCGTCGCCGAAACGATCCCGACTTCCGCGACCTCCGGGTGGAGCGGATTCAGCAAGACATTCCAGGTATCGCGAATGATTACCGAAGGCACGCGAGCAAGCGGCGTTTCCAACCCTCCCAGCCATTCATCGCCTATTCGCTGCGTAATCTCTGGCGTGTTTGTCCATCCAGGCATCTCCAAAGGGCCAAGCTCACACACCATCACATTCTCCGGAACGCTTATCTTGAGCAAGCTATAGGTCTGCGGAAGCCTCCCATTCCTGCGCACCAGATGCACAAGATGCTCCAGTAGTGCGCCCGATGGCGATTCCGCGAGATAGACAACTGGCAAACCCTTGCTGTGCCAACGTGCTGACGCAACCAGACCACCTTTACCGCTCAGATCAATGTGATTACTGATACGCCAGAGAAACATGCTATCTACCCTCTATCTATAACGAACGCGGGACGTCCGGCCATCCCGGATAATTCCCGTCTATCTGGGGGTGGTAACCCACAGAACGGGCAGTCTTATACAAACATGCCTTCGTCAATCTGAATCAGAAACTCTTCGACCGCTCGCTCCCCTGCCGTGCTGCGTAACATCGCTAGCGCAGGCTTTCCATCAAAGCGGTCCTTTGGCTCAAGCAACCACTCTTTTCCATCCTCGCGGTCACCGAAAACGCGCGCAGCAAGCTCGTAAATCCGAACAACCCGGCCCAGCCGGTCGCTTTCTTCCAGATTCAGCGGCTCATTCCGCTGCCTGCGATGCTTCAGCGTCCGAAGGGGTATCACGACCTCCAGCAATTCCCCCATTTTTATCCCGGAATAGGACGAGAATTGTTCGAGGGCAGACAGCGGTACCCCGCTTTCCACCGCTCGCCAATCGAATGCCGCGGAAGGAAATTCAGGACGTGGAATCGAAGCAGCATGCGCCATAGAGACAGTATGCCACAATTATCGCGGCAGATTGCCCCACAATCCCCCGGGATTATGACGCTATTGCTCCCCTATCGCCCAGTAATTTGCCCTCGCCACCACATGCGCCCCGTAATCCTGCGTCAAATGCACCCGCAGCGTATGCAATCCCGGTGTCGAATCGCTGGGATAAAAGCTCAACAGATACCGGTTCCGCGCATGCTGGGCAACCTCAGTCACCCGCTCCTCAAAAGCCTTGTCGCGCGTAAACGGCGCATACTCCCCACCGCTCATCAGCGCAATCTGCTTCGCGACATTCTTCTTGATCGCCTGCACAGCCATGAGCAGCGTACTAATCGGGTTCATGACACGGTTGTCCCCGTTGTCCTTGAGATCATGCGAAAACTCCGCCCGCGCAGGCGAAAACGTCAGGCTCAGTACCAGAACATCCGTCAACCCGATCCGCTCCACCAGCTTTTCCGGCCTGATATGCCTGCTGCCGTGGTCTCGCTCTTCGCTAATCAGCAACAGCACCCGCCGATATTCCTTGGGCTGCGTTTGCAGCAGGTCGACCGCATACCCCACCGTGTCCAGAATCGCGCTGCCGCCATCTCCCGGCGCAAAATGCCGCAGATCGTCCGTTAGATCGCTTTCGGACTGGGTAAAATCCCGCACCAGTTGCGGCTTGCTGTCAAAACCCACTAGCGCCGCCTCGCTCTTGCCGTCACCCAGAAACAGATCCAACAGCGGCCCCAGCTTCGCCACCTTGTCAAATTCCAGTGCACTCGCCCTTCCCTGCTCCACGGCCACCACCAGCGCCACCGGAGCGGTGTCCATATCCTCCTCTACCCGCAGCTTTTGCGGAACCCCGTTATCCTCCACTACAAAATCGCCGACCTTCAGCCCGTAGATCACCTGGCCATGGTCCTTTTCGACCAGCGTCGGCACCAACACGACATTTGTCGTGACCCGCAGCGTAGGAGTCTCCTCCTGCGGCGTCGGCATTGGTTTCGGCGGCTCTGGAGGAGGTAACTGCTGCGCCCGCGCCACCGCACCGGCGACGCCAAATCCCGTCAAACCTAACCCTAGCAACCAGAGGACTCCCAAAATCCTCCCGCGCCATCCCACGCAACAATTCCCAGCCATCCGCACCCCATCCCGCAAAGTCGCTCGTTTCCAAGCCCGCGCTTCCCAGATTAGACGAAACGCCACGAAGTACGGACGAAGCCGGAAACCATGTCCCCGCTCCGGCTGTCTGCGAAATTAAAGTCGAGCTAACTCACAGGTCAGTCGTCTGTCACGATAGAAGGCACCTATGGCGTCAATTGAGGGATGCAGTTTGGCTTCATTCTCCATCGAAGCGGAGCGGTCGCAGATCAACCAGGCAGATCTCGCGTCGCTCGTCACGTCCTACTCCGCACTCCTCTTTCGCGTCGCACATTCCGTCCTGCGAAGCCGCGCCGAAGCCGAAGACGTCGTGCAGGACGCATTCCTGCGCGTCTTAAAACACCACCGGTCCCTTCACGAAATACGCGACACCCGAGTCTGGCTCGTGCGCATCGCCTGGAATCTCGCCCTCGACCACAAGAAACGCATTCGCCCAGACCAGATGGACGAGATCTTTGCCCAGAGTCTTGTCGCCAGCAGTCTTCCGGCAGACGAAGCCCTGGACCAGGCGCAGCGCATGACCGCAGTCCTGCGCGAAATGGAACGCTTGCCCAAAGCCGAGCGCCATGTTCTGCTCCTCTCCGCAATTGAGGAGCTAGGCACAGCAGAGATTGCGGAAGTTCTGGGAAGAAGTGAATCCGCCGCTCGCGCACTGCTCTTTCGCGCCCGAACAAGACTGCGCGAGCGGCTCGAATCAAGAGGAGGCAAGCGATGAAAAATTCCGAGGAAGCAATCGAAAAAGTAATGGCTGGCCTGCGCAACTCCGAACCTCCCGCCGGAATGGAACTCCGCATCCTCGCCGCCGTAAAGCATCGCGAATCGACGCAGTCCGCTACAAGCCGCTTTCGCGACAACGCTCCCCGGTTGTTGACTCGCCTCAATCAGCAAAAAGGATGGCGCACGGCCTTGGCCGCTACTGCCGTTGGCGTGATCCTGGCTGCATTCGGAATTATGTCTCTCCACCAGCATCGAAAGCCCGCAACGCTGTCAGAACTGCATCCCAACACTTCAGCCGTGTCTTCCACAGTCCAGACAAAAGAGCACACACGCTTATCGCAACCATCTACCGTGACACCAACCAGAGCGACGTCCTCGAACCATGCCTCCCATCTCGTTGCCGCTGAATTCACAATCCGTTCGCACCGGACCCGAAACATCAGCCATCCGGCCCCCGAAGCCCCACTCACGCCGCAGGAAAAGCTCCTCGTACAAATCGCGCAATCCGGCAACCCGCATGCGCTCTCCATGTTGAACAGCGAAATTCGCGTTAGACGAGAAGCGGAAGAGGACGCTGAGTTTCAAAGATTTGCCGACCGATCCGTCGCATCTCCTGACGGAGACAGCAAATGAAATTCAAATACGAAGAAATGAGGAAACACATGATGAAACCGGCAAGCGGAATCCTCGCAATCGCACTTGTCCTCGGTTGCGTTGGCAACACAGCGCCTGCGCAAAACGAGGTCTCCACCGATAAGGCAACCACAACCAACACAGAAAAAGTGTCGAAGACCTATCGCCTCACATACACCATCACCGAGTCCGACGGCGGCAAGAATCTCGGAACCCAGCACTTCTCCCTGACAGTGAACCCGGATTCCAAAGATGCGGAACTCAAAATGGGCAGCCGGGTTCCAATTGAAAGCGCAGCTTACAACACAGAGGGTCCTGCGGCGCACACTAATGTTCAGTATCAATACGTCGATGTCGGCCTGAACATCTCTGCCCGCGTACACGAATTTGCGACCGGCGCCGAAGTCTATTCCAAGTTGGAGCAATCCAGTGTAGCAGAGGCGAAATCGACTATCGGCAGCAATGCCCCAGTAATACGACAGGCAATGTTGCAGAACACCGCGACGCTCACCGCGGGCAAACCAGTCATGCTCGGCTCGCTCGATGTACCCGGAAGCACGCGGCATTTAGACATCGAAGTCATCCTCGAAAACATCAAGTAAGTCCAGAACCGTAAGTCCAATGTTCGATCGGTCATGGTCGGTGTGAAGAATACAGGCTTCGACGGAATAAGTACGGACTTCAGCCCGTACTTATTCCACGCTAAATAAGCCATGCTCTCCCCCGAGTTCAGCTTTCCGCCATCCTGACCTGTTACCGTTCTCCCCACGCATGACTATGTAACGCCCTTCCAGTCGGAAAACCCCAAATAATCCAACCCCCGAATAAAGTCTCTTGACACTCCATCCCACTCTGGGTATATAGTGCGGCTCGCATAGTAAATCGAATTATTAATTGCGGATACTCGGCCGCCGGCTTGTTAGACATACCAGCGCAGCAACGTCGCGTAACAGTCCCAAGCGTCAAAGGAGACTCTCCAATGTTTCATCCTTCTGAAGGCCGCACGCAAGCTTCCACTCCCAACAGAAACCATCCAGTCTTATGGCTCGTCACAGCTTTCCTTTTGCTCTGCTCCACATCACTACGAGCACAGACAGTCGCAACCTACAGCTTCGAAGACGGAACCGCCGACGGCTGGACCTCCTTTTTCGGCGCAAGCACCCCCGTCGCCACCAACGCCGCCGCATGGACCGGCTCTTACAGCCTGCTCACTTCCACCAGTTCCACCGGCACAGGAGGGCCCTCCATCTCGCTGAACAGCGTCCTCCTCGCTGGCGCCCAGTACACCATCACTGGATGGGTCCAGCTCACCCCCGGCGAAAGCCCCGCCAACGCCAACTTCTCCATCAAGCGCAGCGACCCCAGTTGCTCCGGCGGCACCTGTTACGACACCATCGGCAGCTACCAAGTCCCCGTAACCAACTCCGGCTGGGTCCAGATCGGCGGCAGCTACACCGTAAGCACCACCGAAACCGGCCTGCTCCTCTACTCCCAGTTAGTAGGAGCTACCAGCGCCCAATCCTTCTATCTCGACGACGTCATCATCACCGAAACCGCACCACCTCCCGGCGGAACGCCAATAGCCAGCTATACCTTCGCCGACGGCGGCCTCGACGGCTGGACGCCCTTCGGCTCTGCCACCCTAACCAACACCGCGCCGGCCATCCTCGATCCCAACGGAGACACGCACAGCCTTCTCACCACCAACCGCACCGGCGGCTACATGGGACCGAGCCTCAATCTACTCACCGTTCCCAATCTCGTAGCAGGAGCAACGTATCAAATCAGCGCATACGTGCTGCTGGCCGCTCCCGACGCCAGTAATCCCACCGCAACCATCTCGACAAAAACCGCGGACTGCGCGACCTCCGGAGCCTTCGGCAACATCGCAACCTCCGGCCCGCTCTCCAGCACAGCCTGGACCAAAGTCCAGGGCACCTTCAGCTACAGCAATCTCCCCGGCCCGCCGACAAGTCTGACCCTCTACTTCCAGTCCAGCAGCGCGACCGACTCCTTCTACATCAGCGACGTCGTAATCGGCGAACTCGCCCCCGCGCCGCTCAGCCCCAGCCAGCAGGACAACACCGGCATAACCAGCACCTTTGAAGACGGCGGCCTCGACGGCTGGAGTTCTCGCACCGGCAGCTCTACCGTGACCAACTCTACGGCCGAAGCCCACAGCGGAACGCACAGCCTCCTGACCACTGGCCGCATCGCCAACTACGATGGACCGCAGATCAACGTCAGCAACAAGATGTACAACGGATCCGAATACAACCTAAGCGTCTGGGTCATGCTGCAGCCCACAGACGGTTCCAATCACATCCTCAACATGAGCCTCCAGACCACGCTAAGCGGCAACGTAAGTTACCCCAGCATCACCAGCTACCCCGGCGTCACCGTGCCCGCAGACGGCAACTGGCACCAGATCAGCGTTACCGGCTACACCATGGGCAACGCCTACGATCCCGGAGCAGCATATCTCTATCTGCAGACCGTTCCCGCCTCCGGCAACGATCTCGTCTCCTTCTACATCGACGACTTCCAGCTCACCTACGTCGCGCCGCCCACTCCGCAGACCGACATCCCGTCGATCTACAAGACCCTCGCCGAATATTTCCCCATCGGCGCAGCCGTCGACACCACCGATCTCTCCGGCCCACATGCCCAGTTGCTCACCATGCACTTCAACAGCATGACCCCCGGCAACGATCTCAAGTGGAGCTCCATCGAACCGTCCTTCGGCACCTACGACTACACCAACGGCGACGCACTCGTGGGAGAAGCAGTCTGCAACGGCATGAAGGTACGCGGCCAAAACCTGCTCTGGGCAACCGGAGAACAGGTTCCCGCCTACGCCACCGGCGACGGCACCAACTCCGCCGCCAATCAGGCCGCAGTCACCACAAATATCCAGGAACACATCAAGAACGAAGTGCAGCACTACGGCGCCGAAGTCTACGCCTGGGACGTCGTCAACGAGCCGCTCGATCCAACCCAGCCCGACTGTCTCGTCCATGGTCCCTTCTACCAGGTCCTAGGACCGAGTTACATCGACATCGCCTTCAAAGCCGCCCAGCAGTACGCTCCCGCCGGCACCAAGCTCTTCATCAACGACTACAGCACCACCGACCCAGCGCGCCTCGCCTGCCTGGTCAAGGTGATCCACGAGCTTCGCGACCGCGGCGTTCCTGTCAACGCCATCGGCCACGAGATGCACAACCAGATCAACTATCCATCTGTCGAATCCATGGCCACCGCCGTCGAGACAGTCCATGAACACTTCCCGGACCTCGACCAGCAGGTCACAGAACTCGATATGTCCGTCTACAACGCGGGCGATGACACATCCAACTACGGCAATAACATCCCGCCGTCTGTCCTCGCCGAGCAAGGCTGGCTCTACAAACACTACTTCGATCTCTTCCGCCGTCTGAAAGGCAAAATCACCGCCGTCACCATCTGGGGCATGGCAGACGACGACACCTGGCTCGATAGCTTCCCTGTCTCGCGCACCGACTACCCGTTGCCCTTCGACATGCAACTGCAAGCCAAACCAGCCTACTGGGGCATCGTCGATCCTACGCACCTGCCCGGCTACGGCCTCGCGTTCTCCAGCACCCTCACCCGCGCCGATCACGACCAACAGATCCTCACGCTAACCGCCACCAACGGCGACGTCGGCCCCGCCTACAGCACGCAGATCAGCAGCCTCACCCTCGAACAGACTGAAGGCCGCCGTTGCTCGCCAACCATCACCGCACCCGGCGCTTATCCCATCGTCCTCGGTGACCTCGCCGTCAGCGGCTCCGCAAGCGCAACCTTCACCATCAGCTTCGCTGGTTGCGAAGACTCCGCCCGCTTCCGCATTAAAGCGCCGTGGAGCTCCGCAACCTACGAAACCGGCACATACAAGCGAGAAATCCGCGACTGGAAGGACCACGACCACCAACCCTCCCACTAACTCAAACAGACGAAAGCCCAGGCTCTCGCAATCGAGGCCTGGGCTTTCGAATCGTGATATTCACGCAGTAAAACACATTGGGAATAGCGGCTCTACTTTGGCACCAGAGATCGCTCTCTGCTTTCGTCAGGACGGTTGAAACGCGTCCCTTACCTTCGACTGTTGATGGTGGGGAAATTGGATGGTGAGGCCATTTAGAATCTCTAGCCTTGGCGATCCGGTTCCGCTCTGCCAAACCGAATACTGCGGCTCGCAGTAAAGGTTCGCTGTAGCCCCATCTCGCATGCTCCAAACCTTCCCGAGACCCATGCCGATTGGGATATCGTTGACGCCGCTATGGGGGTTGAAGTTCCAGAACCCGGTCGACCGGAGATAATAACCCTTCCTGAAGTTATAGCGGATAATCGGTTGAAGGGTTATCAGCTCCGCCGTGCTCCGTGGCTCCTCCCCGGCGACCCCGGTGAAGGAATGCTGATAAGTGAAAATCGCTCCCGCAAGTCCCCATTTCGCCGCATCCACCGCGATCGTCGCGCCACCGGCCTGCCACTTTCCAGCGCCCATATTGGGATGGCTCGCAGTAGGAATCACGAGAAGAGGGCCCGCCCCAAGGGTCATGTGCTGCACGTGGGTTTCCGCCAGATCAAATATGGTGAAATCGCCAAGTCCCCCGTCCGTACCTTGCGGAAAGACCGGATCCTTGAAGACAGGCTGATAGATACGCGTTATGTTGTTTACTCCGAATAGCTTGAACGGAACGTAGAGTCGAAATAGCTCCTCGTCACTCATGCGACCGTTATAACCTTCGGTTGATGGTATAAGGTAATTCTGCATTACGAGCGTAAGCTTCGGAGTAAGAGGGTTATTCGCATTGTTGGTCGCGCTACCGGCAGGTGCGGCTCCGTCAGATTCAGTGCTTACTTGAGGAGTTGGAGCGTCCGGAACAGCCTGCGCCATGGCAGCTACGGAGAAATAAATGAATAATGTCACGAGTAATAAAATCATGAAACGGTTGCACTACCTCAATCAATAGATTTGCCTTATCTCGCTTCGACACGTCCGCCAGGAAACGGGCAGTCGGCACTGCGGGAATTGGCAGCAGCAGACAAATCAAGGCTTGATGAGGCAGTTGGAATCCACGTGGATCTGTGGACTTATTCAGCGTATCAGGAGATATCTTTCAGAACATCCCACTAAGTAGAGCGTCCCTTCTGACGCCCTTTTCGAGAGGCTTTCTATACCCGTTTTGAGTAAGTGTTAAATACCATGCAAGGGGCATCGCTAACCGGAGAACTCGGATCGACTGTGAGGATCACTGACCCTGGCACATTTTGCATTTTCCCGGAAACCCTCCTCAATCCGGACAATAATAAGAGAATCAGTACCAAAAAGGGAGAAACGGGGCGAGTCCGAAAGTTCTATTCTCGATGCATGAAAGTGTGATTTCCATTCACTTGATAACCTTAGTTTGACTCGTACGATAAACGGCGCATGGTCTTTCAAAGAGGTCTTCGCTTGTCATCCTTCAAACCGTCGAACCTCCAGGCCATCGGAGTGGCAGTCTTCATAATTGTCATCCAGCGAGTCGGCTTCATGGTTCTGGGGCCCGGTCCCACCAGAACGTTGTTCCTCGATTCGCTCATCGTATTTTCCAACTGCGCGGCCATCGCGAGTTGCTTTGCCGCTTCCATGCGCAGAGGCGGCGTGTCCCGTATTTTTTGGCTGCTCTTCGCCAGCGCCTTCGCCATGCAACTCGTCGCAGATGTAAGCTGGGCCTACTGCCGTTACTTCCACATTCAGGTTCCCGATTCCGCCCTGTTTCCCTCTTTGTTCTATCGGCTATATGCCGGACCCATGGCCATCGCCCTCTTCCTGTCGGAAGATACCCGTACTTCGAAACTGGAATCCTTTTTCAACGGAGGCATCGTCGTCGGGCTCGTTGGCATAACCATGTATCAGCTTCAAATGGCCGAGCTAAGCGCCCATGACCCGCGGCTCTGGCAGCAGATCACGATCGGTACTGGAGTCAATCTCATTCTTGTACTAGGCGCATTAGCCCGCTTTGTTTTCTCCGCCCGAGGTAACCTGCACGGGCTCTTTGCGCGGCAGACAATCTATCTTCTGACCTATGTAGGCGTTGCTCTGATTACAAGTATCGGAGACGCCTACTTCGCGGAAATCGACGCGTCCATAGACCTGATCTGGATTGTTACCTATCTCACGGGCGCGGTCCTCGCCATTACATGGAATCCAACCCTCGCCGAGCACGGAACACCAGTTCCACGGATCAGCCGCCGCGCGTCATTACTGTGTTTTAATCTCACCCTCGCCGTAATGGTCCTCGGATGCACGGTTCTCGGGCTCATGTTCGCCGACTCCAGCCGCCTCGTGGGACTATTGGCAATCAGTGTCGCTCTCATCTCCTATGCCATCCGGGGTTCCCTGTTGCAGGACAACCAGGAGAAATACCTCGCCGCCCTCCAGGACAGCCAGGCCCAACTGCACCGTCAGGCTCTATACGACGAACTGACGGGATTGCCCAATCGCCGTCTCTTCGCTGAACGGCTGTCCCAGGCGCTCGCCGTGGCACGCCGTCAACGGCATAGCATCGCGCTGGTGTACTTCGACCTGGATGGATTCAAACCGGTCAACGACCGTTTAGGACACACAATTGGAGATCTACTGCTAAACCGGGCCGCCAGTCGAATGCTCGCCCGGGTTCGAAAATCCGATACCCTCGCCCGCATGGGCGGAGACGAATTCACGCTCCTGCTTTCACACCTTGCCAGCGAGGAACATGCGACCCTGGTCGCAAAGGAGCTATTGAATACCCTGGCTGAGCCGTTCTATCTTGAAGGCCATTCAATCGCTATCACAGCCAGCATCGGCATCGGCATCTCTCCCTGCGGCGCCACTGACTCCGCGAGATTAATTCATGAGGCAGACAGCGCCATGTACGCTGTAAAACGCACCGGCGGAAATGGTGCAAAGCTTTACTCGCCCGAACTGGGATAGCCACTCCCGCCCCTGTCGAAACCGGGACGCCCAACGGCCCATCCATCAGACATCCGAGGGCTGGCCCATCGCTGTTCGTGTCCCTTGCGTAGAATTCTTGCCCAAAACCGCATAATCAAAAGAGGTGACCGTATATTTCCCTGTTCCGGCTTTCAAGCTCAGAAGGATTTGCCGTAGCAAAATCGCTCTAAAACCGCCCAAAAACGCCATTTTAGCGCCACAATTTCAGCCTTAAGCCATTTAACTACAATGGTTTAGACCAACAAGACGGGGTACCCCCTACCCCCTATGTGTTTTCCGTCCATTTTTCCACTGCGAAATCGGCTTGGTTTCGGGGAATCTGCATCACAAATCCAAAATCTATCCGCCGAAGGAACGACCAGCCGATCAGCCCCGATGCCGGATCTCCCGCTCCAGGCGCCCCGTCCACGCCAGAAAATCAAGCAGTTCCCACCGCGACGTCCAGACAAAGGCCAGGACATCCCGCCCGCGTAAGCTCTCGGCCTTTTTCCCGGAATAGGTTTCAATTCGCCACTTGAGATATTCGCTTCGCCAGGGAGTGAACCGGTTTCCCCGGGTAGCATTCCAGATAAATCGCAGTGGCGCAAACATCGGCAGATCCCTCGCACTTGAGTATAAAGTGCGAGGACGATCGTGCCACGCGTGCAATTGCCAAGTCAGATGCGAAGATGCAGTCGAATACAACCTCAACCCGGCAGATGGTCGAAGAGACTTCCTTGACTGAGCGCCGCAATCACGCTGATCAGCGCCGACTGCTGGGATTGAACGAGCGCAAGTTGTGTCGACACCGACGGAATATCCGCCTGCATCAGATTGGTCTGTACCGCAGTAAGCTGCGTGGCCTGCTCCGTCGCTACTCCCGACGCGTCGTTCAGTTGCGTCAGCGAGTTATCGATGGTAACGCGCTGCTGGCTCGTATAATTCAACGCGCTGTTCAGTGCTCCTGTATCCGCAACCCCGTTGCCGACACCCCCACTGGCATAGTCCGCGACCAGGTTATTCAGCGTACCCAGAACATTGGCAGTCGCCGACGTAAAGACCTCGTTGCCGGGTACATTCAGTTGAATCGACTGACCGTTCGGAGTCACCATCGTATTGACATTGCTGTCGCCGTTGTAAGTTACCGTCGCGGGCGATGTCGAGTTATCCAGCGTAAATGGAGCCGCTCCTGTTTGACTGCCACCGAAGATGTACTGCCCCTGGTAACTGGTATTCGCCAGCGACATTACCTCATCCCGAATCCCGGCAATCTGGCTGGAAATAGACTTCAGATCGCTGGCATTCAACGTACCATTGTTCGCCTCAGTCGCCAGGGAGATCGCCTGATTCAACTGCGAAACTACGCTGCCCAGCGTGGAGTCGGTCACCTGAAGCAGCCCCTGCGTAACACTGCTGCTCTGCGTGAAAGAATCGTCCTGCTGGATACTGTTCAACAACTGAACATTCTGGGCCGCAGCCACTGGATCGTTCCCAATCGACGTCACCCGAAGACCGCTCGACAGCTCTTCGCTTAACTGCTGCTGGGTCACTTGTGTCTGATCCAGAGCGCCGCTGAGATTCACGACATAAAACGGGTCCACACGCATTTTTCCCTCGCTTCTCTTCGTTTTCGTCTGAAAGGAATTTAGGATACGGCTGTCTCGACACCGAGATTCACGGCAGACGCCATGATGGTGTTCAGGATGGTAAAAACCTCCGACCCGGCCTGATACGAGCGCTGGAACTCTTCCAGGTTGCTGGCTTCGTCATTGAGACTCACCCCCGAGAGGGAGTTCACCTGCGTTTGAAGCTGCGACACGGATGCCGTGAGCGCGGTGTTTTCCGTAGTCGTTTCGGAAACTGTCGCGCCCAGGGTGCTCACCAGGTTCGAATAGAAATTCGATGGAGTCTGGCCGTTGATAATGTTCTGATTGGCAAGATTCGCAACCTTTGTAGCGTTCGAACCATCTCCGCTACCGAGTCCCAGTCCAGCGGCAGCGATCTTGTTCGGATCGGTCATCACAACCTGCATCGCGGCTGCGCTTCCAGCTACCTGCGTCGGCGCGTTGAAGATATTGCCTGCGTTGCCGTTGTCTCCGTCAAGGTCTGTGCCCGCGTTGTTGATCGTGTTGACCTGCGTGGCGATGCCGTAAGCAAGCTGATCCAGCGAGGCGAGCGTCGTTGGAATACTCTGGTCCCGCGCCGTCAGCAATCCACCTAGTTGGCCGCCCCCGGATGCGAGTGCGGAAGTGATATCGGTACCACCGAGATAGAAGTGCGTAACTCCGTTCACATCTCCGGAGGTGATCTGAAACGAGGCGCCTTCCGAGGCCAGCAACTGCCCGCCGGTCGTCGTTATGCTCAACCCATTCTGCTCGGTTGTAATCTGATTGATTCCGATCAATTGGGAGAGTTGGCTGAGATCGGCCTGGCGCTCATCCTCAAGCGACCCTGCGTCCTGGTTCGGCGAAAGCGACTGAATCTGTTTCGTTACCTGGGCCAGCGATGTCGTGAGCGCATTCACCTGGGCTACGACCGTGACTGCGGACTGGTCGAGCGACGACTGCTGCGCATTGATGCTCGCCGCTGCGCTTGAAATATCCCCCGCCAGCGTGGTTGCGGCGGACAGGACGCCCTGTCGATCCGCATTGCTGGTCGAGGAGGACTCCAGTTGCGAATAGGCGTCGAAAAAGTTGGTGATGTCGTTTCCGATGTTGCCCGTCGAACTGGAGCTGGAGGCGGGCGTGAAGGTATCCTGCAGTGTCGTCAGCGCCGTCAGCAGAGCAGTCGATGAGGCACTCTGCTGCTGTTGCTGATCCAATCGCTGATTCAGAACAAGATCCCGCTGTGAAACCGCTCCTGTAACGGTCACTCCCTGCCCATACGAGCTGCCGTTAATGTAAATTGGTTGATTTTCCGACCAGTTCGGAACTTCCCGCGTATACGATTCATTCGAAGCATTCGCCACGTTGTTGGCGGTAATGTTGAGAGCTTCCTGATCGGCATCGAGAGCCGAAGTAATGATGTTGAGAGCTGAACTAATTGTCCCCATACTCAGCCGCCTTCTCCATGGAATGGAAACCGTCGATCTTCCTGCTGCGATACCCGACAGGCCCAATAGCCGGCGCCGCTTGCGAATCTATTTGCTTCTCTAACCGAAGAACATGGAGCCGCATGAGCACGGTGAGGTTCGCGCGCGTCTTGCCCAGTACTCGGCCCAGCAGCTTCACTTCGGGTTCGGCTTTCCGCAACTCGACTCCAAGCTGGGCTCTAGCGGCCTTGCGATCCCCTGCATTCTCAATTTCGCGGTTCAGGACTGCGCAGCATCTGGCTAGCTCCTCAAGCCTCTCAGCGTCCATGCGAACAAGAGCCTCAGTCGCCTGGTGAACAATTTGCCGAATCGCTAACTCCGGCTGCAATTTTTCTTGCCATTCCATCGTCATATCCAAAAACCCTCACAATTGCGGCGGACGCTCCGTGGTGGATCATGCACCGGCCTTATTTTTCCGGCGCGAGCATCGAGGTAACAATCTTCTGTGCAACGTCTTCGGCGGAGACCTGGTAGGTTCCGGCCTGCAGCGCACTTTGGATACTGGTTACTTTGTCCATGCGAACATCGGGGGCAGCCGTTGACTGTGCCAGTTGGGTCGCAAGATCACTCAGCTGCGCTTTGTCGGCTTCACCTTGAGGCGTGCTGCTCCCCTTAGTTGCGACCGTATTCGTTATCGCCTGGGACGAAAAGATCTGGGAGATATCTTCTATTCCGTTCGGTATCTTCATTTCTTACTCTCCATAGTTGTCATATCGTCTCTATTTTTAATCACTGTAGTCATTTGAATGGCACATTGGGGGCATTCCCGTTCGGACTTCCTGCTACATTTCGATTCCCGGAATGGTTTCGCGTAGCGAATTGATGCAGAATGCTCGTCGCAATGCCAAATCCCCCGTGCTCGGAGATTGCCTTCCCCAGCGCTTCTCCAGCAAAGGAGCCAAGGGCTGATGACGAACCCTCGTCGTCTCCATCGCCGCCTGTCAGCGCATCGCCCGATTGCAGCGGAGCCATCAGCTCCTTCATCATGGAGGCTTCAAACTCATGAGCCGCACTTACCAGTTTCGGCGATAGACCCGCGTTTGAATTCCCGGCGCCAGCGTTCACCTTCGGCAACGCCGGCGTTTGTAAGCCCAAATGAATCACTACAACACCTCCAGATCTGCTTCCAGAGCGCCAGCTTCCTTCATTCCCTGCAGGATAGAGATCACGTCTCTCGCCGTTGCCCCGATCTGCTGCAACTCCTGCACCAGATCCTCTACAGTCGCTCCCGCCTTCAATTCAATCTGGTTCACGGGCTTGTCCTGCGCCTGCAAGGTCGTTTGCTGTACAACCTGGGTTGTGCCTTGCGCGAATGCGTTGGGCTGTGAAACCTGGTTCTCGACGATTACGTTGATTGAGAGTCCCCCGTGGAGGATCGAAACAGGCTGAAGGCGTACCTTGCCGCCGATGACCACTGTTCCAGTTCGCTCATTGACAACCACCCTCGCTCTGGGAAAGACCTCGATTTCGACCGCCTCGACCTGCTCCAGCAGAGCCGGTAGATCCTCCCCCGGTTGCGGCGTGATTTCCACCCGTCGGCTATCTGCAACATGCGCTCGATCGGTCTTCAAAACGGTATTGATCGCTCCGGCCATCCGCTCTGCGGTGTGAAAGTCAGCGTCATTGAGCACCACGCTGACCGTATGCATGTCCTTCATGTCAAAAGGTACGATCCTCTCGACCAAGGCCCCGGACGGGACGCGCGCCGTCGTGGGATGGTTCACCTGCCGGGTGTTCGCGCCTCCGGTGACCTGATACCCGCCCAGCACCAGCGGTCCCTGCGCTTGCGCATAAATCTGGCCGTCCGGTCCGTATAGCGGCGTCATCAGCAATACGCCGCCTTCCAGGGACCTGGCATCCCCGGCCGACGAGACCGTGACATCCAGCCGTTCGCCAGTCCTACTGAAGGGCGGCAGAGTGGCAATCGCGAAAACTCCAGCGATATTCTTCACCTGCATGTTGCTGGCGCTGTTGGTTCCAGTCTGGGGAACGGTGATGCCAAGGCGCTCTAACGTCGAGAGCAGCGTCTGAACCGGGTAAACCGTTTGCTGCGTGTCCCCGGTTCCGCGCAATCCAACGACGATTCCGTATCCGATCAGTTGGTTGTCGCGGATGCCTTCAATCGACGCAACATCTTTGACGCGGGTGAGTTGGGCGACCGGGGCTGTTTCGGTTGTCTTGCGCATGAGATCTGTCGACGTCGAGTTCAGCGTTACCCGTGATGGCGGAAAGGCCTGTCCGGACGTCTGCGCATTCCCCATATCGACAGAAACAGCGGTTGCCAGACAGATGCCGGCCACCAAGTACTGAACCGGCGTAAAACTCCCCGTCCCCCATCCATCCATCGACACTCTTCGGCTCCTTTTCCGCGATGCCCCATCTATCGCTTTGCACAAAATCAGAAGACCAGCAGCTTCTGCAAGAACCGCCATACAGGATTCTGACGGTAGGTATAGTCGTTGATGATGCCCTTGCCGGTTACTTCCAGTTCCAGATCGGTCATGGCAGTCGAAAGCACCTGATTCTGCGCGCTCACATCTTCCGGTCGAACCAATCCCCGCAGCTTGATCAACTGCGTTTGTTGCGAAAAGGTCAGCTGGCGGGTCGCCTGCACGACCAGCATGCCGTTGGGCAGCACATCCACAACCTCCCCGCCAAACGTCGTCGCAAGGCTGGAGTTGGTCACGCTCTGTCCTTGGGCGGTGAGGCCCGACGCGGCATTCTGCCCGAGCAGATTCTGCAGCCGGTTGGATGCGCCGAGGCTGCCGAAGAGGCCCGTGAATCCGGAACTGGCATTCGATGCGCGGGAGTTCTTCACCTGGCCGTCGGTTTCAGCAGCGACGCTTTCCGCTACCACGATTGAAACCACGTCGTGCAGGCGCACGGCTTTGGCATCCGTCGAAAGCCTCACCAGACGGCCCTGATCGACCCAGATTGACCCCGGCGTCCGCACTTCGGTTTCATGCTGTGTGTGGACGCGCTGAATGTAAGCCTTCAGAGCTTCTTCCGGCGGCGTTGCCTTGGCAGGGGTAGCACCAGCGCCGTTCCCCTTCTTTTTTCCAGGCAGATCGATGGCTGCGGCGTCTGAGTTCCAGCCAAGAGCGGCGAGAAGTACGGTGGCCGCAAGCAATGCAGCCAGGGAAGGCTTTCGCGAGCCTCGTAAACATGCAGAATGCATCCTCATGACTGCCCCTTCACGGCTTGACCTCTTCTTCGATCGTCCATCTCGCCTGCCCCGCACCGGTTGCGATGACGGAGACGACTTTTCCCGCAATGCCATGCGGCGTAGTCGATCCCGCGCTCAAACGAACTCGCACACTGTCTCCGGTCCTTGCAGACTCAAGTGCCACCGCCTCAATTTCCGCATGGAGAACCGCCGAGTCCTGCTCAACGATCAAACGATCTCCTGCACGGACCGCAAGCGGCCGAGTGATATTCGGGGAAAACTGCGAGCCATTCCCGGCAGGAAGGCTGACCTGATTCGACCCGTTGCCCGCTGAGCCGGTCGCAGCGGCGGAATTACCTCCGCGATCTGGACCAGCGCCCGCATTCACCAGGACTAGCCTTCCCGGCCAGCCGGGATGTTCTGCATTGCTCTGGATTCTCCAATGAGAACCCAAACAAGGATCGACGAACTCTCGACCGGCTTCACCTGGAGCTCGAAGCGGATCCACTGGACTAGAGCAGAGTGCAAACGGCACATGCCAGACCGGCGCGACCAACATCAAGCATCCAGCCAGCGCCGAGGTGCGGCTTATCGCCCACTGGCCGACCGGATGTTCACTTGCTCTCGCGCTTGTTTTGATTCTTGTCGCGATCTTTGTCTCGATCATGGACATCTCCCTACCGAGTCACCTCAGTCCGACTAAACCGACCAGCCGCCAATCCGGCCTTAACGGGTCATGTTATTAACCTGCGAATACATGTCGTCCGCCGCCTTGACTACCTTGGAGTTCGACTCATAAGCCCGCTGCGCTAACACCATCTGCACGAACTCGGTCACAACATCGACGTTCGAGTTCTCAAGATAGCCCTGCTGCAGCGTTCCCAGGCCTTCCGTGCCTCCCGGATTGCCGAGCACCGGATTGCCTGAACTCAGCGTCTCCTGCAGCAGATTGCTTCCCATGCTCTGCAATCCTCCAGGGTTGGCAAAGGTAGCGAGCTGAATCTGGCCCAACTGAGTAGGATTGGTCTGTCCCGGCAGAGTGGCGTTCACAACGCCATACTGCGTCACCGTAACCGCGGTTGCATTGGCCGGAATGGTGATCGTGGGCACCAGGGGGTCGCCGGCTGTGGTCACAATTGTTCCCTGATTGTTCTGGTAGAACTGTCCAGCTCGCGTATAGGCTACCGTTCCATCCGGGCGCTGCACCTGAAAGAAGCCCGATCCTTCAATCGCCAGATCCAAAGGATTGTTGGTCTGATTCAACTCGCCTTGCGTCATGATTACCTCAGTCGCAGCTGGGCGAGTGCCAAGGCCGACCTGCAAGCCCGCCGAGACGGTGGTCGGCGACTGGGCTGCACCTGGCGTGATCAGGTTCTGGTACAACATATCCTGAAACTCAAGACTCGACTGGCGAAAACCGGTCGTTGAAGAGTTGGCCAGGTTATTGGCGATGGTATCGAGATTGAGCTGCTGTGCGCTCATGCCGCTGGCGGCCGTATAAAGAGCTCGTATCACGTTGCTTTCTCCTTCGGATTACTCGAAATCGGATCGGTTCACACCAAACTACGCCCGGGCTACACGCGGGGAATATCCTCGGATGCCGTCTTATTGAAGTCGGTGTGAAAGATGGTGAGAGCCTTCTGCATGGTCTCTGCCTGGCGCTGCATCATGATCAGGTCGAGACTGCCCTGAATGACATCCTGATTGGCTGCTTCCAAAGCGCCCTGATGGACAATGGCTGCGGGCGCGAGCGCAGCCTGCACGCGTGCAGGGGCTATGTACCGATTCTTACCCTCGGGCGTAAGTTGCGTTCCTGCCGGGAAAGCGAACACGCCGACCGCCGCGACCGTGGCTCCTCCGACCGACAACGCACCGTCAGAACCCACGGAGACCTCGCCTGGCGGCACTGGAATCGGACGGTTCTGCGCAGAGAGCACCGGCTCCCCGGCAGTCGTTACAAGCTGTCCGTCGCGCGCGCGGTGAAAGCTTCCATCGCGCGTGTAGCGGACGCCATTCTGAGTCTGCACGGCGAAGAATCCCTGCCCCTCGATAGCCAGATCGAGCGCATTGCCCGTCGGCGTGAGAACGCCCTGGCCCATGTCAAGATGGTCGCCACCAAGCACGCCAAAGTTATTCACCGTGCCGCCCAGCTGCGAGTCTCCTCCCAGAGGATCAAGCAGAACCGAGCGAAAGTACTCGCGCTCGGCACGATAGCCTGCGGTCTGCGCATTCGCCAGATTGGATGCTGCAGTATCCAGCGCCTGTGTGCGAGCGACCAGACCCGCGAAGGCTGCATAGTAGCCACTATCCATCGATCGATCTCCTCTGTGTATGTCAAGAGCAGTAGGAGGACCAAAAGATCTGCGCTGGGATTAGAGATAACTCAGTAAGTTAAATAAATATGGAACGCATGAAGGCGGAATGGCTCCATATGCATAGGGCCACTCCGCCTTCAGTTGCATGCGTGGGTGCATTTACGCAGTTAAGCCGTTGTTACTGAAGCCCGTCGCAAATGATAGTCACCTCGAAAACGGTGCTCTCAAATTCATAGACGTGATGGAGACGAAACTCCGGAGCCTGGACGTGAATATGATAGTTGCTTCCTGTGATGACTGCCGGAATGGACAGTCCGCAGTTTGCGGAAAGATCGGGAGTCCGTCCCTTCCACGCACCAGCAAGCATGTTGCAAACCTCGCCAATTGCGTCCTTTACCGTGTCGTCAATTTCCGAGAATTCCATTCCCGTCAGCTTCCCCGCTATGGCGAGAGCCGCCGATGCTCCGGAGCGAAAGACGCACGCTCCGCTCAACAGGCCGCCGAAGCCCACGACGGCCGTAATTGTCTCCGGTTCCTCGGGCATTGCCAGTTCGGTTGGCCGGCAGGCTGCGCCGAGCATCATGTGAAAGACTTCCTCCACGCTGGAGTCGAGATTCGTCGGATCTGAGACAAGGTGCAGATTCTCCCGCAGTGACAGCGTCATCGCATTCTCCATTTGATCCAGAGAGCCGGGTCGCACACCGGCTCCTGGGAATTTCCCGTTGTATTGAAAGATGAGCCCACAACCGGGCTCGAAAACGTATGTGCTACCGGCCTTCGACAGCAGTCAGCAAGGGCAGAACCCGTTCCTTCACCTGTTCGGCGGTAAAGGGTTTGCGGATGTAGCCCTGCGCTCCGGCGAGAATCGCCTGCTTGACATGCTCTTCGCTGGATTCGGTGGTAATCATCACCACTGGAACCCCGTCCGCCAGATTCTGGCTGCGAAGCTGCCGCAGAAATTCAAGCCCGTCCATGGAGGGCATATTGATATCGGAGAGAATAAGATGCACAGATTGACCGCTCAGCACCTGCAGTCCTTCGACTCCGCTGCCCGCTTCCAGTACCACCATGGGCTCAAGGCCCGCCTGGCGCAGAGAGCGCTCCACAATCTTCCTCATCACAGACGAGTCATCCACAATCAGCACACGCATTTCACTCATTTGTCCCCCCACCTCGTTTGTCGTTATCGGCTCTAGTCTGTCAATCTTGAATCCGTCTTTTTTGCTTCAACGAAATCGCTGTTGCAGGCTTGATACCGAGACTTCAGTTCGCCGCAAGGGAACAAATCACATCTTCGACGTCCGCGATATTCGGCGCGGCTGCCGGTCGCGGATTCTTCCACATGCGAAGCCACAGACAGTCATGCATCCGTACTAATCTAGATTCCGCAGGCTTGAACCGTTCGACGGCCTTGGTCAGAACCCTCACCAGCGGAGACTCCGATGCAGCCTCGACCAGCTCCGTTCTTGGATAACTTGCGCTCATCATCCGTTCAAATGCGGGCCGGAACTGGGACCCATGCACGAGGCCGGCTTCCACCCGCAAACCAAGCATCCGTTCGGCCGCAAGCACTACTACGGGGTCAGGCCGCTCTTCAAATCCGAGGTAGAGGATCTGTCCAGCGGCAACGCGTAACGGCAATGCGCCAAATGCCTCGACAAAGAGCCGGGGCAGCAGGCTCGCCATGGTGGCGGGATCGTGATGCTCCAGCGGCAACACCGGGCAACTCCATTGAAGCCCCAGAGCCCGCGTAACGAGCGGCTCCGAAATGCCTTGCTCGTGCACCAGCCAATTGCCCAATCTACCCCGGCCCGCAGCGCGCTGCGCATCCAGTGCCTTGCGCAACTGTTCCGAGGTGATCCAGCCTTGCTCCAACATCACTAGTCCCAGCGGCAACCGATGCCGATGAGGAGTCGAATCGATGCGTTTGGCCTTCGTTTCGCGGCGCACCGCAGCCTCGATATTCGCCGCGATGCATCGAGCGGAACAGCCCCATCCGCCCTCAAAGAATGGGCCGGACCGGCTTCTCCAAATCTGAAGCCACCCGCTGTCGCACCCCGGATTGGAACAGGTCGAGACAAGTCCGGAAAAGACTCCGCGCGAACCGCGCTGAGGCGCCGGGCGCGACAAACCCGGAGCGCGTCTATCCGGATTGCCGGGTTCACGATCCACACTCCGCAGAGTCTCCCACGAGGTCAGTTTCTCCTTTGAGGACCGCTCTCCCGCGCGATTGAATTCATCGTCTAAAAGAGGCATCGAATACTCTCCAGTCGTCTTTGCGGCTCTGCAACCTCTGTCACTCGCAGTCCGAAGTTGCCGTTGACGAGAACGACTTCTCCACGGGCCACGATCTTATCTCCGACAATCAGGTCAACCGGATCGTTGATGTGCCGATCAAGCTGAACTACGTCCCCGGGTCCAAGGTCGAGGATTTCGCCGAGGGGCATCTCGCGTGCTCCAAATCGGAGAGAAGCCTCAAGCTCGACATCCAGCAACAGTTCGAGGCCGGGGGAGAGGGATGTCGGCCGAGACGGCGATGCGGTTGTGAAGCTGTCCCACGGGCCGCGTCCTCCGTTGAATGGCTTGCCCGATGATTCCTGTCTCGCGCTCGCTGCGGAAGCAGTCGACTTGGCGGATGCGGCCAGACGCATCTCGCTGTTGACCTGGATCAGCCACGTTCTATCTCCGGCCTTCAGTAGAAACGCGCGCGAAAGCTTTCCCTCTTCGGTGATTGCGTCAAAGGCCGTTACATGGCATTTTCTACCAGTCTTTGCGAGCAATTCTCCCGCTGCAGCATCGGCGACTTCTCTGAGAAGTTCTGCCCAGCCAGCCTTCTGATCCGCTCCCTCGCCGAGGAGATTCGAACCTGCGAGGGACGCGTCCAGCAACACGGCAAATCGTCCCGCCTCGTCTCCTTCCAACGTCGCCGCAAAGCCGAAGGTTCCAGCCAGCATAGGCTTCGGCAGCGCATCGGAAAGGACTGGTTCTCCAAGAAGAGCCTGTGAAAATAGGCTGGTAGCTACATTGATCCAACAATCGAGATAGTTCAGTTTTTCACTCATCGTATTTGCGCTCGCTTAGGGCTCATTTGCAACTCCTCCGTTTGCCTTTCCTGTTCTCCACTTCGATCCAGTGCGACTCGCAGATGCGACCATCATGCTTCAATCTGGCGGTCGATCGCTGCCTCGATCCGCGCTCCCCGGTGGGGTCCAAGCCGCACTGGCTGCGCATGAAAGAGCAATTGTCCACCCGAGCGCAGTTCCGCGCCGGAATTAGCCGCCAGCTTGAACCGAATCAGCTTGCCCACCGCCAGGTCTTCCAGTTCGCGCGCTTCGATCCGGACCGACGGGAGTTGCAGCGTCGTCCCAAACGATAGACCTCGCGCCGTCTGCTCAATTCGTTGCCGCGATTCGTCTGCATGCCGCCGGCGGCCTCCCCATTCGCCCGTAAGCCGGCGCAGGATCGTGTTGGCAACGACCGCAGGAAAGGCCAGATTTAACAGACCGGAAGATTCCTGCATACGGATTTCAAAGCTCAGGCACAACGTCTTTTCTGTAACCGGCATGACCCTCGCCGCCTGCGTTTGCATCTGGCGGCGCTCAAAGTTAAAGCTCAGTCCGACCGGCTGCCAGGCCATCGTCAGCTCCCGGCACACAATCTCCACGAGCGAAGCCATGATCGATTCCTCAATATCGGTCAGTTCGCGCAACGATCCGGAATGTCCTTCCCCGCCGAGCAGAAGGTCGATCACAGAGGGCGCGATAGCGAGATCCAGTTGTAGGATGGACAACGCACCCAGAGGCTCCAGCCGGACGGAAGCAACGTAGGAGATCTCCGGAATTCGCATCAGAAACTCGTTGAAGGCGATCTGCTCCGCCGACACCAGGTTGACCTGAAGCCGTGTGCGCAGCCACGCCGAGAGATTATGGGTCAGATTGCGAGCGAAGAGATCGTTGAGCATACTGATCGCCCGTAGCTGATCCGTGGAAATCTCTCCAGCGGAGGCAAAGTTATACGGCACGACGCGGGCCCGTATCTTTGGTTTGGCCTCGGGTGAAGCTGTCGTCCTCGCCGCCTGAAAGAGCGCGTCAATCTCATCCTGCTTGAGGGTTTTTTCCATGTCCTGACTCTTTCGCAACTCGGTTTCCGTGAACAGTAAATTCAGGTCGATTGATGCCGGGAAATTCCTAAATCAGGCACGGACGCGAGGTCTTCCCAATCTGTTTCAGTCGCCGTCCTCCGCGCCCATGCGGACTTACTCACTGGCTCGCTGTCATTCTCGGCAGGGCAGCACCCGGCCGCTCCGCGCGTTCAATGCGTTCCGGCGCCTTGCCTGCGCTGCGGCGTGATCGCGGAAGACTCTGCCCGTGAGAAACAAGCTCCGAAAGCGCCGAACGCAGGTGCAACACGGCGGACGCGTGAATCTGCGAAACTCTCGACTCTACCACCCCCAACGCCATGCCAATCTCCCGCATTGTCATCTCTTCGTAGTAGTACAGCGTCATAACCAGCCGTTCGCGCTCCGGCAACTCCTGAATCGCTCCAGCCAGGCGACCCTCCATTTCACTGCGCAGGCAACGAAACAAAGGATCCTCGTCAGGCCGTCCCGGTATGTAGGCCAGCTCTTCCTCGCCTGAGTCTTCGTTGCGCTCCAGGTGTAGCGTGCCAATCTCAAGGCCCTTCAACTCTCCAAGCAATTGTTGATACGCATCGAGACTGCTTCCCAACTCCAACGCAATTTCCTGTTCCGAGGGCGCGTGACCCAGCCGCGCCGTAAGCGTTCGAATCGCTTCCTCCACGGCTCGGCCCTTGCGCCGCAGTTCCCGGGGACTCCAGTCCAGCGTCCTCAGGCTGTCGAGAATTGCCCCGCGAATCCGGAACTGCGCATAACTGCGGAACTGAACCTGTTTCGTCGAATCGAATTTTGCGAAGGCATCCATCAGGCCGACCACGCCAGCGGAAAACAGATCGTCCAACTCCACATGTTGCGGCAAACGCTCGTGAATCCGGCGCGCGAGGAAGCGGACGATCGGGAGATGCTCCAGCAGAAGACGCTCCTCTTCGCGCGTCAGGTCGAGCCGCACTGGAGTGTCTTTGCGATACTCATCCCCACTCGTTCCCGCGGCAGAAGCATCGGCGCTTCCATTCGGATTCGAAACATCGAGTGAAGCTGTTGGTTCGCCGCTCAATTCTGATCCCTGCATCTTCGCTCCTGTCATGCACACCCTCGCTTGAAGTTGCGCCAGCCTGCTGCATCGCTGGAGCCAATTGCCTGAACTCAACGAACGGTTCCCATGGGGCGGAGCCGCGTCTCAGCCGGAATGTCCGCAATTGCAACCACGGCCATCCGGGGCAGCCATGGCTCAATCCAACGCCGGATGTAATATCGGGCTGGACTCGGTGCTAAGAGCACGGGAGTGGCCGTTGCGGGAGTGGTCGAGATAAGCTGCTTCAAAGAATCGACCAGGCGGCGAATCAGGGGCGACGTCGAACGAACCGGCCCGCTCAATTGCCGCTGTCCGGCTCCGGTCTCATGGGACAGGAAGTTCAGAATCTCCTCTTCGAGCGACTGCTCCATCAACAGAACCGGCAATTGACCGTCGCCATCCAGCAGAGGCTGAATCAACCGCCTTCCGAGCGCGTGTCGAGCCGCTTCCACCAAGGCAACGTGATTCTTGTTGATCGCTGCGGTCTCAACCAGCGCCTCCAGGATCGATCCCATGTCGCGAATCGACACCCGCTCGCGCAGTAGCTGCTCCAGCACCCGCTGCACCTCGCCGAGAGTCAGCAGCTTGGGGACAAGCTCTTCGAGCAGCTTTGGGTGTGTGTCGTTGAGCCCATCCAGAAGCCGCTTTGTTTCCGCCCGGCCGAGCAATTCATGCGCATGTTGTCGCAACATCTCACCCAGGTGCGTAGAAACAACTGTGACCGGATCGACAACGGAATAACCGGCTGCAATTGCCTGGTCCTCCAAAGTGGGAGCAATCCACAATGCAGGCACACCAAAGGCCGGCTCGCGTGTCTCTTTGCCGGGCAACGGACGCCGCACGCCTTCGCCCGAGACAGCGAGCAACTGCGTTCCTTCGGTATGCCAACGCCCAATCTCGATTCCGCGCAGAGAGAACAGATACTCGCGAGGCCCCAGGCGCAAATTATCGGAGATATGCACCGGGGGCACTAGGAAACCAAGCTCTTGCGAAAGATGCCGCCGCAGAGTGCGCACACGGCCCAGAAGCTGGCCGCCCTGTTTCTCGTCGACCAGAGGAATCAGCTGAAAGCCGATCTCCAGGGTCAGCTCTTCAAGCTTCAGCAGCGCCGCCATCTCGTTTGCCGGAGCCACCGCGCCAGCCTTTGACTGAGCCGCAGTCGCCTCGCCGCCCGCTGAGGCTGTCTCTGCATCACCGGCAGCGGCACTCTTTCCAAGACTGCGCGCGGCAATTACAAGCGCAAGGGAAACCAGCAGGAATGCGAACTTGGGTAGTCCCGGAATCAGGCATAGTGCCGCACTGACTCCCGCAGCCATGTACAACGTCGCTGGGCGATCAAAGAGCTGTGTGCGCAGTTCTCCGGAGAGTGTCACGGCTGAATTTGTTCGCGTGAGCGTGATGCCTCCGGCCACCGAAACCAGCAGGGACGGAATCATCGTCACCAGGCCATCGCCCACGGTCAGCACCGTATAGGTGCGTACAGCCTCGGCAAGATCAACACCTTGCTGCAACGTGCCGATCAGCAGGCCCGCGATGATGTTGATGGCCGTGATAAGAATCGTAGCCATCGAATCCCGCTGGCTGAAGCGCGCGGCACCGTCCATCGCTCCGTAAAACTCGGCTTCCCGGGCGATTGCCTGGCGGCGACGACGCGCCTCATGTTCGTTGATCAGTCCGGCATTCAAGTCCGCGTCGATGGCCATCTGTTTGCCCGGCAGTGCATCGAGCGTGAATCGCGCGGTTACCTCAGCGGTGCGGACCGCGCCATGCGAAACCACGAGAAACTGAATCGCGATCAGCGCCAGAAAGAGCACAAAGCCAACCACATAGTTCCCGCCGACGACAAACTGACCAAAGGCCTCAATAACATTTCCCGCCGCCGCCGTGCCTTCCGATCCGTGCAGCAGGATTCGCCTGCTTGAGGCGATGTTGAGGGAAAGCCGGAAGAGTGTCAGCAACAAAAGCAGTGTCGGAAAGACGCTCAATTCGACAGCACGGCGCACCTGTACTGCAGACAGGAACACGATCACCGACGCGGCAATCGAAAGCGCCAGCAGCATGTCCAGCACCCCGGACGGGAGCGGAACGAGCATGACAAACATCACGCTGATGGCACCGATTGGCAATAGGAACTCGCCCAACCGGCTCCACATCCCTGCTAGCCGTGTTCCCGGCGCGTTGACAACAACCGCTGTACTCATGACTCTCCTCGCTTAGGTGGTAATTGCGACGTCGATTCCGTCGCGGCCTTCGGTTCTCCGTGCGAACCGTGACCGTCTTCCTTACCGCGCCTGACACGGTCGCGCATACCAGGAATCCGCGCCAGCGCAACTGTGGAACTCGCCGCGGTGCCGGGAACAGATTCGGACACGCGCGACGATCCATCCCTTCGTGCGGCGGCTGCGCGCTCTCGGCGCTGCTGCGTCTCGCGCTCGACGCGCTGGCGATACAGGAACGCCAGAATCGAGGCCACAGCAGCATAGAGATCTACCGGAATCGATTCGCCCGGAGCCACAGAGCGATACAGCGACCGCGCCAAGGGCGGGTTCTCAATGATCGGAACTCCGGCCCAACGAGCCTGCTCTTTAATCTCCTCGGCAAGCAGATTCCTGCCCTTGGTCAGCACCTTCGGAGCTTCCATGGCCCCGAAATCGAACTCCAGCGCGACCGCATAGTGCGTCGGATTGGTGATCACCACCGTGGCTTTGGCCACATCGGCCTGCACGCGACGCCGCCTGGCCTGACGCTGCAGATTGCGAATTCGCCCGCGAATCTGCGGATTGCCCTGCGACTCCTTGTATTCATCCCGCATATCCTGCCGGCTCATCTTGAGACGCTGCTCGCGGCTGCGCCATTCCACCGCATAATCGATCGCCGCCCACGCAAAGAGCAGCCAGGCCGCAGTCAACAGTAAGCCGTAGACATCGCCGCTCAACGCAATCATGCGCACGGAAGAAAACGGAGGCATGTCCCACTGCCGCGCCATCCTCTGCACGGCAAAGATCGCAAGCACCGCCGCAGGGATCATCGATTTGCCCAGCCGCGCCGCCGAGCGAAGCGAAAAGAGATTTTTCAGATTCGACAGAGGATTGATGCGGTCGAATTTCACGCCAAGCAGCTGGGGATGCACCTGAACTCCACCCGTCTGCATTACCCCGGCTGCAAGCGCAGCTGTGGCAACCCCGGCGCTGGCAAGGCCAACGGGCGCGAGTATCGTCATCGCCAGTCCCTCCAGCGAACGCATCGTCGCATCCGCCGTCTCCGGCTCCCAGGCGGACAACCTGCCATAACTGAGAAAGCCTCCTGCAGCCTGAACCCAGGCCGAGAGGAGGCGTGGGCCGATGAATCCAAGCAACATCACTCCCGCAAGCGTCCCGGCCGCCGCACTCAGCTCGCGGCTGTGCAGTACGTCGCCTTCCTTGCGCGCCTTTTCGCGCCGCTGCGGAGTAGCCTGTTCTGTGCGCTCGCCGGCCATCTCTATCCTCGTCCGCCATGAGCAATCAGCCTCTCGGCCACATCGAGCAGATTGCTGAAGCGGGCCTCAATGAAACGAGGCCAGAGCGCCAGCGAACCGATCAGCAAAACGAAGCCCGTAAGCGTCTTGGACGGAACCGTTAAAGCAACCACGGGAAGCTGCGGAGAAAGCTTGCCTAGCAGTGCCACCGAGATCTCAACAAGCACCGTCGCCGCCAGTACCGGAGCAGCCAGCTCCAGCGCAGCGAAAAACGATCCCGAAAGCATCGGCACCAGCGCCTTCGCCGAAACAGAAATCGCAGCCAGCGGAAAACTGCCCAGCGGCACCGCGCGCACGCTGCGAACCATCGACGCCAGCAGCAGCCGATCCAACCCGGCCGTGATCAGCACCAGCGTCCCCATCATCTGAAACAGATCGCCCATCAGCGGCGTTTGAATCTCCGACGCCGGATCGAGCAGATTGACCAGCGAGAAGCTGAACTGCAATCCCACAATCTGCCCCGCGATCAAGAGCATCTCGTTCAATAGGCTCAGCGTAAGGCCATAGATCACTCCTATCGCCGCCTCGCCAAGGATCCCCTCAAAGCTCAGCTCTACTCCAGCGCCATTCCCTTTGGCTGCGGCCACTGCAATCGTCGGCACAAGAAGAACGCACACTGCAAACGAGAACAGCGCTTTCGTCCGCGTCGGGATAGCCCGCGAGACAAAGAACGGAGCGAGCGCGATCATCGAGCTCACCCTTACCAGCGCGAGAACGAGAGCCGCACCCATCGAATTCCAATCCGCTGAATTCCATTCAGCCACGCTCGCACCTCCTCGCTTTCGTTGTTACAAACAGCAATCGATCAGTGAAGAAAACGATCGAAGTTGGTGAACAGAGACACGGTGTACGCCGTCAGCCGATGCAGAAACCAAGGCATCCCAACGGTCAGAATCGTCACCACTGCAAAGAGCCGAGGCACCGCGGTCAGCGACTGCTCCTGCAACGAGGTGAGCGTCTGCAACAGGCTTAATAAGAAGCTCAGCAGCGCCGCCGCAAGCAGAATGGGCGCGGCCACAATCATCGCCTCCCGCAATAAATGCCGCATCACTTCGGCGACCTGGTCCGGACTCATCCCCATTCCCCTTTCGCATGCGCGTCAAAAGCTCTTCAACAGCGACCCGGTCACCAGATTCCAGCCGTCGACCATCACAAACAGCAGGATCTTGAGCGGGGTTGAAACCACCACCGGCGGCAGTTGGAACATGCCAATCGAAGTCGTAATCGCAGCCGTCACCATGTCGATCAGCAGAAAAGGCAGATACAACACAGCACCGATCACAAACCCAGCCTTCAACTCGGAAAGCATGTAGGCCGGAATGACTGCGCGCAGCGGCAGATCCTCAGGCTTCGCAGGGCGCGGGATCTGCCCAGCCGCCGTAAATAGCGCCAGATCCTTTTCCCGTGCGTAACGCAGCATGAATGTCTTGATGGGCACAGAGCCACGGTCGATTGCCTCCCAGCCAGTGATCTCACCATTGCGATAAGGCGTCACAGCCTGCTGCTCCACAGACACCAGGACTGGCTGCATCAGGAACCACGTCATCACAAGGCCAAGACCGAGAAGCGTGGGATTGGAGGGCGCGGTCTGCGTCCCAAGAGCCTGTCGCAGAAAGTGAAAGACCACCATAAGCCGCACCATCGGCGTAACCGCCATGATCAGCGAAGGCAACAACGTAATCGCGGTCAGAACGAAGAGAATGGTCCAGGGAGTTGAGTCTCCGGGATGCAGCTTGGCGCCCAGATCCGGCAATACGGGCACAGCCGCACTCGGCACCGCGATCCAGAACGCCAGATGCGCAGGCACGCGGAACAAAAGCATCTGCACGCTTACCATGAGACCCTGCTCACTGGCCTTGCGGACCTCGCCGATTGAGCACTGAAACCCGGTCTTCGGGAGAGCTTTCGTGGAATGGCCAACGGTTTCATCTCTCCTGTAGCAGGGCCGCTTTCTAGAGCACTTGGGAAGGATTCGTCGCGGCGAGGCTCAGCACTGTTAAGAGAAAAGAAGGACGCGGCTCCATCCGCCGAGGACGCCACTAGCAGTCGTTGACCCTCGGCCTCAATTAGCGCAACTGTCTGGCGAGCACCCAACTCAATCCGCGCAATCAATGCCAATTGGGCCGGACGTGCCGCCGAAACTTGCCACCCGCGCACAAAACGAGCAATCAGGCCAGTTCCGAGCTTGTTTGCGAAGAAGTATCCAGGGCTGTCCAGGTGAGTTCGAAGATAGCCCAGATCACCTTCGAGATCGGTCATCGCACGTTCTCTCGTATCGACTGCGAGTTTTTGTTTCATCGTTCTCCCTGCCTAGTCCGCTGGGTTGTTCCATCCGGTCCGGTTATGCGCGTGCAACGATTCTGAGAGGTGCGGAAAGGTCTTCAGGCAAGTCGCGTAACACGTACCGCCAGCCGGGCATCCACCACTTCAAATTCGCTCCACGCCAGCTGCACTTCGCCTGAGGACAACGGCAGATCTTCTCCATGCCCCCATTGCGTTTCGATCAATTCGTCCGGCGCCATCGCGAGCAGATTCCGAACCCGGAAGTCGCGTACCGGCACTGACACCAGCAGCCCCACCGGCAGCCTTTCCATAGGCGCGGGAAGCCGCATGAGTTCCGCGTCTTCCTCTGTCTTGATTTCACCGTCCGCCGCAACTTCATTGGCTCGCAATTTACCGCTCTGAACCAGGCCTGAGACACCGTTGGCCTTCCATGAGGACTGGGAGCCAGGGTCGCCATGGACATCGTTTTTGTGAGCAACGCCATCGTCTGGAACGCCGCTCTGAACGGAGGCCGGATGAGACTGAGATACTGGATGGGATGCAACTGCGGATGCGGGAGTAGGGACTTGCCTCGGTGGAAACTGGGTAGCCATGTGTGCCCTCTTGCGGAATGGAAGAGCACGTGCGTGTCCCAAGTTGGTGCAATTCAATTAGAAAGATTTCATCTTCGCTACGAGCGGAGACTATCCGGAAATCGTCCGAATAATTCGGCGCTTCTTCGTCGAGCACGCAGGGATAGAGCATATAAAAGAGGCCGCCGATTCTTCCGGCGACCTCTCCCGTAGGTATGACAGACTTCCGGCTGTCCGATCCTGCACGGCCTTCCGGCTATCCGATCCTGCACGGCCTCAGTGGATCATATTGATGGTTTCCTGAGCGATCGTGTCGAAGGTGGTAACTCCCTTAGAGTTAGCCTCAAAGGCCCGCTGCGCAATGATCAAGTCCGAGAACTCGGCCGAGATGTTGACATTGGAAGCTTCGAGCGTGTCGTCATTGATCGTTCCCAGCCCGGCTGTTCCCGAGGCTCCAACAGAGGCGGTGCCGCTGGCCTGCGTTGTCGCATAGTTCCCATCTCCTAACAGCTGCAGCCCCTGCGGATTGGCAACATTAGCCAGCGCCAACTGTCCGACAGCCAATGTCTGGTTATTCGAGAAGGTAGCGTTGACGGTGCCATCACTGGCGATACTGAAGCCGGTATAACTCCCGGCGGCGAAACCATCCTGTGTCGTCCCCGTAGCGGCGGAGGCCACGTCGCTTTGCGTAATCGTCGGAGTGCCCGCGCTTCCGAGGATATTAAAGCTCATCGTCATATTCGCAGCGCCATCCGATAAGCCGGAGAAACTTATACCCGAAATATTCGATGCTGGATTAGTGAGATCACCGCTCGAATTGAAGGTCAAGGTTCCGGTGGTGTTGGCTGAGACCGGATCCTGGATCACGCTGCCGGCGGTTGAAATGTTGGCTCCGGAAATGGTCAACTGTCCACCCGGCGTGGAAGCGACGGTCACGCCCGTAAGGCCAGCCGCAGTCACTGCGGTCTGAAGAGAAGTGGCATACGCTGCAACGGTTTCCCCGGCGGTGACCGGCGGCACAGTGATGGTCGCCGTGCCCGAGGCTGTTGGCCCGGTAATTGTCAGGTTCGTCCCTGGATCCACCGTAGCCAGGGTACCGGCGCTCGACCCGAAATTATATGTGATGGTTGTAGCGCCCGCTGCAGTGTTCGAGGCCGCCGTGAGCGTGTCGGGCATCGAGACGTTATAACTCCAGGTGTTGGTCGCAGTCTTCGTGTAGGTAACAGTTGCGATATGCGACTGTCCCAGCGAGTCATACACCGTCACCTGCGCCGGAAGTGTCGTCCCGATGGCGGCCGACGAATCCAGATTGGCATTCATGCCGAAACTCGTCGTTGCCTGGGCCGGCTGTACCTGTCCCACAGGCAGGTTGATTCCTGCCAGCGGAGCATTCGTATTGACTACCCCATTCGTCGCGGGAAAGCCCATTACCTGCTCGCCCGCCTGGGTTTCCAGACTCCCCGTTTGGCTGACCGAGAAATTACCGTCGCGTGTATAGACATTGGCGCCTCCGTCGTTCACAACGAAGAATCCATTCCCGACCAGTTCCACATTGCTCGCGCTATCGGTCGAGATCTGGCTACCCTGGCTGAAGTCCGACTGAATCGAAGAAACATCGACGCCGGAGCCGACCTGAATCGGATCGCCCGACCCCTGCTCCCCAATCTGCTGGTAAAACGTATCCGAGAAATTGGCCGTCTGCGCTTTGAAGCCCGTCGTGTTGAGATTGGCCAGGTCGTTGGCGATCGTGTTCAGAGCCGTTGTATCGGCCTCCAATCCAGAAAGTGGAATGTAAAAGCTTGCCATCGGAACTCCTCCTGAGTGGTTCCCGGTAATTGCCTCCGAAGCACAAAACCTCTCCAGTGGCTCGTGTTGGTTTTCCGCCGACCTGGTTCCGACGGGCAAGAACGAAATGCAAACGAGAAATCAATTTGCGATACAGTGCTTACGACAACGGCCGGGTCGGTATATCCCGAATCGCGTGACCGTGCCCGGCCATCCGACGACTGCCATCGAGCGCATGAGCGACTTTGTGTGCCGCGTGAGAGTCCGGTGGAGCACTCAGGTTTCCGTGCGCTGTCGCAATAGGACTGCCTGCCGTTTCGGAGAACGCTGACCCGGTTCCCGAAGACAAGGCCGCATTGACACTCGACCCCGGCCCGGTTGCGCCTGCACCGGAAGCGATCTTTGCAGCGGCCTGAGCCTTCGCGGATGTGGCATTCCCAGCACCAGTTGCGCTTTGGACTTGTCCCGACGGCTGCGTAGACGAAGAAGCCGTGCCTAATACATCGGACAGGTTCTGATTGATATCGATCAGTTGCTCCAGGCTGTTGATCTGGACGAGTTGATTGATGTACTCATTCGGATCGGTATCAGCCGTCGGGTCCTGATTCTGCATCTCGGTGACAAGAAGCGTGAGAAAGTCATTCGCCGAAATGGTTGCGTCCGATGTATCCGAAGTGGACGAGTTGCTTGAATCCGTTCCTGATGTCATTGCCCTGGCAACGTTTGCCTTCGAGCTAGCCGCGGGACTCAGACCCAGCTGCCCCACAGATTGTTGCTGCTTATCCGATGACTGCAGGATCGACTGAAATTTCGCCGCAGCGCCCCCTCCCGGGCTCGGCCCGATTCCGCCTGAAGCGAAGGGTGATTCGCTCGCCTGTGATGCCGCGCTGCTCCAAATGCTGCTCATGCGTGCTCCTTTCCACTGCGTATTCCGCTGTTCAGGCAAAGCGCTATCGGCCTCGCCGGAGTTCCGCCAACGCCGCGAGACAGCGCGGCTCATGCCACGACCGAGATGCTCTTGCCATTCACTCCCGCCGGAACGACTTGACTCGCAGGAACGCCCTGCGAGTAAGCAAGCCCGGCAGGAACCGCACTCGCCATCGCTGGCAGCTCTTGCGATCCACTGGAGGGCCGATGTTGACTCGCCCCACTGCCATCACCGGAACTCCCGAAGCCCGATTGCGCTCCAGTGCCGCCATTCGCTTCAGAACCCCTGCCGTGGAATGTCCCGCTCTGCGCGTGTTCAGAACCGAGGCCCAGGACCCGGATGCTTTCCACCGGAGTATTGCGTTCGTTCATCCAGCTCGCCAACGAACCCAGATGCCCTTCAAGGCTTTCTCCCGCTGCAGTCGACTGCACTCCCAGCGAGGCATGCACACCGCTCCCATCCGCATGCGCTCGCAACTCGACATAGCCAAGAACAGGGTCCTGGTGCCCGACCGTCAACTGGTTGGCCACGCTTGATGATTGCTCGATCACGGGACCGCGCCCGCCGTCCATCGCGAGAAACGGATTGCTGTCCGTCGAGCCCCCGCTGTTATGGAGCGCGTCAGCGCCGCCAGGTCCGGAAACAAGTCCGGAAATCTGTCCCGAACCTGTCGCTCTAGCCTCCAACCCAGCAGAGTCTGAAAGAGGATGAGATCCCGAAGCCGTAATGAGCGTGCCTGTTACCGCTGGATGCCCCGATGAATTCCCTGAAGGCTGATTCGGAACGCTCCCATGCAGGGTGGAGTTTGTCGACCCACCGGAGGCGGAATCGTCAAGTTTCGCGCGCTCATGAACTCCCGTCGGCGTTCCCGCATTCCCGCTGATTTTGTTGCCCGTATAGCTCGCGGCTTGCTTAGCAGCTTGTTCAGCGCCTCTGGCTGCGCCGCTCTCATCCGAGACCGTCGATCGACGCGCCGGACCCTCAATCGCATTGGAAGAAAGACTCGCCGGTGGAACGATGCTGGCTTTGGAAGATGCTGCGGTTTGCAGGTTCAGACTCCCGACAGCGGGGGCATTCCCTTGGCCAACATACGCGAGGCTCACATCCGAAGAATCATTGCCCGACAGACCAGCCAAATCCAAAGCCGCATCGTTCAGCGGACTCGCGAACCCTGAACCCTCGGCATCGAATCGCAGACTGCTGTTAGAAGCCGGATGAATTGACGTCGAGCCGATCGATCCCGAAGCCGGTTGGCTGTCAGGAACAATTCCACCGATTGGAGAAACCGACAGATCAGAAACCGACAGGCCATTGGATCGGCCCATCCCTGCTGCACCGTCATTACTCGGCGCGGCCAATCCAGCGATATCGACCGCAACGGATTGCTTCCCTGCTCCTACCTGGGAACCATGATCTAAGGATGTCTGACCTCTTGAGGCCTGATCATAGCCACTCTTCCAGTCGCCCCCGGCCGGTAACAGATTTGTCAATCCATAGCCCGGCGACGGTAAGTTCTCCAATTGGAGAGATGGATCGAACTGAGCCGGTGCGGTGCGATGCGAATTCTCCGTACGCGACTTGGACTCTCGCAGACCATCTGACAAGTTCGAGCTGTTCGCGTGACTCCGGGTCGACAACCTTTGCTCCTGAACCCCTCTGCTGGTCGATGGATCCGCCTCGGGGAGAGGTTGAGAGCCCCGCGCCGGTACCGCGTCCCTACTTTGCAACTTCGTAGCAGAACCAGACGAGGACTGTTGCGAAGCTGCAGGAACGCTGCGGGAACGTAAGGCCGGTTCAACCTCCGATGCAGGATCGGGCGATCCCGTCTCCCGCTCCAAGAGGCTAGTCTGCTCGGCAAACTCCTGACTCCAATTCCGGGAGTCTGACTCCGAGTCGATCTTGACCTTTGTACCCGGTACAGTTCGCGTGATCGGTGCCTGAGCCGCTGAAGACTTCCGCCCTCCGGCTTTTTGCAGCTCCAATCCTGCCTTGTTCCCTACGACAGTCAATCCGTCGACGATAGTTCCAGGGTTCATGCCGGATAACAAAGCAGCTGAAAGTCCAAAGACAACCGCAATGTGTTAGATGGATTTCATGAAGTGAGGCATCGGTCTCGGCTCTTCGCTTTCAAGCCTTTGAATTCTTCAACGTTATGCCTACTCAGCCATCGAAGCCGGATTGTCTTCCATTCCAAGTCGATCCTGCTTGCGTGACCCGCGCCTGCCATACCCGTCGTCCAGCGTCTGTTGAGCACGCCGGGCTGCCTCTTCCCGCAAGGCGGCCTGCTCCGCGCTCACCAGCGTCTCCACCTGGCGCCGCGCTGTGCGGTGCTCCAAAAACTCGTTGCGCTGACGCTCCACTTCAGCGTTTGCAGCTTCCAACCTTGCTGCAATGCGCGGCTGCTCTTTGCGGGCCTGTTCCATCTCAATCATTCCCGCAGCGCGGCCAGTCCTGTCGCGGTCCGAAATTCCGGCCACAAATGCGCTCCGCCCTTGCGCCTGACGATTCTTCGCTTCCACCAGTTCCTGCGCCACGCGATTCCGCTGACCGACAACTGCCTCCAACTCCACGCGGCCCTGTTCCTCCCGCAGCTCCCGAATCCGCAGCAGTCTTTGCAATACGCGTTTGCCCGGCATGGCTAACCTCAAATTTCGGCAGAGAGCTTCATCAGCCTGTCGAGACATTCGGAGTAACTCATCTTCTCTGCAGCCCCCTGCGTCAGAAATTCGCGCAACAGAGGTCGCGCCCCGAGCGCCCTGTCCAGATCCTCATCTGCGCCCGGCTTGTACGCGCCTATCCGCACCAGATCTTCGGAACGGGCATACGCGGCAAGAAGGCGGCGGACCAGGCCCGCGGCCTCGCGATGGTCAGGCGCGGCGACAGCAGGCATGAGTCGGCTGATCGAGTCCAACACCTCAATCGGTGGATACCACCCCTCGGCGGCGAGAGGCCGTGAGAGCACCACATGGCCGTCCAGCAGAGACCGCACCGCATCGACAAGTGGGTCCTGCTGATCGTCTCCCTCCATCAGCACTGTGTAAAAAGCAGTGATGGAACCGACCTTGAAGTTGCCCGCCCGCTCCACCAATTTGGCCAGACGGGCAAAGACAGACGGCGTATAACCCTTCGCTGTCGCCGGTTCGCCCGCCGCGAGGCCAATCTCCCTGGCTGCCATAGCGAAGCGGGTAAGCGAATCGAGCACCAGCAACACATGCTGCCCCTGCGCCGCGAAATACTCAGCCACCGTAGTCGCCGAGAGCGCGGCGCGCATGCGCATCAATGGGGATTGATCGGAGGTCGAAACCAGAACCACCGACCGTTTTCGTCCCTCTTCTCCGAGAGCATCTTCCAGAAACTCACCAACCTCGCGCCCACGCTCGCCCACCAGTCCAACGACCGTAATGTCGGCGCTGGTATTGCGCGTCATCATCCCGATCAGCGTGCTTTTCCCTACCCCGGAACCGCCAAAGATCCCCACCCGCTGCCCTCGTCCAACCGTCAGGAGAGAGTCGAGTGCGCGAATCCCCGTTCCGAGCGGCTCGCGAATCGGTAGACGCGCCAGCGGCAGCCGCACCGTTCCGTCGATTGGCAGGGTTGCGACCGCCGCCGGCCGCCGACGGCCAGCGGCGCCGTCTATCGGCTCCCCCAGCCCATCCAGCACGCGGCCCAGCAACTCTGGTCCAACGCCGATCTCGGGAGCTGTCCCCAATGCTTCGACCGCGTCGCCGAAACGAATTCCCTCCGGCGAGTTGACCGGCATCGAAAGCACTGTCGAACCGCGAAAGCCGATCACCTCCGCCAGATGCGGCCGCCCAAAGCGATCCATGATCTCACAGCACTCTCCCACAGACGAGTTTGGACCAATGGATTCAATTGTCTGTCCCACGGCCTGCGAAACCTGTCCCTGCCAGCGCCATGGTTGGCCGCGTAGCAAGTGCCGCCTGTACGATTCCAGAGAATGGACCGCAGGTTCAGCCTCAATGGGTGTCTCAAGGCTCATCTCAGTTCCCACTTTCCCGAGGCGCAAATGTCCTGTCTGCCAGAGATTCCGGCGCGGATGCTTCCGCATCACTCCCGCCCGCCCCAAATGGGTCACCAAGCCGATAGAAGAAACCTTTCTCAATCGTCTTCAACTGAGCCCACAGGCCCAGATCAGCCGAGCCGATCTCCGTTTCCATCCGGCACTCTCCCAACTCCATCGTCGCATCGCCGATTACCTTGGGCCGAATCGCCAAACCCGGCATCAGCATGAGCGATTCTTCCCACATCGCCTGATCCTGGGCCGGAACCTTGACCCGTACCGCGGTTGAGTCCGACAACTGCCCCAATGCCACACGGACTGCTCCAATCAACAACAACGGATCTGTCTGCGCCTCGCGGCGAAGAATACGCGCCGCAATCGCCAGCGCCAGCCGCACCGCCTCCTGCTCCAGTTGGTGGAGACAACTGTCGCGAGCCTCAGAAAAACTCGCCAGCAGCGCCCCAGCCTGGGCCGTCAGACGCTCCCGCTCTTTCTTCAATTCACCGGAAGCCGCTTCCCGGCCCTGAGCCAGTCCAATCTGGATTCCCTGAATTCGTCCCCGCTCTTCGGCCCGTTCGATCTCCTCAGCGAGCGCCTCCTCTGAGAATTGCTTGAACTCACTGTCGCTCACAACCGCCGAAGCTGCCTCTCCCATCGATTTTGAATCGCCGGGAACCGATCCGCCGGAACCAACGGAATCCGATTCCGCTCCTGAAAGAACATCGGTCGTTTGATCCCGGTAACCATCGAAAGCCGATCCGGCGTCCGGAAACTCCATAGGGAGCGAGTCGCTCCACTGACTCAGCTTCTGGGTCCACGCTGAATTGGAGTAGCGGAAAGATTCAATCTCCAGCTCTATCGCCCGCGTATTTGTCTGCGCGCCTTCCAAGGTCCATCCTTCCCAGGTTCCGATCCTTTCCGGCAACCATTTCACATAATCTTCCAGACCGATCTTTCGAAATCAGCGGCCTACGCCAGCATCTCGTCCCCGGTCTCCATCTTGAGAATCACCTTCCCCTCGGATTCAAGACGGCGCGCCAGGTTAAGAATCTCCTGTTGCGCCGCGGCAACTTCGCGCGAACGAACCGGGCCCATGACCTCCATATCTTCCTTCAGCATTTCCACGGCTCGGGAGCTCATGACCTTGAAGACCTGCGCCTTCAGTTCCTCGTTGGCTCCGCGTAAGGCCAGCGCAAGCTGCCGCTTGTCGACACCGGAGACTATCTCCCGAATGCTCACAGCCGGAACTGTGACAAGGTCCTCAAAGGTGAACATCAGATTGCGAATGTTAAGAGCCAGTTCAGGCTGCGCGCTCTCGATCGATTCCAGAATTCTCTTGGACTCTTCCGGATTGACCCGATTCAACAGATCGGCCACCGCCCGGAAACCCGAATAGCTCTTCCGTTTGGAATCTCCCACGTTCTCCAGCCGCCGATGCAGGACCAGCGCAACCTTCTGCGCCATTTCCGGCGAAAACTGGCGCATCTCGGCCAGCCGCTTGATCGAGACCACCTTATGATCCTCGCTGAGATTGTCAAAAACCTGCGAGGCACGTTTCGGGTCGAGATGAGCCAGCACCAGCGCAATGGTCTGCGGATGTTCCGAATCCAGCAACTTGCCCAACTGCTGCGGATCGGTCTTCTGCAATTTGCCAAGATTGCCCTGGCTGGCTTCCTGAGCGCGCCGCACCAGCATCAGCAGATCCTCTGCGCGCTGCTTGCCGAAGGTGTCGTGCAGAAGACGCGAAGCAAAATCCAGCCCGCCGTGCATCATCACGTGCTGAGTCTCAAGCAGTTCCCAGAACTCTTCCAGAACGGCGCTCGAAACCTCCGGCGGAACAGACCTGAGATCGGCCAGTTCTTCCGTAATCCGCTGCACATCCATCTCCGGAAGAGAACGAAGAATTTCTTTGGCGATGTCCTCGCCAACAGCGACCATCAGTATCGCCGCCTTGCGCACTCCGTTCATCTGCGCAGTCAGCCTCCGCTGCGGCGCTGCATCCTGTCCAAACTCGGCCAACGCGATCCTCCTGTCCAGCCACTTGCAGTTTCTGTTGCACGTTGTCGACTTCGAGAATTTAGTCGGAGTGAATCCAACTCTGCAGCAATCGGGAGCTCTGTGCCGGATCGCGCTTCAACGTTTCCGTGACCTGATCGAAGACGCGTTGCACGCGTTGCCGTTCCGAATCCAACGATGCCTGTTCCGGGGTAAGCAGACCCTCCGGTTGGGCGGGCGGCGCGGCAAGAACCGGCTGTTTGCCTGCGGGGAGTGCCGACTCCCTGGCATGTTTCAGCGCCGGCCGGATGGCAAGCGTGATCAGCAGTACCAATCCCACCAGCAAAGTCGCAAACTTCACGAGAACAGGCGATCGTTCGATCATCGCCAATGCCCTGCTCAAAAGTGACGGAGATGCAGCATTGCGGTTCTCGTCGAAGCTCATATCCTGCACCGTCACAATATCGCCCCGGCTCCCGTCAAATCCGACCGCTGCCTGAGCCAGTGAAGTCAGCATCCGCAACTCTTCAGCGCTGCGTGGCTTCCAACTGGGATTCTTGCCGTTCGGATCTCCGGCTGCGGCTTCCATGCGGTCGTTGACCACGATGGCTGCCGTCAGACGGCGAATGTGTCCCGGCTCCTGCGTCACATGCCGAACGGTCTTCGACGCTCCATACGTTCCACTCTCGGTTTTGGCGCTCTGCGGCGGCGTCACCTGCTGTGGATAGACCGGAAGAGCCTGAGAGTTGGGGGCATTGCTCGCCGTTCCCGGAACCCCCACCGGCACTTGTTGAGGAGAGGTCGTCTGCTCGGTGCGTTGCATGGAAAGCGTAACCACCTTGGCGGGGTCGTAACTCTCTTCCGTGACGTCCGTGGATGTAGGATCATAATCCACCGTTACAGATGCGCGCACATTTCCCTGTCCGGTTACCGGTTCGAGGGTTTCGACCAGCTTCGCTTCCAAACCTTCTTCCATCCCCAGCCGGATCGCCTCGCCGGTCTTCGGACCCAGCGGCAGATGACCGCTCGCATCGATCAGAGACACCTGCGCCGGAGACAACCCATCGACGGCCGACGCCACGAGGTTGCGAATCGCTTCATCTTCGCCATCCGCCAGCGTACGATGACGCAGCGTCAACACGACCGCCGCTTTGGCGGGTCGCTCTTGGTCGCGAAAGAGCGATTCATGCGGCATCACCAGATGCACGCGCGCCGACTGTACATCGGCCAGCGTAGCGACCGTATGCTCCAGTTCGCCCTCCAGCGCTCGCTGGTAGTTCACCTGTTCGTCGAACTCCGATCCGACCCAGTTGGGCTTATCGAAGAGCTCAAACCCCATCCGTCCGCTGCGCGGTCCGCCCTTGGACGCGGTCGCAAGACGCGCCTTGTCCAGCTGCGGAGCGGGAACTCGAATCGCCGTTCCGTTGGCCGCCAGATCGAATGGTATCTGCGCCTGGGTAAGAACCTGCGCCATCTGCCGCGAATCCTCCGGATCGAGACCGGCATACAGCGTTCGCCAATCCGTTCGAGTGCCGTACCAGGCCATACCAGAGATCGTTGCCAGGATGAGGGCTGCTCCGATCAAAGCCCAATTGCGCTGCCGAGGCGGCAACAGCGCCCATTGCGCTGCACCTTTGCTCCAGTAATCCCCGAAGACTCCGAGCGCACCCTGCGCTCCGACCGGCTCTGGAATCCCCGGAGTCGGCGATTTCTTATCTAACTGTGCTCCAGCTGCCATGGCTCCCCATCAATCCGACTTGAACGGCTAGAACTGCATTCCCATGACCTGCTGGTAGGCCGCCAGCGCCTTGTTGCGCACCGAGAGCACCAGCTCAAAACCCATCCCTGCCTTTTGCGATGCAATCATCGCCTCGTGCACATCCACGCCCTTGCCCGTCATCAGGCCTTCGATTGCCGTCTTCGCCTGCTTCTCAAGCTGCTCCACCTGCCCCATGGCGTCGGTGAAAACGTCGGCAAAGGGAGCCGGAGCGCCCGCAACAGCGCCGTGTAAATCCGTAATGCCGGGCGCGAATGCCACACCGTTCGCCGGACCGGCCTCGAGCGGTGCACCGAAGAGAGAAACTGGAGTCTGCGTCACTGGCAACATGCATCTGCCTTTCTGGTTTGCGATTCGGCAGCCGGCTTCACTTGGAGATATCCAAGGCCGAACTGATCATCGATTTCTCGGCCTGCACTGCCGAAGCATTCAGGCCGTAGGCCCGCGTCGCTCCCATCAGGTCGACCATCTCGGTAAGCGGGTTGATATCCGGATAAGAGACATATCCCTCAGCGTCCGCGTCTGGGTGGCTGGGATCGTAGCGCTTCAGCGGAGGCGCCGTATCCTGCACAACCGCTGCAATGTGTACTCCCGGTGCGATATTGCCGCCAGCGAGCGACCCCGTAGGCAACCCGGGCGCAAATCCGGAAAAGGGACCCTGGCCCGGAGCAGCCATCGACGCATCAAGCTGATTGGCAAACTCCGGGTCGCCTCTGCCAGCCGCAAAGACCACGTGCTGGCGGTGATAGGGCGTGCCCGCAGAAGTCCGTGTCGTTTCCGCGTTGGCCATGTTGGCCGCCACCACTTCGGCGCGCATTCGCTCCGCCTGCATCGCCGATCCGGATTGATCGATCATTCCAAAGAGATTCACTCGTCGGCTCCCGTTCCCGCGTTTCTATTTCGCGTCCGCGTGGATCGCGTCCATGATCCCGTTGTACTGCCCCTTGAGCAGCGCCACTCCGGCCTTGAACCGCAACTGCGCCTCGGCCAGATTCAAGCCCTCCCGGTCCATCGAGACGTTGTTTCCATCCGGCCGCACAATCAGGCCATCCTCGGCGATCAACTGCGGCTCAGGAAGCGCCTCGTCCGAGTCGATAGCATTCATCGCCTGCCGCATCTCGCCCTCAAAGTCCATCCCTACAGCGCGATAGCCGGGAGTATCGATATTTGCCATATTGGCGGACGTCAACTGGATCTGACGGGTATTGAGGTCCAGATACCTGGCAATTTTGTCGCTTAAATCCGTAGCTATCTGCATACTCTCCTGACTTCCTCTGCGCTTTCGGAACTCGCTGGCAGAGTTGCATTCGCTCAACCACGCGAACCAGACACAGCCTAGAAACTTCTAATGCAATTCCCGGAACTGCATCACAGCACAAACAAAGCTTCTTCAATTCACCGGGACCAAGCCAAAATCAATCTCATCCCGAGAAATCACTGGCTCGTCTCCAGCCAGAATCGCGGCTCGCTCCAACACATGCTCCAACTCCCGCACGTTTCCTGGCCATGGGTGACCGGAGAGCTTTGACATGGCGCCGGGATCGATCCGCTTCACGGGCGACTTACGCCCCATCCTCTCCAGGAAATGACCCACGAGTTGCGGCAGATCTTCCATGTGTTCCGACAGAGCCGGAGTCCGAATCAGAAAAACAGCCAGCCGGTAATACAAGTCGGCGCGAAACAGCCCCTTCTGCGCTAATTCCGCCATAGGCTGGTGGGTCGCGGCAACAATTCGCACATCTACCTTGACCCTCTCGTTATCCCCAATCCGCTGCAACTCGCCGCTCTCGAAGAACCGCAGGAGCTTCGATTGCAGCGCCAGCGGAATCTCACCGATCTCATCCAGAAACAGCGTTCCGCCGTCGGCCGACTCAATCCTCCCGATTCGCCCCTGTACCGCGCCGGTAAATGCACCCCGAGTGTGACCGAAAAGCTCCGCCTCAAGGAGTGCCTCGGGAATAGCCGCGCAATTGATGGCAACAAATGGTTTACGGCTTCGGGTCGAAAGGCGGTGCAGCGCCTCGGCTACCAGTTCTTTTCCCGTCCCGGTCGGCCCCTCAATCAACACTGGAGTCGACCTGGCGGCAACCAAACGGATGCGGCGGCTCACATCCAGCATGACCGCGCTGGATCCGATCAGCTCCGGAATAGGTTCCGTCTGGGCCTCGCGGCGGGCAACAATCATTGCGGGCACTCCACCTCCGGCAAGAGAAACGGGAATTCCGGCTCCTTGCTGAGGCGACTGAGCCAGCCGAGTCAGATCGGTCGATTTGTCATTGCTGCTCTGCCTGGACGGGCTCTCCGAAGCCGACATACATACAGGATTTCTGAGCCCAGAGTCGAACGCTTGAGGGCGTTGTTGTCCACGGGCAAGAAAGAGTTGCGCGATGGAATCACTTCTTTCCTCCAATTCGGGCGCTGCCTGCCAGGACGCCGTGTCACTCTCCAGGCTCCGCAGTGCGTACAGTAACTCCTGGCGGTGAGGACTGCGAGTGCCCTCTTGAAATGGTGTGCCGTCGGTCATCATCACGTCGACAAGCGGGTTTTCGCGATGAAACTCCGATAGAAACTCGTTCACTTCCAGATCGGCCAGCCACGGATCGATGACCATCGCATCCAGTTGCGGCATCGCCGTTTTGGCAGCCAGCCAGGCTTCCGCGCCGCCGGGAGCTTCCAGAACCTGCCAGCGCAGGCCAGACAAACATTCGCGCAGCCGTGCGCGAAGGCTCGCATCGGCACTCGCAATCAGGACAGTCTTTGTTCGCGACCGGGTCGACACCAGCGGAGCGGTCGGTGCAACGATCGAATTTGCGGACGAAATGACACTGTGCAACATGCGCTGCTCTCCTTGGATAGCGTTATGTAACTAAGAGTTGAGAATCGCTCTCTGAGTTCACTGCTTCAGGCGATCGGGACCGGACTGGATTCAGAACTGTTCAGCGGATCAGGATGCGCTATCGGAACCGTGCCCGCCAATGCGTTCCGGCTGTTTTGGGCTGCAAGCAAAGCCTGCACCGAAACCTGCATCTCCGTCTCGGTTGGCACCACATACCCCTGCCCGCGAACAGTGCGCAACAGGAAGCCCGGGGGAGGATCTTTCAGCTTGCGGCGCAAGTAGTTGATGTACACGTCGACGATGTTGGTCGTCTGGGCCGGCTCCATATCCCACACCGCATCCAGTAGTTCGACCCGGGAGACACACTGGCCTCGATTCAGCATCAGGTGCTCCAGCAGCGCGAACTCTTTGTTGGTCAGAGCGATTACCTGATTCCCCCGCCTTGCTGTATGCTCCAGCCGGTCTAGTTCAAGGTCTCCTGCTCGGAGAATCAATCTCGCCTCCCGTTTCCGCCGGACAAGTGCCCTGCACCGTGCGCGCAGTTCGTGCAGGCTGAACGGCTTCACCATCAGGTCGTCTGCGCCCAGATCAAGACACCGAATGCGCGTTTCCACTTCCTGCCGGCCGGTCAGGATCAAGATCGGCAGCTGAGGGTCGATAGCTCGCATTTCGGCAAGCGCCTGCTCCCCGTCCAGCACCGGCAGATTCAAATCCAGAATCGTCAAATCCGGGAGTTCGTCCCGAAATGCCCCCAGAGCCTCGACGCCGTCATAAGCACAACGCACCCGGTGACCGTCTGCTTCCATGCCTCGCCTCAAGAACATCGCCAGCGCCTGGTCGTCTTCGACTATCAGCAACTTCATGAACTCGCTCCCGGAGGTCAGACGCCATGTATTTTTGCTGGCGGCAACTGCCTCACCTCCACACTGCCCTGTGAGCCGAAGGTGCCTCAATGGAATTCCATTAGGAGAATCTGGAGAGTTCCGGGATTGGGAGAAGTTGAAAGGCATTCCCAAAAATGCTTCCAAATGGAACACTTCTGAGGGGAAGATCATTGGAATCCTCCCACCGCGCCCGACAGCCTTCACAATCTGTTGGGGAAGGTAGAGCGAAAATAGTTCTGGCTATTTCGCTTTTCATTCGCTAGAATGCGCCCATGGCTGTTACACGCAGACAAAAAGAGGTTCTCGACTTCCTGGAATCGTTCGTCAACCGCAATGGCTACTCGCCTTCCTTTGAAGAGATCGCGCGAGGATTGGATCTGAAGTCGCTTGCCACTGTTCACAAGCACATCACCAACCTCGAAAAGAAGGGGCTGCTGGACCGGGTTCACAATCGGAGCCGTTCCATCGACGTTGTGCCTGTCGGCACGCGCACCCGGACCAGCGAGCGCTTGCCCCTGATGGGTAGAATTGCCGCCGGTCTTCCGGTCGAGGCGGCCGAGAACACCGAGAGCATCTCCTTGCATGATGTGGTGGGAAACAAGGATGTCTTCGCACTTGAGGTGCGGGGTGATTCGATGCGTGACGAGCACATCATCAGCGGCGACTACGTCCTCGTCGAACGCACCCGCACCGCCCGTCAAGGCGAGATTGTGGTCGCCCTGGTGCGCGGGTCGGAAACCACCTTAAAACGCTTTTATCTGGAAGGCGGCCAAGTACGCCTGCAACCGGCGAATCTAGAAATGGACCCCATCTTCGTCCCTGCCGCGCAGGTCGCAATTCAGGGACGAGTCCTTGGAGTCATCCGCCGCTATCGCTGACTTATGGCTGTCTTAGAGACAAAAAAGCGGCCAGGCATTAAAGCCGCCGGCCGCTTTTTGATGTCTTAATTCACGCTGGCAGGAGACAATGCCAGAACGCGATTGACCTTTTCTTCGATCACTTCCCGGGGCACATACCCGACAATCTGATCTGCAACCTTACCACCCTTGAAGATCAGCAATGCCGGAATTCCGCGGATTCCATAACGCGAAGGCGTAGCGCCATTCTTGTCGACATCCACCTTGACTACCTTCAGTTTACCGGCATACGCCGTCGCTAAATCGTCAACGATCGGGGCGATTGCCTTACAGGGGCCGCACCAAACCGCCCAAAAGTCTACCAGGACAGGCTGCTCCGATTGCAGCACTTCCTGATCGAACGTTGCATCACTCACTTCAAACACTGCGTTTCCGGCCATGATTCTCCTCGCGGTCTTGACAGTCAAGATTGCCACTCTCTGTCAGTCTAACCGCACCTGCCAGTTTATGAGATGCAATTGATCGCCGGAAGTCGCAAAGGCAACGGTCTAGGGCTAAAAACCCAGAGCCCAAACTGCACCAAGCCCAAAATGAACCTGAATATAAAAGCGCCCGGACTCCATCAAGGAATCTCGGGCGCTAGAGCAGCCCTCCCCCAGAACTGCCCACACGGTGAATCTAGGTTTTCTTCCGATCAAAAGCAAGAAATCTTAGGTAACACTGAAGGTAATCACCATCGGGGGATGTATTACTTGCTAACTACCATGGAATAAGCGGTTCAGCGGCGATAACTCCTTGCCTCTCCCTTATCTTTCCGCCGGTTCTAATTCATTGATGGAATTCAAGTTTCTTGTCACACCTCTTCGCTCAAACCGGACCGCCAGGATCTCCGCTTCCGCCTGTCCGGAAATAGCATCCCGAACCGCCTCGCAGGCGCCCGCGACCCATTCGTCTCCGGAAAGTACGAGCAAGACCGATGGTCCCGCGCCGCTCAAGGCTGCGCCCAGAATTCCCTCGCTCCCGGCTAGCGGAAGCAGAAGCGGCAGCAGCGGACAGATCTCCGATCGATATGGCTGGTGAATCCGGTCGGCCATCGCCGGACGCAGCAGGTCCCCGCGTCCCTGCGCAAAGGCGAGTCCCAGAAGAGCCGCCGCCTGAATATTTGCGACCGCATCGGCGCGCGAATACCTCTCCGGGAGCACGGCCCGCGCTTTGCTGGTGGCCAGCGGCGCCGTGGGCATCACAACCATCGCTCGCCAATCAGCGGGAGGCTCGACCCGCGCCGAGTGAATCACCCCACCTTCATAAGCGGCGACAACCATCCCTCCCAGCCAGCACGCGGCCGCGTTGTCCGGATGCCCTTCCAGCGCACACGCCTCTGACAGAATCCGCTCGCTGCTCCAGTTCAACCCGCCAAAATGCGAGGCAAGCGCAATCGCCGCCAGCCGTCCAGCCGCGGAAGAACCGCAGCCCATGCCCAACGGAATCTGATTCTCCATCCGCAGGGCCAGCGGAACCACGTCCCGCCCTTCCCGCGCCAGCAGAGTGCGATATGTCTCCAGAATGAGGTTGTCTTCCAGCCGCGAACACAAATCCGCATTCCGGCCCGCCGCAGAAATGGAGAATCGCTCAGCCTCTTCCGCTTCGACAATCAGATGAAAACCTAGCGCGACGGCGGCCGTATCAAAGGCTGCTCCCAGATTGGCCGAGGTCGCCGGCAATTGAAGTCGAATTGAGTCCACTGTCAGACCCACCTGTCCTGAATTTCCTTGAGCGCCTTCAGCACTGCGTCCGGCGTGGCCTCAACTTCGACAGCATTCCGGCGAAGCGGCTCCATCGTTGCAAGCACGGGTTCAGCCTCTTCCGGTTGCAGCAGCGTTCCACGGTGAAAATCGATCGTGTAGTCGGCATCCTTGAGAGTATGTCCGGTCAGGAGCAGCACGACTGTATCGGAGGGCGCAACCTTGCCTTCGGCCACCAGCTTTTTCAAGCCCGCCAGCGTCACTGCCGAAGCTGGCTCGCTGCCGATTCCCTCGCGGCCAATCTCGGCCTTGGCGACGGCGATTTCTCCCTCGCTCACATCCAGGCACCATCCGCCCGTCTCGTGAATCGTATGCGCCGCCTTCCGCCACGAAGCCGGACTCCCGATCCGGATGGCTGTAGCCCTCGTATGCGCGGCCACCGGCTCCAGCTTCTTCCCGTCGTTCGCAGCAAAGCTCCGCGCCAGAGGATTCGCGCCCTCAGCCTGAATCACCGAGATCTTCGGCAATCGCGAAATCAGCCCCAGAGCCTTCATCTCGCGCAATCCCTTGCCCAGCGCCGAACTGTTTGCGAGATTCCCGCCGGGAACCAGAATATGCTCCGGTACGCTCCAGTCAAAGTACTCCGCAATCTCCAGCGCTGGTGTCTTCTGCCCTTCGAGCCGATATGGATTGACCGAGTTCAGCAGATAGATCGGCGCCTGCTGCACAATCGTCGAAAGCACACGTACGCAGCCGTCAAAATCCGTGTTGAGCTGGCATGTCACGGCGCCATAGTCCATCGCCTGCGACAGCTTTCCCCACGCAATCTTTCCCTGCGGAATCAGCACCAGGCACTTCAGTCCTGCCCGAGCCGCGTAAGCCGCCATCGCCGCCGAGGTGTTTCCCGTCGACGCGCAGGCCACCCACTCAAAACCCCGCTCCTTGGCAACGCTCAACGCTGCTGTCATGCCGGTATCTTTGAACGAGCCGGTCGGATTCATGCCCTGATGCTTGGCAAAAACCTGATCCACGCCAAGCGCCTTGGCCGTCCTCGGCAGGTGGTACAGAGGAGTGTTTCCCTCCTGCAACGTCACGGCATTTCCGAAGCTATCCAGAATCGGCAGCAATTCGCGAAAACGCCAGACACCAGAGCGGTCAAGGAGTTCAGAAGACGCCCGCCGTTCGCGCCACAACCACTTCAAGGCCCCGGCATTGGGACGGTCCGTGCCGCCCACCAGGCCCCAGCCCGGATACTCCACTTCAAAGAGGTCGCCGCACTCTTTACAACGAAAGATCGAACCAGCCTGATCTCCGCGAATGCGCACACCGCAGCCGAAACAACGCAACTGATGCAGATTGTCGTTCATCCTAAGTGTTAGCCTACCAGCAAGCACCCAGAAGCCGGGTGAACATCGAAAGAAGACCCAATGTTCGAATTCCTGAACCGTTCTAAATCGATATCGCAGATCGTCGTAAAACGAGACCCCGCGTGCCGGCCGATTTTCATGGCCATGGCCCTCGCGCTTCTGGCCATGGTGTCGACGTCAATCTCCGCTCACGCCCAGACGGCTCCCCTGCGCATCGCCGCGGCAGCTGATCTACAGCCTGTCCTGCCGCCCATTCTGAATCAGTTCCGCGAGTCCACCGGGATTGAGGTTCAAGCCACCTACCAGGCTTCCGCCGCCCTCACGACGCAGATTCTCAACGGCGCTCCCTTCGATCTGTTTCTCTCCGCTGATCTCAGCTATCCCAAGCGCCTGCTGGATGCCGGAAAGGCAGACACAGCGGGCCTTTCTAACTCCGCGTCGCCCGTCTCCTACGCGCGCGGCACGCTCGTACTGTGGACCCGCAAGGATGGTCACTGGCCCAACCCAACCCTTGAAACCCTTCGCGATCCATCGCTGCAACGCATCGCCATCGCCAACCCCGACCGCGCCCCCTACGGCCGCGCCGCCATCGCCGCACTCACCAATCTCAAACTGCTAGATACCCTCAAGCCAAAGTTCGTAACCGCTGAAAACATCTCCCAGACAGCGCAGTTCGCCGAAACCGGCAACGCCGATGCCGGACTGATCTCTCTCACCTCGGCTAAAACCGAGCACCTTGCGTCCATCGGCAGTTACTTCGTCATCCCAGGTAATCTCTATCCTCCCATCGAGCAGGGCGCGGTCATCGTCAGCAACACACCGCAGCGCCAGAATGCCCATCGGTTCCTGGAATTCCTCCTGTCCCCGCCCATCCAACAGCAGCTCGCCAAAAGCGGCCTTACACCCGTGAATTAGCCCATGGATTGGCAGGCTCTCACACTCACCCTCAAACTCTCCGCAATCACCACCGCAATTCTGCTCTGCCTCGCAATCCCTCTTGCCGCATGGCTTGCCTTGGGGCGCTCTCGCTGGCGTCTTCTCGCACAGGCCGTCACGGGGCTGCCGCTCGTCTTGCCTCCTACCGTGCTGGGATTCTACCTCCTGATTCTGCTCGGCCCCCGAACCGGCTTCGGCCGCGCTATCGCATCGCTCCTCGGTCATCCTCTGGCCTTTTCCTTTGAAGGACTCGTCGTCGGCTCCGCCATCTATAGCCTGCCCTTCGCCGTACAACCCATCGTCGCTGGATTCGCCGCAGTCGACTCGTCACTGATTGACGCTGCGCGCCTTCTCGGAGCCAGCCCGCTCCGCCTCGTCCGGACAATCCTCGTCCCCCTGGCCAGCCGCTCGCTGCTTGCCGCCGCTGTACTCAGCTTCCTGCACACCATTGGCGAATTCGGCGTCGTCCTCATGCTTGGCGGAGACATCCCCGGAGCCACACGCACCCTCTCGCTCGTCCTCTTCAACCAGGTCGAGGGATTCGACTACGCCGCCGCAAACCGAACCGCAACTCTGCTCTTCGTCCTGTGCCTCGCCGCTTTGGTCGTCGTCTACGCTGGGCCGAATAATCTCGCAACCGGTCCAACCAGCAGCAATTCCCGCAGTCGCAATCGTGGGAGTGGCAATGATTGAGTTCCAAATCGAAGCCAAACGCGGGGGGTTCCACCTTGAAATCGAGTGCTGCCTATCCGCCCCCTGGACCGTAGTCTTCGGCCCATCCGGCGCGGGCAAGAGTACCTTACTGCGCATCATCGCTGGACTCGAAGAACCGGATTCCGGCCACATCACCATTTACGGCCAACCCGTAACGAACACACGAGCGAGGTTAAACCTTCGCCCCGGGCGCCGCTCCACCGGGCTTGTCGCGCAAAAATCCGCGCTGTTCCCACACATCTCCGTTGCTGCAAACGTTGCTTACGGCCTTGCGAGTTGGACTCAGATCCCCCGGCAGCAGCGAGTCGCTGACATGCTCGAGCTCGTCGGAGCTGCACACCTCGTCGACCGCTCGCCGCGCGCACTCTCCGGCGGCGAGGCCCAGCGCGTCTCCCTGGCCAGAGCACTCGCGCCTATGCCGCGCCTGCTGCTGCTCGACGAACCGCTCTCCGCACTCGACGCAGACGCGCGCGACCAAATCCTAATCCGGTTGCAGGCCTGGCTACGCGAACAGGCTATCCAGACCATCCTCGTCACCCACGACGCCGCCGATGCCCTGGCCACCGAAGCCGAAGTCGCGCTCATCCGCGAAGGAAAGCTGGCAGCCCTCGGCCCGGCCAGCGAAGTTCTCGCCACCGAACGTCAACGTCTGCTCGCTCGGCTGAATGCCGGCTAAAATCCAACCAGAACAGGCTCCATGGTTAGTGCTATGCCATCACGCGCCAGTCGCCCAACGATCAGATCTCGCAGCGCAAGGATGTCACTCGCCGACGCGCCGCCGAGATTCACTAGCGCCAGCGTGTGCCGCGAAGAAATCCCCGCGCGCCCCAGGCGAAACCCCTTGGGAAACCCTGCCTGCTCAATCAGCCAGGCCGCAGGCAGCTTCACCTGGCCCGCGCCGGCCGGATAGTGCGGCGGTTCCTTACCCAATCTTGCAGTCAATTCCTCGAAGCTCTCCATCGAAACAATTGGATTCTTGAAGAAGCTCCCTGCGCTCCGGCAGTTCTCATCCCCATCCACCAGCAGCATTCCCTTGGAAAGCCGAATGCGCCGGACTTCCGCGGCAATCTCCGCCAGAACGGGATCAGAACCCGCTGAAAAAACCCGCTGCAGATCTGCGTACCTGAGATTTGCCTTCCCGCCAGGAGTGAGCCGGTAATCGACTCGCAGCACTAGATATCGTCCCTTCGCCGAAGAATTGAAGACACTGCTCCGGTATGCGAAGCCGCACGCCTCCCCAGACATTTCCTGAAAATTGAGCGACTCCAGATCAAGAACCCGGACACGCTCGATTGTCTCCGAAACTTCTTGCCCGTAGGCCCCCACATTTTGCACCGGAGTTCCGCCTACCGACCCCGGAATCCCGGCAAGACACTCGATTCCCGAGCACTTCTCTGCAACCGCTCGCTGGACAAATCCATCCCAGTCTTCTCCAGCAGCCACGCGAAATTCCCGCCGGCCGCCGTCTTCTTCCGCCTCAACGCCCTTGAGCGCCATCCGCAGAACCAACCCAGCAAAACCTGCATCCGAAATCAGCAGATTGCTCCCACCGCCCAGCACGAAGAGCGGAAGCAACCGCTCTCGCGCCCAGGTCACCGCATCCACTATCTCCGCCTCGCTGGCAGCCTCCGCGAACCAGCGCGCCGGGCCGCCAATCCCAAATGTCGTGAACGGCGCGAGCGCCACATTCTCTTGAATCTTCATTTCCGTCAGCCTACAACAGTCGGCAGACCACGAAATGAAGCCTGGAACCCGAAGCGCGAGGATACGCTCAGCCACCTTTCCGGTAGAATAGAGGAACAGGCGATCACGCCCTGCCGGAGGCAACGATGTACCCAGAGATTATGGTTATACCCATGCGCGAAGAGTTGACCCGCGCTGGCATTCAGGAAGCGCGCACCGCCGAAGAAGTTGACGCGGCGCTCGCCAAGCCGGGCACCACAATGCTCGTCGTCAACTCCATCTGCGGTTGCGCAGCCGGCAAGATGCGACCCGGCGTCCGCATGGCTCTCACCCACTCCACGCTGCCCGACCAGAGCATTACAGTATTCGCCGGTCAGGATCGCGAAGCCACCGAGCGCGCCCGCTCCTATTTTGAAGGCCATCCGCCCACGTCTCCAGCGATCGCCATCCTGCGAGACGGCAAGCTTGTCTGGCTGATGCAGCGCTTCATCATCGAGTCCAGCACTGCCCCCCAGATCGCCGGTGAAATCGTTAAGGCCTTCGATGCCCTGTGCGCTAAGGCAACCGCGTAACAAAGTTTTTCAGCCTCACGCAAACGGCCTCCGGATCCGGAGGCCGTTTACTTTGCAACTTACAATGAACGGCTCAATCCGCCTCAACCGCCTGCGGCAGATTCTGCACCTTGCTGTGCTTCAGCGAATACCCGAAATAAACAACCAGGCCCAGCAACAACCACCCAATCATCACCGCCCAGGTGATAAAGGCCAGTTGCGTCATCAGATAGCCAGCCGAAAGAATACCGAGAATCGGAACCAGCGGCACCAGCGGCGTCTTGAAGGGCCGATGCATCTTCGGATGCCGCACCCGTAGAATCCAGACACCTGCGCACACAATCGTGAAAGCAAGCAGTGTGCCGATATTCACCAGGTCGGCCAGGTTGTCGATGGGCAGAAATGCCGGCATGACGGCAGCAAAAACGCCAAAGACGATGGTTGTGATCCAAGGCGTGCGAAACCTCGGATGGATAGCTGACGCCCACTTCCAGAGCAACCCGTCTTTTGACATCGAATAGAAAACCCGCGACTGGCCGAGCAGCATTACCAGCATCACGGTAGCCAGGCCGAATACCGCTCCCACCTTGACCATCGTCGCGCCCCAACTGATGCCCGTCGCATCAATGCCAACCGCCACGGGAGCGCCTACATTCAAGGTGCTGTAAGGCACCAGGCCCGTCAGAACCGTCGACACCAGAATGTAGAGAACGGTACAAACGGCAAGTGAACCCAGGATTCCGATGGGCATATCCCGTTGCGGCTTCTTGGCCTCCTGCGCCGCAGTCGAGACAGCGTCGAAGCCGATGTAGGCGAAGAATATCCGCGCCGCACCTCTGGGGATTCCGCCCCAGCCAAAGTTGCCATGGCCGTCGGACGGCGGAATGAATGGATGCCAATTCGCCTTCGCGACCTCGGGATGCCGAAACAGGAAATAACCTCCAATAGCCAGAAAAACACCCACGATCCCAAGCTTGACGATCACAATCGCCGAGTTGAAGTTCGCAGACTCCTTGATTCCAACCACAAGAATTGTCGTAATCACCATGACAATCGCCACCGCAATCAGGTTGCAAATTCCGGTGACATGCGGCAGCCCAGTCGCATCGATGCCGGGCGGCAGTGTCATCAACGGAGTCCACTGTTCCTTATAGAACACCAGCACGTTGCCCGTGGTCGTTGTCAGTTGCGGCGGAATATAGATGTGGTACTGCTGCAAGAGACTATTGAAATACCCCGACCACCCGGAAGCGACTGTCGCGGCACCAAACGCATATTCGAGCACCAGATCCCAGCCGATGATCCATGCCACCAATTCCCCAAGCGTTGCGTAGCCATAGGTGTACGCCGAACCGGCAATGGGAATGATCGAGGCGAACTCGGCATAGCAAAGTCCCGCGAAGGCGCAAGTGATTCCGGCAAGCACAAAGCTCAATGCCACCGCCGGCCCCGCGTACTTGGCAGCCGCCTGACCTGTCAGCACAAATATTCCGGCGCCAATCACCGCACCGATGCCAAGGGTGATCAGGTTCAACGCGCCCAGCGAGCGCTTCAGCGTATGCTCACCCTGTTCGCCTGCCTCTTGCGAAAGCATCGACATCGGTTTAATGCGAAGTAGTCTTGACATCAATGAGGGCACTCCTCCTCAACAGCTTGGTTCGAATTGATTTAAGCCAGCGGAGCTACGCAATCTTGGGCCGCCGCGACCAGAAAAGATAAACAGGAATGCCGAGCAATACGATGATCAACCCTGGCCAAGTGTATTGTGGCTTGTACCGCAATAATACGACACATATCCATGCAGCCATCACAATATACAGCGCTGGCAGAAATGGATATCCCAGCGCCTTGTACGGCCGCGGTTCCCCCGGTCTCTTCACGCGCAGCACAAAGAGCCCAACGATGGTCAGAATATAGAACAGCAGAACGGCAAAGACGATGTAGTCCAGCAGTTGCCCGTACGATCCCGAGATACACAGTACCGCAGCCCACACTGCCTGCACCACCAGCCCGGCAACAGGCGTACGATACTTCGGATGCAGCTTGCTGACCGATGAAAAAAAGAGCCCGTCGCGGCTCATCGTGTAATACACCCGCGCTCCGGCAAGCGTCAGCCCGTTGGCGCAGCCAAAGGTCGAAATCAGGATCGCTCCCGCCATCAGAAACGCTCCACCGCCGGGGAAAATCTGTTCCAGCGTCGCCGTGCCAACACGCTCTTCCGCGGCATATTGCACTCCGCGCGCCAACACCGTCGCGCCGTGCGGGTCACCATGAAGTGGGAGCACCAAAATGTAAGCCAACGAAGCCAGAAAGTAGACCGTCAGCACAAAACCCGTTCCCATCACCAGCGAGAGCGGAATATTCCGCTTCGGATTCTTTACCTCGCCAGCCGTGAAGGTGATGTTGTTCCACGCATCCGCGGAAAAGAGCGACCCGGTCTGCACGACCGCCAGAATCACCAACAGATTCACCAGCACAGTCGGACCGCCGACGCCAACCTGCACCGGATGCAGCGAAGACCACCCAGCATTCCGCCAGAACTGCTGCAATCCAGGGCCAAAATTTGCCGCCCAGGCAATCGGATTGCGCCCAACCGTAAAGCCCAGCAGCACCAGCGCCGCCAGCGAAAGCCCTTTCGCCGTCGTAAAAACATTCTGAATCATCGCCCCGATATTCAATCCGAAGATATTCAGGAACGCCAGCAGAAAAACAATCAGAATCCCCACCAGGTTTGCCGTGCTGATGCCGATATCCATGTTCCCCAGCACCATCGGCCCAAACGGAATCGACGGAACATGCGCAATATGCCAGAGCCAGTGCGTACTGGAAATCGACGGGAAAAACACGCCAAGAAACTTTCCGAAACCCACCGCAACCGCAGCGATCGTCCCCGTCTGAATCACCAGAAACAAAGTCCAGCCGTACAGAAACCCGCATAAAGGGCCAAGCGACTCACGCAGATACACATACTGGCCACCGGCCTTGGGCATCATGGCCGCCAGTTCGCCATAGCTCAGCGCGCCAATCATGGTCATGACAGCCGTCACCACCCACGCCGCGAGAAACAGCGCAGGGGAGTCGGTCAGCCGCCCGATCTCGGCGTCCACCAGAAAGATTCCCGATCCGATCATAGAGCCGACAACAATCGTCGTGGAGCTGAAAAGCCCAAGCGACTGCACCAGTTGAGGACTGGACGGAATCGATGCCGGAACAGGTGGAGCTTCTCTAAGGGAACTGGTCGAGTTCGTCATTTGGAATGGTTTTACCGGAATTGCAATAAAAAGTCTTCTGCTTTCTTTATATCGCGTTAACCCAGCGTTGCCATCCACCGGCTAAACTCCACCGCCGGGTCCTGCGACCGAAAGATCGCAGCGGATACAGCAACCACATCTGCACCCGCCCTTAAAATGGCCGGAGCCGTGTCAAGCGTGATTCCCGCTGCTGCCACCAGCACGGGCTTCGCTCCAGCCGTTGCACGAAAACGCGCCACGCCCTCCACTCCAATCGGCGGAACGGAGGTCTGCTTCGTCGTCGTCGGAAAGACCGGCCCAAACGCGATGTAATCCGTTCCACGAGCCAGAGATTTCATCAACTGCGCCTGTGTGCTTGCCGAAGTCCCAATCAGCGCCGCTGCTCCCAGCAGCTTTCGCGCTTCGGCAGGTGGCAAGTCGCCCGCATCCACATGAACGCCGTCGAAGGCCGCCGCCAGCGCCACGTCCACGCGATCATCCATCACCAGCTTCGCCAACGGCATCGCTACCCGCAGAATCCGGGCGTCCGACAGCACTTCAGCATCTGTCCCGATCTTATTGCGGTATTCCATCAACCGTACACCCGCATCGGCCAATGAACGCCCCAGCCGATCAAGAAACTCCCCCCGGCCAACGGCAGGAAAAACAGAAACATCCAGAATCGGATAAATCTTCGGAAAAACGAAACCCATGAATCAAGACTAATCGACAGAAAAGAGAAGAACAGGGACCAGAACGAGAGTTCAAGGATCAAAACATACGTCACATACGTCGAGCCAAACGAAATCTCTTCTGCTCCCCGATTCCTATCCCTGCTTACTTCACATTTCATCCGCTGAAGGCCCGTACACTCCGGGAACTTTTGCGCCCAGCAAACGCAGATCGACGCCAAGCTGTGCTCGGTGATGTACCGTGTGGTTCAGCACCCAGTTACGAAAGACGTTATAGCGTGTGTCGTCAATCCAGGTCTGATCGCCCGCCACCATCTTCCAGTTGTCGTCCCACTTAGCCGGGTCAAACCCACCCAGTGCCGCTTTCGCCTCAGCCGATTCCTTGTCGAAGCGCTCCAGTAGAGCGGCCTTGTTCGCAGGAATGTACGGCTTCCAGTCTTCGCTCGGCTTCCACTCAAGTTTGTCCGTGGTCAGCGTGGAAATCGCCCACTCACAGGGAGTCTCTGCCACATGCCCCGCCAAACGTCCCAGCGTAAAGGACTTCGGATGCGGTTTCCAGCTGAAATCCGCATCTTCCGGAATAGCATCCAGCACTCTGCGGGTCAATGCCACTTCACGATCGAATTCGGCGATCAGTTCCTTTTGAATGTCCATAAGCAACCTCCAATCGTTGCGGAATAAGCATACGGGAAGTTGCGTGACAATACGAATAAAAAGCGAAACAAAGAGGAATTATTTGCGAACAAATCGCCGCCGGCTCAGGAACGCTTCGCCAGGAATCGCTCCATGAACTTCGTATCAAAATCCCCCGCGCGAAAGTCCGGATCGGCAAAGATCTCCTGGTGCAGCGGAATCGAAGTCTCGATCCCCTCCACCACAAACATCCCCAGCGCCCGTTCCATGCGCGCAATCGCCTCTTCGCGGTCCTTGCCATGCACAATCAGTTTGGCGATCAGCGAGTCGTAATACGGTGGCACAACCCCCTCCGCGTACTGCGCCGTATCCACACGCACTCCATTCCCGCCCGGCAGATTGAAGACCGTAATCTTCCCCGCCGAAGGAGTGAACTTGCGTGGATGCTCCGCGTTGATGCGGCACTCAATGGCATGGCCCCGAATCTCGACCTTCTTCGGCAGAATCTCATCCAGCCGTTCGCCGGAAGCAATGCGCAACTGCGCCTTCACCAGATCGATGCCCGTAATCGCCTCCGTTACCGGATGCTCCACCTGGATGCGCGTGTTCATCTCGATAAAATAGATCGACCCGTCCTCATCCATCAGGAACTCGATCGTCCCGGCATTCTGGTAGCCAATTTCAGTCAGGCAACGCTTCAGCGTGCTGCTCAGGTGCTCGCGGATCTTCGGCGTTACCTTCAGCGATGGCGCTTCCTCGATCAGCTTCTGATGCCGCCGCTGAATCGAGCACTCGCGCTCAAAAAGCACTTCGACATTGCCGTGCTCATCGGCCAGTATCTGAAACTCGATATGCCGCGGCCGTTCGATGAACTTCTCCATGTACAGCTCGCCGTTGCCGAAAGCGTTCGCAGCCTCAGTCGATGCAGCGTGATAAAGATTCGGCAACTCCTCGGCGCTTCGAACGATCCGCATGCCGCGTCCGCCGCCGCCAGCCTTGGCTTTCAGAATCACCGGATAGCCGACTTCTGCAGCCCACTTCAGCGCATCCTCGGCATCGGCAACCACCCCATCCGAACCCGGCAGAATCGGCACCTTGGCCTTCTTCATCGCCTGCCGCGCCTTTTCCTTCTCGCCCATCAAGCGAGTCACTTCCGGCGGAGGTCCGATGAACTTGATGTTCGACACCCGGCACACCTCGGCGAAATTCGCATTCTCGCTCAGCAGTCCATAGCCGGGATGAATCGCGTCCACGTTGGCGATCTCAGCCGCCGAAATCACTGCCGGCACATTGAGATAGCTGTCTCCCGGTCGTGGTGGCCCGATGCAGATGGCTTCATCTGCAAACCGCACATGCAGCGAATTGCGATCCGCCTCGCTGTACACGGCAACCGTGCGAATGCCCAGTTCCTTGCAGGCACTAATGACGCGCAGCGCAATTTCGCCGCGATTGGCAATCAGAACTTTCCTCAACATGGGCAAATTACGATACTCGAATGGCAAAGAGAGGTTGGCCGTACTCGACGGGCTGGCCGTTGGTGACAAGGCGCTTGACGATTTCGCCGCTGGCGTCGGCTTCAATCTCGTTCATCAGCTTCATCGCTTCCACGATGCAGACGACTTGGCCTTTTTCAATGCGGTCGCCGTTGGAAACGAAGGCCGACGAGCCGGGTGAAGGCGATTCGTAGAACGTGCCGACGATCGGCGATTTGATAATGTGCAGGCTCTCGGCCTCTACCGCAGGCGCTGAAGGCGCAGCACCAGCAGACGGAGCAGACGCGGGATCAACAGCCAGCGGCGCTACGGCCATCGCCGGCGCTGCCGCGCCCGGCTGGGACAATCCCATTAGCCTCGCCAAAGAAACCAGATCCAGACCCGATGCAGGAGCCGCAGGCGGCACAACCGCCGAAGCAAACTTCAATCTCACCTTGAAATCGCCCCGATCCAGATCAAATTCGGCGATCTCGTTCTCTTTCAAAAAAGCAATCAGTTCTTTTAACTCTTCCAAACCGTCTGGTTTCATACTTGGCTCTTGCTCTCCAACTCATTCCAACTCAAAAAGTGTTGTCATCCTGAGCGCAGCGAAGGATCGGCTTCCGTCTTTCCTGATCCTTGATTTCTGTCCCTGGCTTTAAAGCTCAATCAGCGCCTTCGGGGACTTCGTGAGCACATTCCCACCCGTCCTCGTCACCGCCACCATGTCTTCAATGCGAACGCCAAACTCTCCTGCAAAATAGGCCCCGGGCTCAATCGTAATCACCATGCCCGGCGCCAGCTTGTCTTTCTGCCCCGCGCCAATCCGCGGGCCCTCATGAATCTCCAGCCCAACGCCGTGCCCGGTCGAATGGCTGAACGCCTCGGCCATGTCGGCCACACGCAAGACCCCTCGCGCAGCCTCATCCACCTCGCCGCATTCCACTCCCGCAGACACAGCAGCCACGGCAGCTTCCTGCGCCGCAAGCACCGCTTCGTACACCTCGCGCTCACGAGCGGTCGGCTTGCCCAGGCAGACGGTACGCGTCATATCCGAGCAGTAACCCTTGAGGATAACACCGAAATCCAGGGTGAGTAACCCTCGCCGGGGCAGCCGAGCCTGGCTCGCGCGGCCATGCGGCAGCGCGGACCGCTCACCCGCGGCCACAATGCTCTCAAAGGACATCCCCTCAGCCCCGCGCAACCGCGCCTGATACTCAAGCTCTGCCGCAACCGCCGCTTCCGTCAACCCCGGCCGAATGAAACCAAGCAGATGCTCGAACAAGCTGTCGCCCAGCCTCGCCGCCTCAGCCATGATGCCCAACTCGTCCTCATCCTTCAGCCAGCGCAGCGGTTCGATGAGCGACTTCCCCGGCATCAACAGCTTCCGCCGCAGCTTCGCAGGCAGCGCCGTCTTGAACCGCTCTAATTCCGCCACCGAAGTATGAGCCGAATCAAACCCGACCGTCGCGCCCTGAGCCGCACCATCCCCCAACGCAACCTGCGCCGCCAGCCACTCGACCGCCGCCACAGCCGGAGCCGAAGGCACAATCTCCACCTTCGCAACCTGCACTTCCTCGGCAGCCTGCACGATGTAGCGTCCATCGGTAAACAATCGAACCGCCCGGCGAGTTACCGCCAGCGCCGCACTCGACCCCGTAAATCCACACAAATAGCGAACATCCGGCAGATGCGTTACCAGCAGCCCCTGCAACCCCGCCCCACTCATCCGCCGCCGCAACAACCCGATGCGTTTCGAATAATTCATCCGGTTAGGTATATCACGCCACAGGACTCGGCACCCAGAGCGCCTACGGCGCGCCGTCATCCCAGCCCAGGCCACCGGCCCGCCCTCAATAAGTTAAGAATCAATTCGGCTTGCCGATCACACAGACGTGATGTGGAAACCTGTCAGTTTTACTTAGGTATTGACCGTGGATAGGGACTCCAAACCTCCAGCCGTGTGATGTCGGTCATTTCGCCGCTGTTCAGGCCCATGTGGCCGTGCATATTTGCGGCGAACCTTCCAGTGCAGATGACATATTGGTCGTTGACGGCCTTGATTTGTCCTTGTGTCATTTCCTTCGGGACGTCAATCCAAAGCCCATTCTTTGTAAGACTGTAAAGGAAGTCATCGCTGTGCAAGTAAATAACGTTTCCTTCGAATTCCAAATGAAGAAAGCCTGTTATCCGCACCCTCTTGTTGTCAAAAGCCTGTGGATTTGCAATCAGCTGAATCAGGCTGACATCCTCGCCCCCAACATCGGGGCCGCCCTTAGGGTAATATCCGTCCATTTGAGCATGTGCGGAGCAATTGGGCGCGAGGAGGAGAATTCCCAACGCAAACATCCCAAGACGGTTCATAGGGCTACTCCAATTGAGTAGAGTTTGGGTAAATTGTATCGCCCGACGAACGGGAGCCACTGGTTCTGGTCGGATGGTCGCCTACCCGGAAGTCACTGTCAAGAAACTGGCAGAGGCATCAACTTGTCGCTTTTCCCGCTGGAAATAGCGACAAGCTTAATACGCCGCCTTAACCGGCTTCTTCTGCTTCGCCCCCACCGCCGGCTCCGGCACAGCTGTAGCCATATCCGACTGGCGATCCATCCACTCATCCAGCCGCGAACGCTTAAATCGCCACCGGTTTCCCAGCTTGAAAGCGGGCACAAAGGCCTCCGAGGCATACTTATACAGCGTATCCGGCGAAATTCCCAGGTAATCCGAAGCCTGGCGAATGTCCATGACCTCGCGAATCTCCGGAACCAGCAGGTTGGACTTGACAGCATTGCGCATGAGGGAGTCTCCGAATAAAGTTCGTTGCGATCCGTGAAAGTCGGGGGACCGATGAGCCGTTATCCCTGTGTATAACGCGAATTCAACCCGAAATTCAAGGCTGACGCAAGGCTATTCCTGTAATTCTCCATGAAACCTCGGTCCTAGTCCGCTTTTATGGTTCGCCCAATTCTCCTTCTCAATCCCCCCAATCCCATCCTGTTGGGCATCAGACTTTCCCCGATACATTCCCTTGTACCGTTGCGGCAAATGGTGCGAATCTCCCTGAAAACGTCCGCCATGCACTCCGAATTTGATCCAGCCCAATTACAACTTCCGCCTAAAGGCAGTGTTCTATTTCGCAGTAGTTGGCGGTGAGCATCCATCCGCCTATGATTCCGGCAGGAGATTCATCTCCACATCCTCTCGTCCAGTCCGCTAGGAGGAATCACCGTGCAAAGGGCCTCAAACCAGTCCGCCTCAATGATTCGCTCCGTCACGGCAGCTCTCCTTTGCGCATTACTCCCCGGCCAATTCGGACAATTTGCCTGTGCTCAAATCGGCACTCAAGTTGGCTCGGCCCTCGGGGCACGTCTGGGAACACAAACCGGCAAGAAGCCCGCTCCCGTCGCAACAATCGAGTCCTCGCCCGATGCGGCAAAGCCCACCACCGATCCACGCATCCTGCACCTTCTCAGCCGCTTCACCTTCGGCCCCACAACAGAAGAGATCGCCTACATCCATGCCCTTGACGGCAAGCACGACGGGAAACATGATGTGGATCAATGGTTTGAACAGCAACTCCACCCCGACCGCATCCCCATCTCCACCGGTGACCGCTTTCTCGCTGACCGTCTCTCCGAATTCCCCGCGCTGCTACTGCCCGTCGACGAACTCCTCGCCCGTTTTCCCAGCGGCGCCATGATCCGCCAGTCCGCCAACGGCAAACTGCCCATCCCCGACGACCCCTATCTTTACGCCATTTATCGCCGCCACATCGGCATGTTCGAAGAAAAACAAGCCCAAAAGGAACAATCCAAAGCCACGCCGGAATCCCCAAAACCCGCCCCGGCGAAGCAGGAACTGGCAGGCAAAATGAACATAACGGCCCCGCCAGCGGTCGAAACCAATCCCGCCGCAACCACCGAGCCAGCCAAGCCCACCCCAACCAAGCCTGAAACGGCCAGTGCAGCACGTCCCGCCTACGCCGACCTGCTGGTGAAGAACGTTCTCGCCCTGCCTCCGGCAAAACGAGTACAGCGCATTCTCTACATGCAGCCCGCCGAATACGAACAGTTCCACTCCGCCCTCAAAGGCCCGCAAAAATCCCAGCTAATCGCAGACCTGAATCCCGTAGAGCGCGAACTACTCTCCGACTTCGATAACCCGACCCGCACCATCGTCGAAGAACTCCAGGCCCAGCGCCTGTTACGCGATATCTACAGCTCTCACCAGTTAGAAGAAGTAATGACCACCTTCTGGCTCAACCACTTCAACGTCTATCTCCATAAGAACGAAGAAACGCCCTACTATCTCGTAAATTACGAACGCGATGTTATCGCTCCGCGCGCCCTCGGTAACTTCGAAGACCTGCTCGTCGCCGTCGCCAAGAGCCCGGCCATGCTTCTCTATCTCGATAACTCCAGCAGCACCGGCCCCGACTCGGTCGTCTCCGAAAAGCAAAAGGAACGCGCCGCGCTCGGCAAAGCAACCAAAGCCACCCCTCCGGGCTTAAACGAAAACTACGCCCGCGAACTGATGGAGCTGCACACCCTCGGCGTCAACGGCGGCTACACTCAAGCCGATGTAACCGAAGTGGCCAAAGTCTTCACCGGCTGGACCGTCGACCGCCCGCAACTCGGCGGCGGCTTCAAATTCGACGAAACCCGCCACGAACCGGGCAAGAAGCTCGTCCTCGGCCATGTCATCAAAGAGAGCGGCCAAAAGGAAGGCCTGCACCTGCTGCACCTCCTCGCCACGAACCCTGCAACCGCGCACTTCATTTCGCAGAAGCTGGCCGTCGCCTTCGTCAGCGACAACCCGCCGCCCGCGCTCGTCAACCGCATGGCCCAGACCTTCCTCGCCAAGAATGGCGAAATTGCAGCAGTCCTCCGCACCATGGTTCACTCGCCGGAGTTCTGGACTCCTGAGGCCTATCAGGCCAAGGTCAAAACGCCTCTCGAATACGTCGTCTCAGCCGCCCGCGCCAGCGGCGCCAACATCACCAATGCCCAGCCCCTCGTGAATGCGCTCAACCAGATGGGAATGCCTCTGTACGCCTGCGTCCCACCCACTGGCTATTCAGACAAAGCCGACACCTGGGTCTCGACCGGCGAACTGGTCACCCGCATGAACTTCGCGCTCTCGCTCGCCACCAACCACTTCGGCGGCGTCCGGCCACAATGGGCCCCAGCCTCACTGTTGACGGGGTCTCCAACCGAAGCTGAGCAAAACCTGGAAGCCCAACTCATCCCAGCAGGAGTCAGCGAAAAAACCCGCGCCGCAGTCCTTAATCAGAACCAATCCGCTGCATCAGCTCAAGTATTTCCGCAACCAGTCACCGACCAATCCCTGAGCGGAAAGCCTCCAACTCCAGCCGGACTGGCCAATGCGATCCAACAGCAAAACGGCCAGATAGCGGGCCTTCTCCTCGGTTCCCCCGAGTTCCAACGCCGATAGATTCAGGAGTCTCCGCATGACCAGCACACGACGCATCTTCCTTCGCAACGGCGCACTCGCCCTCGCCGGAACCACCGCGCTTCCCGCATTCCTGACCCGCGCAGTGATGGCCGCGACGACTACGGCAACTGCGCAAGGCAAGAAGCTCGTCGTTATCTTCCAGCGCGGAGCCGCAGACGGCCTCAACATCGTCGTTCCCTGGCGCGAACCGAACTACTACGCAATGCGCCCCACCATCGCCATCCCGCAAAATCAGGTCCTCGACCTCGACGGATTCTTCGGTCTGCACCCGGCCATGGCATCGCTCCAGCCGCTCTACCGTCAGGGGCATCTGGCCATCATCCACGCCACCGGCTCACCCGACGGCACCCGCTCCCACTTCGACGCCCAGGACTTCATGGAATCCGGCACACCCGGCACCAAGAGCACGCGGGACGGCTGGCTCAACCGCGCCCTGCAAGCCGAAGACCTCCGCCGTCGTCAGGAACACACCGCATTTCGCGCGGTAGCTCTAGGCTCCGACGTCCCCCGCACCCTCGAGGGCAAAATCCCCGTCCTGGCCATCAGCAACGTGCAGGACTTCGCCGTCGGCGGGCGCGGTCCAAAGCCTGCGCCAACAGCAACGGCATTCGAAGCCATGTACGACCAATCGAGCGATTCCCTGCTCCACAACGCTGGAGACAATTCCTTCGAAGCCATCAAGATGCTCCGCGCCACCGACCCCGCGCACTACACCCCCTCGCCCGACGCCAACTACCCCGACAGCCCCTTCGCCAAGAACATGAAGCAGATCGCCCAGCTTCTCAAAGCCAACCTCGGCCTCGAAGCCGCCTTCACCGATATAGGCGGCTGGGACACCCATCAGAACCAGGGCAGCACCGACGGCCAACTCGCCAACCGCCTCCGCGACTTCTCCGACTCGATAGCCGCCTTCTGGCGCGATATGGGCCCTGACGCCGAAAGCATCACCCTCGTCACCATGTCCGAATTCGGGCGCACCGCCCACCAGAACGGCACCGGCGGCACTGACCACGGCCACGCGAACGCCATGTTCGTCTTAGGAGGCAACGTGAGAGGCGGCAAAGTCTACGGCAAATGGCCCGGCCTCGCCGATCACCAGCTCAACGAAGGCCGCGACCTCGCCATCACCACCGACTACCGGCAGGTCCTGGGCGAAGTAGTCAGCAAGACAATTGGCGCCAACAACCTGGAAGTAACCTTCCCCGGCGCAAAGCTAAACCCCAAACAATTCCTGGGATTGGTATAGTCTCACCCGCAAAAGCAGATGCCCGGTTCTCGTAAGTAAGGACCGGGCAACATTCACACATAGTACCAATCTGTCAGGGCAACCTACTCAGATCACCTTCCGATAACGCAAACCATCCTCGCCCCACCCATAAAACTCCGCATCCACTCCAAACCGCAGATACCCGCAGCCTTCATACAAAGCCACAGCATCGGAGTTCCGCTCGGAAACATGCAACTCTATCGCCGAGCAGCCCGCCTCGCGCGCGCTCTCCTCCACGCGAGCAAGCAACTGCCGCGCCACGCCCATCCGTCGAAAGGCTGGCAGCACCTCAATGGTCCAGATATAAGCGGCGGAAGGATCGTCCTCGCTCGATAGCCCCAGAATGGCAAACCCGGCGCGGACATTGTCTACAATCCCCAGCCACGTCCGGCAATTGGGATCATGCGCCAGCGAACGCATCAACCCGCGGCTGAATCGCAGCGGAGGAGCAAAGCAAACCTCCTCCACCGCATACAACGCCCGCAGATCGGAAACCTCAAAAAGCCGCGAAGTCACAGTAGAAACTACATTCGTCACGAATGCTTAGATCGTATCCGACGCCTTTTCGTTTCACGGTACATTGAACGGAGGTACCCAGGCTTCAATTCTGAAACCTGGGCCTTGGTCATGAACCAGAAGCCAAAAGCTACCCTAAACCTTCGCTTCCAGATCCGAAATCACGTCAAAGAACCGCTGATCCAGCCGCCGATTCGTCGCAATTGCTTCCTTGATCGTGATGTCCGTAATATCGGTGCCCTTGAGCACCGCGATCCGGCCCCACTTCTGCTGGTGCACCATGTCGATGGCGTGCAGCCCATACCGCTGCCCGAGCAACCGGTCATACGCCGTCGGAGAGCCCCCGCGCTGCGTATGCCCCAGGTTCACCGAGCGCGTCTCAAAGCCCGTCTTCTCCTCGATCAGCTTCGCCAGCGCCTCGCCAATCCCCGAAAGCCGCGCATGGCCGAACGAATCGACCTGCTTCGACCCGATCACCTGCCCAACCTCCGGCAGATGGCACCCCTCAGCCACAACCACAAGCCCATAGGTCTTGCCGCGATCGTAGTTGTACTTCAGCAGGGCCGAAACGTGATCGATATCGATCTCCTTCTCCGGCACCAGCACCACATCCGCGCCGCCTGCCACGCCGGATGCATACGCGATCCAGCCCGCATCGCGGCCCATCACCTCGATCACGATCACGCGATTGTGCGAATCCGCCGTCGTCCGAATGCGATCCACAGCCTCGGTCGCAATCGAAACCGCCGTGTCGTAGCCAAAAGTCGCGTCCGTACCGTTAATGTCGTTGTCGATCGTCTTCGGCACACCCACGCCCGGGATGCCAGCATCCGTCAGCGCCAGCGTCACTGACTGCGTATCGTCGCCGCCCAGGGCAATGAGCGCATCGATCTTGTTGGCCTTCAGCACCTGCTCAACCTGCTCGATGCCGCCCGGAATCTTCTTCACATTGGTCCGCGAAGAGTGCAGAATCGTCCCGCCCAGCAACTGAATGCCATCCACCCGTTCCAGCGTCAGCGGAATCCACTTGTTGTCCAGCACGCCGCGCCAGCCATTTAAAAAGCCGACAAACTCATCGCCATACTTATTGATTCCCTTCCTCACCGCGGCATAGATCACCGCATTCAATCCCGGGCAATCGCCACCACCGGTCAACAGCGCAACTCGCATCGCTTCATCTCCTCAATAATCGATCTGGCTGACGCAAACACCCGCCAAACCGTCCTCCGACAGTGTACCCGCTCCAACTCCGGCAACGCGCCAAACCCCTGAGTTTTGAAACGTTCGGCCTCGACCGTTCACTAACTGGTGATGGAAAGGCCCCGCCTGGAGTGTTCAACGGAGAGCCAGCCATATCCACGAGGAGAACTCCATGACAGAATTCACAAATCCCTTTGAAAGACCCTTCGAAATCGAGCGAAGGCATTTCATCCCGCGGCTGCTCACCAACCCGAACTACTTCGGAAACCTGCCTGACAGCCCGTACAAACCCGTCAAGGAAATCATCGCCAACACCTCCTACGAGGAACTGAAGTGCATTGGCTTCAACCCTCAGCTCAGCCGCATCGAGGGGGTTGTCTGGATCAAGCAATCCACCGGATACAACGGCGGCCTCTGCACCAACGGCTCGCTGGAATACGTCAGCTTTTATCTGTCCTACGACAACGGCGTCACCTGGCTCTTCCAGGGAACGACGAATTTCCAGGTCTTCGACGTCGATATCCATCATCCGCTCGAATACGCAGTCGATCTCGCCATCTCACCCGAACGAAAACTTTGCCGCGAGGCCAACCTGCCTCTGCTGCGCGGAGTTCTCTCCTGGGCCACGCCGCCCACCAGTCCAACCATTCCGCCCGTGTGGGGCAACATCCTCGAAACCCGCATCCAGATCGCGCCCTATCTCCGAAAAATTCCGATTCACGATTTCTTCCAGACCGTCGATGTCAAACTGCCGAGCGATGTCGCCGAACTCATCTCCACCAGCGCCACCATCGACCTCGCTGAACCCAAGGAACTCTCTCCGGCCGAATTGCAAAAACTATACGGCGATACCTCGGTTCCCGCTCATCGCTATCTGCACAAAACCGTCCAGAAAGCGCTGAATTTCCCGGCTGGACTGACAAAATCGACCAGCCTCTTCAGCGGCCTGGACATCGACATCGCCGCCATCATCGCAGAGCTGGAAAACCCCAACGGCAGCACCGAATTCGAGCAGCTCGAATGCATCGGCCTGGACGAAGGCGGAATCGTAGACGCCCTCGTTGGAACCCTCCAGATCAAGCTTCCCATCGGCTACTCCGGCGGCCTGTGCACCGCTGGCAGCACCGAGTATGTTGCCTTCTGGATCGACTGGGGCAGCGGCTGGGAGTGGGCGGGAACGCCGTCCGTGAGAGTCTTCGACATAGCCTCAATTCCCAGCGAAGGTCTGAGCTACGCCGTCTATTGGCCGGTCGACCTCAACTCCCATCGCAAACCATGCACCGAAGGACCGGTAACCGCGAAAGTCCGGGCCATCCTCTCCTGGGATATCGCTCCGCCCGCAACCGATCCGGACTACGTTCCAGTCTGGGGCAATCGCCTCCAAACGCACATCCTCGTCGACCCAGGCGTACCGGTCCAGACCGGTAACTACACGCCGTTCCTGCAATCGATCTGCGACGTCGCCGTCTGCGATATCGACCAGACAACAGGCTGGGCGCCCGGCGACAGTCCCTTCGGAGCCTCAATCTCCATCTTCGGTTACATCCCGGGCGCGCCAACGCTGGATGTCATCCTCGCCGGCAATGCACCGCTCTATCAGATCACCGTGCAGCAATGGGATACCGCAACCAACACCGGCATCGGCAGCCCGCAAATACTCACCGATCCGTTCTCCGTCACTGTCACTCAGCAAATTGGCGGCGGAGCCGTAACCAGCTTCCCTCTTACGCAGAGCGCCCCCGGAGGCTTCTTCACCTACCAGAATGCGACACCCGGCCCAGCAGGCTGGCGAAGCATTTCTCCCGACGGGCTCCTGGCCATCTGGAACTCCGCAGCATCAACCGGCACCTGGATGATCTCCATGGTAGTAACCGACCCCGTATCCCATGCGACATTCCTCGGAGGTTCGATCGACTGCTCGAATGGAACAACGCGGCAAGGTGTAGTGATCGATCTGGATCAGCTCGCCCCAGTCACCGATCTCGAGATCACCGGCTACATTCCAGCCGGAAGCTCCGGTCCGTGCCAGTCGGCTGTCAATTGCCAGACCTTCACCGTGGGCGACACAATCTGTGGCACCTACAGCGTCAGCGACGAGCATCTCGGCAGCTTCAGCCTGAGCGAGGAGCCGTTCCCCAACCCAGCCGCCTTCACCATCGACGGCAACCCGGTGGACGGGCTCTCGTATCCCAATCCACTGCTTCCGCTCTCCGGAACAAAATCCGGCGTGTGGACCTTCGACACCACCGGCCTACCAGCCTGCGGTTACACGATCCAGCTTCTCTCCGGAGACAGGACGATCGTTGACTGCGTAACCAACTGGGAAAACAACTCCGAGTTCAAAGGCTTCTGCCTGAAAGAACCCGGAGCGGCCAGCTAACCAATGAACGACCTGTATCGCCTGCTGCTCGGCGTTCTATGCGTCTGGCGAATCACGCATCTCTTCCAGGCCGAAGATGGCCCATGGGACGTGATCGTCCGCATCCGCCAAGCGGCAGGCGACGGGATTGCCGGTCAACTGCTCGATTGCTTCTATTGCCTGAGCCTGTGGATTTCCATCCCGCTGGCCTGGGCAATAGGGCATTCGATCCAGGAAAAAATCCTGATGGGTCTGGCCTTCTCAGGTGGAGCAATCCTGCTGGAACGCTCTACCTCAAAGGCCATCCCGGACGCTCCAATCATCCAGGCGTTGTTTGAAGAAGACAAGGAGAAATAACCATATGACTTGCTGCGGTCAAGGAAGAGGCAAAGTCGCCATGAACGGAAAACTCACCCGTCCGGCGCAACGCCCAACACCCGTTTCGAGCGCCGTTCTGTACCAGTACACGGGAACCACAGGAATGACGGTCACGGGGCCAATCAGCGGCGCAAGATACCGCTTCGATCAACCTGGCGCAAAGGTCCAGATCGATCGACGCGACGTCTCTTCGCTCACCGGTCTGCCCAATCTCAGCCGCCTGACCTGACCGGACATCTCAAAGAGCGCTTTGAAGAGCCGCTTCCTCTTTTGCAGCACTTGCCGAAATCTCGCCGGAGGGCAGGAACACAGAAAACGCAGTCCCGCTGCGGCCCTCTCGCTGCGTGCTCCACACCCGGACGTGCCCATGCTGCCGCTCCAGCAGCTGCGCGACCACCCACATGCCAAGCCCGGTTCCCGTCTCCGTCTTCGTCGTAAAAAAGGGCTCAAAGATGCGCCGCATCGTCACCCGGTCCATGCCTACGCCGGAATCACAGAAGGTCGCCCGCATCCCGGCTTGCTCCCGGTTCCGCCAGTCGCAGGAAGACTGCAGCCGTATCACCAGACGGCCCCCTTGCGGCATCGCCTCGACGGCATTCGACATAAGATTCGCGAAAATCTGTTGCGTCTCGCTCGGCAGGCAGGCGATGCTCGCCTCGCTCTCCGCACGCACTTCCACTGAAATTCCCGCAGCCACTAACTTGCCGCGAAACAGAGTCAGAACCGCATCAATCAGCTCCGACAGCTTCGTGGTCTTTGGTGAGCCATTCTGGCGGTGGAACTTCAACGTCTGCTGCGTAATCAGCGAGACTCGCATCAGCTCATCCATCGCCTGGCGTGCGTGCGCATGGGCAGTCTCAGTCGTGTCAGCAAGGGTAACCAGAAAAAGCAGGTTTGCGACAGCAGCAAGAGGATTGTTGATCTCATGCGCGACCGAGGCCGCCAGCCGTCCCACGACGGCCAGCTTCTCGGCACGCAGCATCGCCTCGTCGGCCTGCTTGCGCCGGGTTACGTCCGACAGAACGCCCATCACCCGCGTCAAACGCCCCGCGCTATCCCGCTGGCATTTGCTCTGCGACTCCAGCCAGCGCACCGACCCATCCGGCCACACGACGCGATATTGGTGGTGGTAATCTGCCACACCCTCGCGAATCCGCCTGGCCGCCTCCTGCACTCCATCCACGTCCTCCGAATGAACATACCGCAACCAGGACTCACCAGAAGGCTCGATGGAGCCAGGTTCCAGACCGATCATCCGGTACATTTCGTCGGACCAGTAGCCCGTACCATCTTGCAGATCCCAGACCCACAACCCCATGCCATTCGACTGCAAGGCAATTTGCAGCAACTCATCGCGGTCTTGCACTGCCTCACTGGCACGGGCGCGTTCCTCAGCCAGCTGCCGCTCCGCATTGGCAAGGCTTAGCCGCCCGCGCAGTCCTTCCATCGCAATCTGAGCGCGCTGTTGCGCCAGCCGCCGGATTGTGTAGCCCAACAGGATCGAGATCGTGAGAAAGACCGCCAGTCGCAATTCCTGCGGAGCGCTTCCCACCGAGAACCGGAACTGGGATCGCGTGAGATACGAATCAACGAGGCTCGCTTCGGTAAGGGCACAGGATACTCCACCCCACATCCCCAGAAACCACGAGCTCAGAATCACCGCCGGAAACGCGAGAAGCAATGGAAAGGCGCGAAGCGGCTCAAGCGAGTAAGTCAGACCCGCCGCAATCCCGGCCGCGCAGCAGCCCAGCAATGCGCGGACCATCCATGGCAGCCCTTCCAAGGCCGTGACAGCGGGAAACTTCAGTACCTTCATTCGGCGTAGGCTCTTCGGAAAGCGTCGTCAACCTGAGCGCGAAACCACGCCCGGATGCACCTATTAGAAATGTCGCGCTGTCCCAACAGGAATATTACATAGAAGGGAGCCGCCACGCCAGCTTGGGCTGGCGTCCCTGCGACGCCGTCCAAACCCGAACAGTATTTCGCGAAAACGGACAAGGACACTCTCCCGATCCAACAACCGCAAACGGTCAAACCACCTCTTTGCAACCACTTCCAACAACCCGGACCATCCTCTCGACAGGCCATGAAATTGCTACGAGTGGATGCCAGAAGCACGATCAACGGAGGCATAGATGGCGCACTTTGAACGCATTCGCGACGTAATCTCCGGGCCAATGAGCCCCGAGATCATCCAGCAGCGAACTAAAGCCGGTTGGCAGATGGTTTCGATCGAATGGCGGCGCGAGCTGCCCGATTCGGAGACCCCCTCCGAAGGCGCATACGACGAAGACATCCCCTACGGCCTGCGCATCTCCAACGACGGACAGCGTCTCGAAGTCGACCCCACCGAGAACCGCGCCCTCATGCTAATGATGGATCTCCTCGGCCAGGATTTCTCCTACTCCGCCATCGTCAGCGACCTCAACGAAAAAGGCTTCCGCACCCGCTCCGGGCATCCCTGGACCCGCGTCGCCGTTTTCAACATGATGCCGCGTCTGATCGAAGCCGGCCCGCGCATCTTTCACTCCGAAGAGTGGAAAGCCGCTCAACCCTCCCGCCGCGACAGCTGATCAGAAGGAACAGAAGAAGACAGAAAAGAAACAGGCCCTTGAATCCAAGGGCCTATTTTGTGTCAGCTCAAGTTGTCATAAATATTAGCGATGCCCGTGCGGAGCCTCGTGTCCGTGCTCGTCATGCATCGCCTGACCGTGAAATTCCGCGCGGTGATCTGCCGGATGTTCTCCACGTGCCGGCAGAGGACCATGGTATCCATGCCGATAATCGAAATGGTGATCCACGTGTCCGTAGAATCCATGTGGCCCATGGAACCAGGGTCCCGCGCCGATGAACACACCGCCCGTGAACCACTCCGGCCCATAATACCCATCCGGCGCGCAATTATACGGAGGAACTTCGTAGTAGCCGTACGGGCAAACCGGCGGCGCACCAATTTCCACGGCCACTTGTGCAGGGGCCCGATTCGCCGCCCCAAAAAGCAGGCCGGCAGCAAGAGCTGTCAAACCAAAATACTTCAACATAGGCATAGTCTTAACCTCAGACCATTGGAAGGGCAGCAGGCACAAATGGTTGTTCGGCAATCTTTTTTGCGGCATAAGATATCTGACCACCCCGTCCCAGACCTGTATCGAACCGGACACCAGCCGCACGCAGATCAACCTGCAACCAGTCATGATTCAATGAGATATGGCTAAAACTGGAACGCTGGCCCAGCAGTTTACAGAGTGGAAGATCCAGTAACCCGCTAGGCTGGAACTAAGCGTTTCGTCAGGCGGTTTAGTCTGACTAGGATTCCCTTTTTCGAAAGGCCTTCTCAATGAGCACCGTCAAGCTATGGACCGAGGAAGAAGTCGCAGCAGATCCGCGCGTAAAAGCGGTCTTCGAAGACATCCGCGCAACTCGCAAATCCGACTTCGTCAATAATTTCTGGCGCGCACTCGCCAATCAACCGGCACTCCTTGAACGCACCTGGTCGAGCATCAAGGAAGTCATGGTCCAACCCGGTGCGCTCGACCCGCTCACAAAGGAATTGATCTATATCACGGCTTCCACAATCAACGGCTGCAGCTACTGCATTCATTCCCACACCGCAGCAGCCCGCGCCAAGGGTATGACCGACCAGCAACACGCCGAACTCCTCGCCGTAATCGGCATGGCCGCCGAAACCAACGCACTCGCGAACGCTCTCCAGATCCTTGTAGATCCGGAGTTCTCAGTGAAATAAGTACCTGTCTGGAGAGATTCGCGGCCTTCGCACAGGTCTTCAGGTAGGGTGATTTGAATCCTTCGACGCGCCTGTCCCGCGCCCATCCTTGGAGAAACCCTCGCAAGGTGTTTCAATAGAGCCACATGCCTCAAACCGGAACGCTGGTCCTGCTGCTATTCATCGTGCTCGTAGCCGCCGCCCTCCTGGTGGTCCTGCAGCTCACGCGTCTCGGCTATCTGGTTCGAACATCCATCCCCGACCGTCCCCGCCGTCGCGTCTTTCTATCCTCGGTCGCGTTCTTCGTAACCTTCCTCGGAGTTCGTCTGCTCGTCTACCTGGTCGATAGCGGCAAGGGTCCATTCCACTGGGTCGTGATGGGCGGCCGGCATATCCATCACCTCGTCTGGGGAATTTTGATCCTGCTCCTCGTCGGCTACGGATGGCTGCTTGATCTTGGACGCGCGCACTCGCCGATGTCCATCCTGCTCAGCCGCATCATGTCCATCGCCTACGGCGTCGGCGCAGCGCTCACATTGGATGAGTTCGCCCTCTGGCTCAACCTCGACCCCGATGTCTATTGGGTCAAGACCGGCGGACGTCTCAGCGTTGACGCCGTCGTGCTTTTCGGATCGCTGCTCATGGTCGGCGCCTGGGGCGCGCCATTTTTTCAATCTCTTCAGCGACTATGGACCCGAGGCGGAACACTCCGCCGCAGAATGGTCAAGCCTATTCGCCGCGTGAAGTGGCCTCATCGGCGTAAAGGCCCGCGATCAACTCCGCGTATCGCTCCGTAATCACCCGCCGCTTCAGTTTCATGCTGGGCGTTAATTCACCTGAATCCAGCGCCCACTCATCGGCAACCACCCGGAAACGCTTCATCGTTTCGAAGTTCGCCAGCGTTGAATTCACCTTCGCCACGATCTCCCCGTATTGCGCCGTCACCCTCGGATCAGCCACCAGATCGCGCCGCGTCAGAGCCCCGATTCCCTGCTGCCGCGCCCAATCCTCCAGCGCCGCAAAATTGGGCGAAATCAGCACCGAAACAAACTTGTGCTTATCTCCCACCAACGCCGCCTGCGCAACCAGCAGATTGGTCTTGAGCCTGCCTTCGATCGGCTGCGGAGCAATCAGCTTTCCGCCCGAAGTCTTCAGCAGCTCCTTCTTGCGATCCGTAATGTATAGGAAGCCGTCGCCGTCGATCTTCGCGATGTCTCCGGTATAAAACCAGCCGTCCGCATCGAAAATTTCGTGCGTAGCCACCAGCTTCTGCCAATACCCCTGAAAGATCCCCGGCCCACGCACCAGCAACTCATCATCCGCTGCCAGCCGGCACTCCACATTCGGCAGCGGCTTACCCACCGTTCCCATCCGATGCACTCCAGGCGTATTGATGGCAATCACAGGAGAGGTCTCAGTCAATCCATACCCCTCCAACACTGAAATCCCCACCGAAGCAAACCAGTTGCCCGTATCGACCCCCAGCGGCGCGCCACCTGAAATGAACTTCGTGATTCGCCCGCCAAAAGCCTCGCGAATCTTCAAATACACCAGCTTTTCCGCCAGCCTCCAAAACGGCGAGCCAGGCCGTTTCCCGTCGTGAATCATGTCCTTGTAGCCTGCTCCCAGACCAACCGCCCAAGCCAGAATCCGGGCCTTCATCGGCGACACGTTCGATTTCTGCTCCACCCCTTGCCGGATCTTTTCATACACCCGCGGCACGCCCACAAAGAGGGTCGGCCTCACCTGCTTCAACGCAAGAATCAGCTTATCGAACTGCGTGCAGTACGCCACCTGGGCGTCCGAATAAAACATCGCATAATCCAGCGCCCGCGCCGTGATATGCGACAGCGGCAGATAGGAGATCGACGAATCCTCCCGTCCCAGCCCAAAGTCTCGCGTGGCATAACTGGTATTTGAGGCCAGATTGCCATGCGTCAGCATCACACCCTTCGGCTCTCCGGTCGTCCCCGAGGTGTAGATGAGCGTCGCCAGTTCATTCGGCTGCACCGACTCCACAAGCGCGTCAAATTCCGCGTCGCGGTCCAAACCCCGCTCGTCCAGCGATTGCGTCAGCATCGAAAACATGACCGCGTCCGGAGGAACAGCGATGGAATCCATCATCACCACATGCTCCAGCGACGTCTCGCCGCGGATCGGATGCACCTTGTCATACATCGCCCTCGTCGAAACCACGGCGACCTTCGCGCCCGAGTCGCGCAGCAACTCCCCAATCTGCTCCGTAGTCAGCGTCGGATAAATCGGCACATCCACCGCGCCAATTCCCAGCACGGCAAAATCCGTAATCTGCCACTCCCAGCGGTTCTCGCTCAAAATCGCAATCCGGTCGCCGCGCACGATGCCCCACTCCCGAAAAGCCTTCGCCAGAGTCCGCACACGCTGGTAGACCTCAGCAGAGGAAATCCCCTTCCACGCGCCAGCCTCGTCCTGATACAGCATCGCGTCCGTGCGCTTCGAAGCAGCCACGCGCAAAAACAGCTCATTCACCGTTCGGATATCCCGATTCAGGCCCGTCGTCTCTATCGCTTCCGTCTTCAATTCCGTCCCGCTCATATAGCTCCGCAGCAAATCGCCTGGAAAAGCAATGGCCAACGTGCAAGTGTAGCAGCGATGCCATGGGAACGCGCACGCCATGTCATCCTTTCCGAAAGGCCGTCGATCATTTCCACCACTCCGACCGCAACTCCCTTTCAGGCACAACTTCCGCCGGAAGACCCGGCTCAGGCGCCCACAGCTTCACGCCCTCCGCAGCAAAAATGCACTCGATCGGCTGTCTCCACGCATGAAGCGCAAGATTGAAGAGTCCCCAATGAATAGGCATCAACAATCCCGTGCCGCCCATTGCCCGGAACATCCTTACTGCGCCCTCGGGCCCCATGTGAATATCAGCCCACAGCGGATCAAACGCTCCAATCTCCAGCATGGTCAGATCGAACGGCCCATACTCCCGCCCAATCTCCGCGAACCCATCCCATTCCCCGGAATCCGCGCCGTAATAGACTCGATGGTTTGGCCCCGCCAGCACAAATGAAGTCCACAAAGTCTGAAAGCGGTTGAACAGACTGCGCCCGGAAAAATGCCGCGCCGGAACCGCGATAATTTCCAGACCGCCCACAGAGACGCCGTCTGTCCAATCCAGCTCCGTAATACGCTCCGCTGCAACACCAAGCCCAGCGAGAATCGAGCCCACCCCAAGCGCCGTCACCCAGCGCGCCCCGCGCACAGCCTCCAACCGCGCCAGGTTTGGAATGGTACGTGCGCCAAGATGGTCATAGTGATCGTGTGAAAGCAGAACCGCATCAATGCGCGGCAACTCTTTCAACCGCAGCGGAGGAGCAAAAAATCGCTTCGGCCCCGCCCAAGCCATCGGCGCGGCGCGCTCATCCCAAACCGGATCCACCAGCACCCGTGCTCCGTCGATCTCGATCAGCATCGTCGAGTGCCCCATCCACGTCACGCGCAGCCCGCTCGCAGGCGCCGTCTCATAGATGCGTGCATCTGTCCGAAAAGGCCCTAAAGCTTTCTTCGGAGTCGTCTCAGCCCTGTTTGTCAGGTAACGGCCGAGCACTTTGAAAAGCATTCCAGGATCGCCGACACCCGTCGGCACCGGGTTCAGAAACTTCCCATCAACCCTCTCCGCACGCCTGATCATCGTCATTCGTCGCCATCACTCCCATCGCAGCTTCTCTCTGAGATCGTCTCATCCCGCGCACGGCCCGAACCCACTTCGATTGCACCCATTCCAATTCAAGCCGAATAGCGGAATTCCAAAAGTAAAATGGAGCTTGGCCAGATTCTTGGAAGATCGCTTCCTTTTTCTTTCATACAAATGAGGATTTCTTTGATTCGCCGCTGTTTTAGCAACCCGCTCTTCCTGCTCGCCTTCGCCGCGGGCCTCATCGCCTTCGCTATCCAATCCGGAGAACTGGGCACCGCCGACACCACCCACCGCCTCCAGTCCGCCCACGCCTTCTGGACCTCCGAGCCACCCGTCTTTCCCAACGAATTCCCCGAATTCGGCGTTCACGGCCGCGGAGACACCCTGCAAAGCTGGTACGGCATCGGCCAATCCCTGCTCATGCTCCCCGCCGACATCGTCGGCACCGAGATCGAGCACCTGCCCATCTTCGCCAACTACTTCGGCAACGACCCCGCCGTCCGCAGCATCCTCGTCAGCTTCAGCACCAACATTCTGCTCTCCGTCCTCGCCGCGCTCATCTGCTTCCGATTCCTGCGCCAATTCCACTTCACCATCAATCAATCCGTCGCCGGCACGCTCGCCCTGCTTCTGCTCACCACCCACCTCCACTACACGCAAAACATGATGGAGAACAACTACATCTTTCTCCTCACCATCGCCGGCTTCTCTTTCCAATACGAGTGGCTGCAAACCGGCTCCCGGCGCGCGCTCCTGATCGGCTCAGCCGCATTCGGACTCAACCTGCTCACCCGCCTCACTACCGGCCTCGATCTCCTCGCGGGCAGCCTGTTCATCCTGCTCGTACTTCTCTTCGAACGAACCAGCAGCCGCGCCTTCTGGCTGCAATGCCGCACCTACCTCGCGACCACCCTTCCTGTCTACGCCGTCTTCGGCCTGTTAGACCGCCTCTACCAGTTCTACCGCTTCGGCTCGTTCACCAACACCTACGTCAGCGTCGTCGCCAAAGAAACTCTGGCCCGCCATCCCGATTGGCCCAAAACCTACCCCTTCGAAACCCCATTCCACATCGGCTTCTACGGCGCGCTCTTCGCTCCCGAAAAATCCATCTTCCTCTTCGACCCTCTTCTGATCCTGACCATCCTGCTCATCGCCACATCCTGGAGAAGATTCAGCCCGGCCATCAAGGCCTACACCATCACTATCTTCACGCTGCTCCTCACCTACATCTGCTTCTATGCACGCTACACCGTCTGGAGCGGCGACGATGCCTGGGGTGATCGCTACGTCTCCACCACCGTCGAGCTAGCCACCCTCCTCGCGCTTCCGCTACTACTCCGCCATCGCCGCCAACTCCCGGCATTCCTCTTGCCCACCGGGATCGCTCTCCTCGCCATCAGCGCCGTCGTCCAGGCTGCATCGCTTGCATTCTGGATCCCGCTCGAGCTTTACCAGATCGACAACTTCGGCCATCCCATCTTCACCATCGGCCTGCGCCTCGAAAACATCGCAGCCTTCGCCCTCGGCAAAATGGACGCCTGGGGCCTCAACACCCCAGCCATGACCCAGGACCAATGGGACTACGTCCACATCACCACCTGGAACTTCCTACCCTTTTTGTTGAAACGCGTCGGAGCAACCCCGGCCTGGGTGGTTAACATCGCCTTCGCCATCTGGTATGCATCGCTGGCTGCTCTCGCATCTGTCCTCTGGCAACTCCGTCGAGTCCTCGCGCCCAGCGATTCCACCATCGCCCACCGCTAAAACAACAAAATCCGGCGTGCGGGAACCGCAACACCCCTGATCTTCGTTCTGACAAAAGCAGTTTCCGCTGTACCATCAATCCAGATCAGAATCAGGATCAGAATCGGTTCCCGACCCCATGAGCACCTCCGCCGCACAACCCGAAGCCACCGGCGAAGCTCGCACCAAAGCTCAGACACCGGCGCCTACCGCATTGTCCATGCGCGAAGTCCTGCGCATCCCCACCATGCGCCGCCTCTGGTACGCCCAGATCGTCTCCAACTTCGGCGACTTTCTCGCCCTCTTCGCCGTCATCGGAGTCCTCACCTTCAAACTCCACGCCACCGCCCAGCAAGTCACCGGCGTGCAGATCTCCTACCTCGTCCCCATTGCTATCCTCGGCATCCTCGCCGGAGTCTTCGTCGACCGCTGGCCGCTCAAGCGCACTCTCGTCTCCAGCGATGTCATTCGCGGCTTCCTCTGCCTGCTCCTGCTCGTTTCCACGCAGATCTGGCACTTCTACGCCATCCTCGCCGCCATTAGCGTTGTCTCCAGCTTCTTCGGCCCCGCGCAGGGCGTAGTCATCCGCGAAGCGGTTCCATTCCACGGCCTGCGCTCCTCCAACGCGCTCATGCAGCAGGTCATGTTCATGATGCGCATCATCGGCCCCGCTGCCGCCGGAATGCTCGTCTCCGCCTTCGGGCCGCAGGTCTGCTACTGGCTCGACGCCGTCAGCTTCTTCGCCTCGGCCACCTTCATTGCGTCCACGATCATCAAACGCTCCCCATCCATCCACCACCACACCGCAGCGGAAGACAAAGGAGCCATCGCCAAAATCTGGCATGACATGCAGCAGGGCATGTCCTTCATCCTTCATCACTCCGCGCTGCTCTTCGTCATCCTGGCCATGTCCGCCGGAATGTTCGTTCTCGGCTGCTTCGGCCCGCTCATCGCCGTCTACGTCCGCGACTCCGTCCACGCCTCCACCACCGTCTACGGATGGGCATCCGCCATGATCGGCGTGGGCATGTTAGTCGGCGTCAACGGACTCAACACCTGGGGCACAAAGATCCGCAACACCACGCTCGTTTACGTAGGCCTGCTCGGCATAGCCTTCGGCATTCTCATCCTGTGCCTCATCACCTACATCGGGAGCACCCTGCTCGGAGACTTCCTCATTGGCTGCGCCGTAGCCTGCATCATCATTCCTGCTCAGACCTTGATGCAGCAGGAAACTCCCCCCGAACTGATGGGCCGCGTCGGCAGCACCTTCATGTCCTGCGTCTTCTCCGCGCAAATCCTCGGCCTGCTCCTCTCCGGAGCACTATCCCGCTTCACCAGCGTCCGCAACGTCTTCGCCATCTGCGCCGCCATGCTCGTCCTACTTTCGCTCGCAGGCAAACTCTTCATGGAACCGAAAACCTCATCCTGAGCAAAGCGTCGATCCGCATGACGGAATCACCCCGCATCGCAGCCGTTCAATAAACCGTAAGCGACAAAGTAGCCGCATGCTGCAGCGACCCAGCCGTTGCAGTCACCACAACTACAGAAGTGAGCGGCTTAAGCGTCGTCGATGACCCGCATCCAACCATCCCGCTCAAACCAGCCACGCTCGCGGCAAGCAACAACAGCATCGGCAACCGCCGCCTTCGACGCCCCAGGCAGCAAAGCGCCACCGCCAGCCCCGAACTCGAAATCCACAACCCCCTCCCATGTCGGAGCTCCGCCGTAAGCGCGGCAGCGGACACCGTCAACGTTGTAGTCGAAGCCGCCGCGCCCGACGGCGTCACCGTCGCCGGAGAAAAGACGCATGTCGCCCCTGAAGGCAACCCCGAGCAACTAAACGAAACCGCCGAATTGAACCCATTCTCAGGAGTGATCGACAGATTCGTCTTCGTGCTCCGTCCCGCCACAACCGTCAAAGATCCAGACGACACCGCAACCGAAAAATCCGGAGCAGGCGGAACGATCACGTAGCTAGCCGTCGCTACCGCACTGTTGTTGTATCCCGGAGCTATCGCAATCGCCTTCAACGTTTCTGAGGTTGCAACAGTGATCGGCCCTGTATAAACCGTCGAACTCTTCGTCGGCGTACTTCCGTCCGTTGTGTAGTAGATCGTCGCTCCCAGAGTCGCGTCAGCGATAGAAACCAACTGCGCGCCAGTATAAGTACCACTGGCCAGCGAAAAAGCCCGCGTGGACGCAGGTGGCGGCGCAGGATAGCTCCCTGCCTTGCCCCTCGCCACAACAGTCGTCTGTCCGACGCAGCACGGTCCGACGCCAATCAGTATCAGCACTGCAAACGCAGCGCCAAGCCTCAGATCACACCATTTCCTTGGAAATCTCCCCTGCCTCGGCAACCCGACCCCTCACCACAAATAAATATTCCAAACTAGAAGACCGCCTGGTATCGCCCAATTCGCAGCGTGGGGGGAGAATCACGAACAAATCAGAGGATCGACCAAAAGAATAATTCACAGAATTCAAAGGAGGCAAAGACACAAGAAATAGTCCGGCTCCTTCCCGCTAAATCCGGCTGCTACAATCTTGGACGAGCCGAGGGGTTTCCAATGATTCGCGCAGGTCTGGTGGGGTATGGATTGGCGGGCAAAGTCTTTCACGCGCCATTAATCACAGCTGTCGAAGGCCTGGAACTGGCCGCTGTCGTCGAGCGCAAATCGCGCAACGCCGAAGCAGCCTATCCCGGCATCACCACCTATCCTTCGCTTGAGGACATGCTCGGCGACCCCACCCTCGAACTCATCGTCGTCGCCACCCCCGACAATTTCCACGTCGCCCACGCCAAGGAAGCTCTTCAAGCCGGCCGCCACGTCATCGTCGACAAGCCCGTCGCCGGAACCGCACGAGAGATCGCAGACCTGATGGCCAGGGCTGTGGAAATCGACCGGCATCTCATTCCCTTTCATAACCGTCGATGGGACAGTGACTTTCGGACACTTCAGAAACTATTACTTGAAGAGAAACTGGGCCGTGTTGTCTACCTTGAGTCAACCTTCGACCGCTGGCGTCCGCACCCTCGCCTCACAAAATGGCAAGAAGACGGCAGTACCCCGGGCGGCGTTCTCACCAACCTCGGCACCCACCTCGTCGACCAGGCTCTCGTCCTATTCGGCCCACCCGAGGCCATCAGCGCCGACATCACCAGCGAACGCGACGGCGCAGCCGCTATCGACTCCTTCACCTTGCGCCTACACTATCCGCGCCAAACCGTAAACCTCGCCAGCAATTACTTAGCAGCTCTGCCGCGCCCCCGCTATACCGTCCGAGGCACTCAGGGAAATTTTGTAAAGTGGGGCCTCGACCCTCAGGAAGAGCGCTTAAAGGAAACCGGGCGCGTCGTTGAACCCAACTGGGGACTCGAACCTCCCGCCTCCTGGGGAACCCTGGCCATGGAGCCGAAGGGCGAGCCGGTAGGCGACACAGGCGGCAGCATGGTCACTCATCCCGCAAAACCCGTTCCCGGCGACTATCGCCTCTACTACGCAGGCGTTCGAGACGCCATCCTCGGCAAATCCCAGCCGCCCATCCAGGCAGCCGACGCCTGGCGCGTAGCCCAGCTTCTCGAATGGGCCATCGAAAGCAACACCCAGCGCAAAGAAATCCCGTGCAACTGGAATTTGGAGCCTTCCCTCAACTGGCTACCCTAAGCAGCCTTCACCAGCTCCGCCGGATCTTCCTGATCTGGCTTCCGCACCGTCGCAATCCAGATCAGGATCAACCCCGCCAATACCGACCCGAGACTCGCCAGCTGCGCATTCGATAAACCCCAAAGAATCTTCGGATTGCGCCGGATAAATTCAACCAGAAAGCGAGCGATGCCGGTCAACAGCAGATACTCGCCAACAATCTCGCCCGTACCCAGCTTCTTTCCCCCGCGCTTCCAAAGCCACCACCCAATCGCAAGGCCCACAATCAGCTCATAGATCGGCGTCGGATGCACCCGCACCCCCGGCGGCGTCGGATCAATCCCATTCGGAAACCCCATCGCCCATGGAAGATTGCTCGGAATCCCATAATCCCCGTCGCCGGAGGTAAAACACCCGATCCGCCCCATCGCATAACCAACCGCAGCGGCTGGCGAAGCCAGATCCAGCGTCCGCAAGCCGCTCAATCCATTCATCTTGCCTTGCACAATCAGCGCAATAATCCCGGCGACGAGTCCGCCAAACCAGGCAAATCCCCCCGTCGACCAAAGCACCGACCAGCCGTCCATCCGAAACTCCTGCGGTGAATCCACCACATGCCAAAGCTTCGCGCCGATAATTCCAGCCACCACCGTCAGCGCCACAATCCCCAGCGCATCCGCCAACTGCCCCTGAGAATCGACAACGTGCGCTCTCTTAAAGCTCCAATGCATCACGATCGCACCGCAGACTGTGGCCACCCAAAGCATCAAGCCAAAAGTAGGAATCTCCCACGGCCCGACTGGGATTAGCCTTCCCCCAAGGTTCAAAACGAAATGAATTCCAATGTGGATATAAGGCAACATAGATTCCAGAATACAGCGACGAGGGACAGAAACCAGGGAACAGGGATCAGCGAATAGGGAATAGAAACACGAGTGCACGCCGCCTTCCCAGCTATTCCCTGATCCCTGATCCCTATTCCCTATTCCCGGCCTCCCAAGCGATACTGGAACACATGGCGACCTCTACCTACCAGGGCCTTGAAGTCCTAATCAGCCGCGAGCAGATCGCGGAGCGCGTGCGTCAGATGGGTGAACAGATCACCCGCGATCTGGCCGGAGAAAAACTGGTCATGATCGGCGTGCTCAAAGGAGCAGCCCCGTTTCTGGCCGATCTCGCACGCTGCGTCTCAGCCGACGCAACCTTCGACTTCGTAGCTGTCTCCAGTTACGGCAAAAGCAATCGCACCTCAGGCGCGGTCAAGCTCATCAAAGACCTGGACGAGCCGATCGAAGGCAAGAACGTTCTAGTAGTGGAGGACATTCTCGACACCGGGCTGACTCTAACCTTTCTGCGCAAGGTTTTCCTGCAGCACCATCCGAAAACTTTACGCATCGCAGCCCTGCTCGACAAACCATCCAGACGCATCGAGCAGATCGAAGCCGATTACGTCGGATTTTCCATCCCCAACCTCTTCGTCATCGGGTACGGAATGGACTTCGCGGAGCGCTATCGCAATCTACCCGACATTTGCCTCATGCCCACCGAAAGTCAGTAGCCGATGCCGCAAAACAGGGCTATACTCCTGTTCCGGTGTGGGCATCGCAACCCCAACCCACTGGAACCGAAAAGCCTTCCCAAAGGAGTAAAGCGGAATGCCAAATCGAACGCAGTACCCCGATGTAGTGCTTACAGCTTCACCGCTGCAATCACCCAGCATCGCCCTCGACACCGATGTCGACGCCGATCTGGATATAGACAATGGATACTTTGACGCCGCAGCCTTCGCGGCCGACACACTCTCCGACTGGCGTCGGCTCGCAGCCGTCATCGACCACACCCTGCTCAAGCCCGAGGCCACGCGGACGCAGGTCGAAAACCTCTGCGACGAAGCCATCCGCTACCGCTTCGCCTGCGCCATGGTCAACCCCGTCTGGGTCTCCACCGCTGCAGGCCTGCTCGCCGGAACCGGCGTTCCCGTCGGCGTCGTCATCGGCTTCCCTCTCGGAGCCTCGCTCGCGTCCACCCTGCGCCAGGAAGCAGCCGCGCTCATCCGCCTCGGAGCACGCGAACTCGACATGGTCATCTCCATCGGCCAGCTCAAAAGCGGCGAACACGCGGCCGTCGAGCGAACCATCCGCGGAGTAGCCGAAGTCGCCCACAACCACGGCGCACTGCTAAAAGTTATCCTCGAAACCTGCCTGCTCACCGTCGAAGAAAAACTCCGCGCCTCCGAAATCGCCATCCACGCAGGCACGGACTTCCTCAAAACCAGCACCGGCTTCTCCACCAGCGGCGCAACCGCCGCCGACGTAGCCCTGCTCCGCGGAGTAGCCGGAGCCCGCTGCGGCGTCAAAGCCTCCGGAGGAATCCGCACCCTCGCCGACGCCAAAGCCATGCTCGAGGCCGGAGCCAACCGCATCGGCGCCTCCGCCTCAGTAGCCATGGTCCGCGAACTCGGCGCCGACTAGCCTACTTTCATCGGGGAGCCCTTGAAGCTCCGGGCTCCCCAATCCTCCGGCGCCAGATCCCGCACATGCTGCGAAAACAGCCAGCGGTGCCCCTCCAGATCCTCCGCAGCGTACTGCCGTTCCCCGTAGATCGTTTCGTTCAGTTCCTCGACAATCCGCGCCCCCTCGGCTCTTGTTCGCGCGTAATGGGCATCCACGTCGTCCACAAAAACCGTCAGATACACCGTCCCATGCCCAAGATCCATCGGAGTCGGGAACCCTCGCGCCCGGGACACCTGAATGCAAGCGTTCCCCGCGTAGACCTGTGCGCCGTTCACAGGTCCTCCACGCTCGCCATAGCGGTAATGCTCCACAAACCCGAAGACCCTTCCCAGCCAGGTCAGCGCGTCCGGAATGCACTCATACATCACATGCGGCAACACGGTATCGGTCGGAACAGAACGGTTCTTCATCATGGCTCGACATTCTAAGACGATTCTTCCGATTCGCGCCACACCCATCCCCAAAGATCGACATTCCGCTACAATCAAGCCGGATGCCTGACGAAGCCGCACTTCCTCCGACCGAATTAAAACCAGCTCTCGAAGCCGCCCCAGAAGCAGTTGCACCCGAAGCCGCTTCCATTGACCGGCGCGCCCCCGAGCTGGAGGGAGATTACCGCCCCGCCGCCGGCAATTACCTCGACCCCATCAACGCCCGCATCGAAACCACCGACCTGAGCGTCCTGCTCCGCATGTCCGAAGCACTAAACACCACGCTCGACTTGCGCACTCTCCTCAAGCGCACCTCTGAACTCATCCGTTCCGTCATCCAGTACCGCATCTTCGCCATCCTCCTCCTCGACGAGAGCAGCAAAGAACTCCGCATGCGCTTCCAGATCGGTCACACCCCCGAGATTGAGCGCATGACCTTCCCTCTAGGCCACGGAGTCGTCGGCCAGGTCGCCCAGACCCGCAACGCCATCCTCATCAACGACGTCTCCAAAGCCGAAAACTACGTCTCCGCCAACGACGCCGTCCGCTCCGAACTCGCCGTCCCGCTCATCAACAAGAACAAAGTCATCGGCGTCCTCGATATAGAAAGCGAAGAGCTCAATTACTTCCGTCCCGAGCACCTCCACGTGCTCACTCTCACCGCCTCGCGCATCGGCCAGGCCATCCAGAACGCGCGCCTCTACTCCCGCGTCACCCGCCAGACCCAGGCCCTCGAAGTCCTCAACCAGATCTCAGTCGAACTGACCTCCATCCTCGACCTCGACCAGCTCTTCGAACGCATCGGCCAGCTCCTCCGCCGCCTCATCGACTACCAGATGTTCACCATCATGCTCGTCAACCCCGGCGGAGACCGCCTCGTCACTCGCTACGCCTGGCGCTTCGGCCACGCGAGCACCCCCACCCGCTCCATGCCCATCAGCACCGGACTCGCCGGCGCAGCAGTTGCCGAGTGGCGGCTCATCAACGTCCCCGACGTCCGCCTCGACCCCCGCTACCACATGGTCAATCCTGAAACCCGCTCAGAGATGATCATCCCGCTCTTCTACAAAAACCGCGTCATCGGCGTCCTCGACCTAGAACACGTCAAGCCCGGCTACTTCCACGAGCGCCACGAGCGCACCCTGACCACCCTCGCCGCGCAAATCGCCATCGCCATCGAAAACGCCCGCCTTTATCAACAGGTCGTCCGCCACGAGCAGCAACTCGAACGCGACCTCTCCATGGCCCGCCAGGTGCAGTTACGACTCCTGCCGTCCACCGTCCCCGAACACACTCACGGCGAATTCGCCGCCCGATTCCTGCCAGCCCGCTCCATTGGCGGAGACCTCTACGACTTCGTCGAATACGACAACAACCGCACCGCAATCATCCTCGGCGACGTCAGCGGAAAAGCCGCCCCAGCCGCCCTCTTCGCCGCACTCGTCAGCGGTATCATGCGCTCCGCGGCCATGCAGCGTCCGGCGCCCTCCGAGATGCTCAAGCTCTTGAACGAGGCCCTGCAAGAGCGCAAACTCGAGTCGCAATACGTCACCATGCTCTATTGCGTCTGGAACGACGACAATCGCACTCTCCAGGTCGCCAACGCCGGAGCCGTCCCGCCCATCTTCTGCCGCGGCGGCCAAATCACCACCATGCGCGCCGAAGGGTTCCCCCTCGGCATGTTCCCCGAAGCCGAATACGAAGAATTCTCTGTATCCACCCAACCCGGCGACGCCTTCGTCTTCGTGTCGGACGGAATCACCGACGCCGAAAACGCCCAGGGCGAAATGTACGGCACCGACCGCCTCACCGGAATCCTCTGCGGCCACCGCACCATGCCCGCCGCCCAGATCGCCGAAGCCATCTTCGCCGACGTAGCCCGCTTCCAATCCGGCCAACCCCGCTTCGATGACGAAACAATCTTGGTCCTGCGAGTCAGGTCTTGAAAGTTAGACCTTAAGAGTCACACCGGACCGCCGGAATCCCTGTCTCAACCACCGCGCTCCAACACCCCCCATCAATAATCGATCCAGTCGCTTCAAAATCCCGGTCGTCCGGATTCCATTTCCGTGCTAGCATGAATGCCATTACGCGCTCCGGCCTCTTGCAAATCTGCTGTGGAGCGTCCCTCTCAAAGTTCGCCATAACTCCCAAAGGAGGCGGACATGGCTACGATTCCCGCACACGTCCTATCAGCCTGCATCTCAGGCCTGTTTCTTGCCGCCACGCTTCCCGCCCAGGTCACTCCTGAACAGACCCCTCCCACCCAAGCCTCTCCTGCCCAGGCCACGGACGACGCCACGCCGCCCTCCGGGGTTTCAAAGGTCCGTATCGTCCGCTTAAGTGAGGTCAAAGGCGAAGTTCAGTTGGATCGCGACATCGGCCGCGGTTTTGAGCCGGCAATGACCAACCTGCCCATTGTTGAGCACAACCGACTGCGAACCGCCATGGGAGTCGCCGAGGTCGAGTTCGAAGATAACAGCACGCTGCGGATCACTCCTGATTCGCTCGTGGAGTTCCCGCAGCTTGAGCGCCTTCCTGCGGGCACAACTGCCTCTTCCGTGCACGTCATAAAGGGCATGGCCTACGTCAGCCTGGTGAAGACGCGAGGCAATGAGTTCAATCTTCTGTTTGGCCAGCAGAAGCTCCAATTGCCGCCCTCCAGCCACATTCGGCTCCATGTGGATGATTCGGAAGCCAAGCTCGCGGTGCTAGACGGAACAGTGCGCATCGACGGCCCCGCGGGCCCGACCGATGTTCCCAAGAAAAAGACGGTTACCTTCCACTTGCAGGACCAGGCTCAACCAATCCAGACCAAGGACGTAGCCGCCGAGGCATTTGATACATGGGACAAAAACGCTTCCGGATACCATGCGCAATCCGCATCCCTCGGTGCATTCGGTAGTTCGCCCTATGCCTACGGCGTGGGCGACATGATGTATTACGGAAGCTTCATGAATGTTGGCGGTTGCGGCTCCATGTGGCGTCCCTATTTCGCCAGCGCTGCCTGGGATCCGTATTCGAACGGCGCCTGGGCCTGGTATCAGGGCGCGGGCTATTCATGGGTTTCTCCGTATCCCTGGGGATGGACTCCCTATCACTATGGCAGCTGGTCCTATTGCTCCGGCGCCGGCTGGGGATGGCAACCCGGAGGTTCCTGGAACGGGCTGAACAACAGCATCGCGTCAGCTCCAAAGAACGGCACAGGCTTAATTCCGCGTCACCCGATCACACCACCCCGCGCCGGCGAAGCCACACTGACCGAAGTGAACCTGAAGCCTCTCGTCAAGTCAGAAGTTGCTACAGCAGACTCCTTCGTCTTCCGCAAAGACTCCGCGGGTCTCGGCATTCCACGCGACACCCTGGGCAAACTGGATAAGTTTTCGCAGCATGCCATAGAACATGGTGCGGCGACCACGGCCATTTACATCAACGCTCCGTCATCCGCCAACGGACGCCCATCGAATGCTGCCGCAGCAGCAGGCTCGATCCATCGAGGTACTGCCCCGCCCTCAGGAGCGGAGATGTCTTCGAGAATGGGCTCATCGAGCGGCGGGAGTGGGAATTCAGCAATGTCAAGTGGGGCCTCCAGCCATTCCTCTGCCGGATCAGGTCATCCGCACTAGGAATCAGTCAGGTTAGGCTAGAAATCCTCCCAACGGAGGCCATCGCTCTACAAGATCGAACTTAGCCGGTGGGTTTTTACTCCCCACTTGCTAAGTTCGAGCCGAATGCAAGCAGACGACCGTCGCAATCCTTGACTACAAACTCCCGCGTGCGCCATGGCATGTCAGCCGGTCCCCGGGTGAACTCCACCCCTTTGGACGCGAACTCCGCGTGAAGCGCGTCTGCGTCTTCGACAAAGAGATATGCATCCAGCAGTTCGTCCGCATATTTGTCCGGATTGGCAGTCGGCGGATCGGCGCAGCGAAAGTGAATCGCGTGCTGGTCGCGCGCCACGATGGCGTACGTCGGCGGATCCTGCCATGCCCCCAGACACTCGAAGCCGAGCTTGTCCTTGTAATAGGCAAGCGTGGCGGGAATGTCTGTGGTGAAGAACAGAGGTGCGATCTGACGGATCATCGATCAAGTGTGCGGCAGCCCAGCTATCGCCGGCGAAGTCGAGCGCCAGCTACTATACATCCCACCTCACAAAGGGATGCTGCGCCGGTTTTTCGCCACAAGTCCGAGGTCTTGCAGTTGGTTCGTGCACGCAATAACTAATCAGTATCGAAGAATTCAAAGGTGACTAAAGTTGCGCATATCCAAGATTCTGCGGTTTATAGAATCAATCAGGCAAAACTGGTCACAAGAGCTCGGCAGCGGTCGCGACCCTTGAAATTCTGGCCCCAAAAACCTGGAGGAACGGTTGAAACGCAATCGGTTCGCTTGGATACTTTTCCAGCTCCTGGCCTCGCATGCCTTGGCTCAGAAAGGCCCAACCACGTTCGATTGGCCGGTCTACGGAGGAAACATCCAGGGTTGGCATTACAGCCCAGACAGCCGAATCAACGCCGACAGCCTTCGCCGATCGGGAGGCTTGGCTCTCAAATGGTCCTTCGATCAAATACCTCGCTACGACGGCCCATGGTTCCACAAACACTCGGAGAGCTGCAAAGACGGTTTCCACGAGACCATGCAGGACACCCCGGAAGTCTCAAGCGACGAACTCTTCGTCGCAACCTGGCATCACCTCTACGCCTTCGACACCCGGCCTAAACCAGGTTCCGCCATCCAGCCCAGGTGGATCTATTCGCTCTCCTTTGAAAACTACTCCTGCACGGGCTACTTGTGGTCCGGTCCGTATCTCGCAGCCTCTGCAACCAATCGCGGAGTAGCAATCGATAAGGGCGTACTATACGCTACCACCCTGGACGGCCAGCTGATCGCTCTCAAAGACCTGAAGAAGCCAAAGCCACAATTGCTTCCGGGCTTTCCCATCAATTTGCTGGATCTCAAAACTCGTACCGGTATCCCACTCAACCAGATACCCGACGACCAGTCGCAAAGCTACTCCACGTCATCGCCGCCTATCGTCTACGACGGGAAGGTAATCGTAGGCGTGGCCGGTGGCGACGGTTTAGACGACGGCTTCATCCAGGGATTTGTCACCGCAATTGATCCCCACATCCCCGAGGTGAAATGGATCTTCTGCACGGTTCCTGGGCTGAGTCTCAACGCGGACTCGCCCCTCGGCAACAACGTTATAGGCTGCACCGATGACAAGTCACAGCCGGCCACATGGCCTTCCAACAAAGCCGGCAGAGAGGGCGGCGGCGCAGTATGGATGACCCCCACTATCGATCCTTCGCATGGGCTGATTCTGTTCGGAACCGGCAATCCCGTAGGCTCCCGCAAAGACGCCGCGGGAGAGATCCATCGATCGGCGTACACCGGCGACGACAGATCGGGCACGAATCTCTTCACGGACTCGATCGTCGCCCTGGATTCGAAGGGACGACTGCGCTCCTATTACCAGGAAGTGCACCACGATCTCTGGGACTACGATCAAGCGTCTCCAATCATCGCGATCAAGGACAAAGACATCGACATCCTGGGAGCCGCTGGCAAAACCGGCTGGTGGTACCAATTCGACGCGGGAAAGTTCACGCGCAACGACCCCGGGTCCGCCATGTTTGATCTCACCGGCAAGCAGGAGACAGCCGTTTCGGTCCATCCTGCCTATCAACACGCGTGGCCCACGCAGCCCGAGCCAGCGCCGGCATATAACTTCATAGCTCATCGCATGAATATGTTTGCCCCCCCCATTAAGCCCGTGCATCCAGGCGACACTATCTGCATATCTCCCGGTACCTTCGGAGGCGCGGAATGGGGCCCTGTCACCTATGACCGGCAAACAGGGCGCATCTACCTGATCGATGTGGAAGAGCCAACCTCCTATGCATCCACCACCGAAGGAGCCCACCGGCCACCATGCATAGGCGTCAATGACCCAAAGCAAAGCTATATAAGAGCAATCGATCCCCATACCGGCAAAGTAGATCCAAACCTCATCAGTGAAGACCTCGGCGAATATCCCGGCGGATTGCTCTCGACCGCGGGTGGTTTGATCTTTGTGGGCACGCGTGACGGAAGGCTCAGGGCATATGACACCAGCCTGAAACTCGTGTGGAGCGGCTGTGTCGAGAACGTCGAAAAGATAACTGGCTGCCAGTTCACCATAACCGCTGCACCCATGTCGTTCACGATTCGGCGCACTCAATACATCGCCATCACGGCAATGTCGATTGCTCCAGGAGGAAACAGCGCAGTCTTCGTGTATGGCCTTCGGGGTAAATAACGCGTCATCAATCTCTAGTGATGCGAGCAGCATTCTCTTACGAGGCATTCGTCAGGCGCCCTGTGACTATCCTCCACCGCAAAGTGAGTAGATAGGAAAAGCAGTTACTGCAGAGGGCTGCGAGCAAGAATCTTGCACTGCTCGACTTGTTAGAACGAGAGCAATGCGGACGACTCAAATCGAACTAGGCCAATCGCATAATTGCGCCGCGTCAAATCTTCGTGTTGCAATGGTCACCCCAAGAGTACCAAGCATTGAGAGACATTGCATTTCGAAGTTTTGGTGTATATCCACGCGCCAGCTAGATTCATTCTCGCAGCGCTCGTGTTCTCCGCGGCTTACCTGCAACGCTGGTTGATTATCTCGTCCGAAGTGATCGGGACCTGTTTTGGTGCAATTGGGAGACTGGTTCAAGGCGGAAGACAGATGAATCGATTGGTAAGGATTGCCTGGTTCTTGCTTGCGGCTGCTGTGTTTTCTACGGCTTCTCTGGCTTCTGTATCTGTTTCACTTGCTCCCGCAACTGTACACGTACCGCTCGGCGGTCAAACTCAATTCACCGCGACCGTTGGCGGGACTACCAATAGTGTCGTGATCTGGAGTTTGAACGGCGTAAATTGCAGCGGAAACACATGTGGCCAGATATCCAGTGGTGGTTTGTATCTAGCTCCGGCCACTGCTCCATCGTCGAACGTTATCACGGTCACCGCAACATCGCTGGCTGATCTCTCTGCATCCGCCAGCGCATCCGTTATTTTGGGCGCAACTTCGGACATTACTGTCTCCGTGTCACCGGCACAGGCAACAATCGTTGTGGGCCAGAAGCAGCGCTTCATTGCCATGGTGAACGGAACAACCATCACCACTGTTGCCTGGCAGTTAACCGGCGCGGGTTGCAGCGGATCGGCATGCGGCACCCTCACGACTGATGGTCTCTATACCGCACCCTCAGGAGTACCAGCTCCGCCGCAGGTTACGATCACGGCACTATCTGTGGCTGATCCTGCAAAGTCCGGTTCCGCGACGGTTACGATTGCCCCGCCCGTCGCCGTGAGTGTTTCTCCTGCGACGGTTCAAGTCACAACTGGAACTCAAAGGCAATTCACGGCAACCGTCACCGGCACATCGAACACCGCTGTATCGTGGAGCCTTGCCGGCAGCGGCTGCACTGGGGCGGCCTGTGGGAGTATTTCCAGCACTGGACTTTACACTGCGCCAGCGTCCGTGCCCTCGCCTCCTCAGGTATCGGTAACCGCAACATCAGTGGCTGATCCAACCAAGTCGTCCACAGCGACGGCGACAATCATTCCACCCGTCGTAGTCACGGTTTCGCCATCGACCGCGCAAGTGATCGCCGGAGCCCAGCAGCAGTTCACGAAAATTGTCACCGGTACATCCAACACCGCTGTATCCTGGAGCCTTGCAGGCAGCGGATGCGCCGGGGCAGCCTGCGGGAGTATTTCCAGCACTGGACTCTATACTGCGCCATCGTCCGTGCCCTCGCCTCCTCAAGTATCGGTAACCGCAACCTCGGTGGCTGATCCAACCAAGTCGGCCACTGCTTTGGTGACGATCATCCCGCCTGTCGTAGTCACGGTTTCACCATCGACTGCGCAAGTGGTCGTAGGAGCCCAGCAGCAGTTCACGAGAATTGTCACCGGTACATCGAACACCGCTGTATCCTGGAGCCTCGCCGGCAACGGCTGCACCGGGGCGGCCTGCGGGAGTATCTCAAGCACTGGACTTTACACTGCGCCAACGTCCGTGCCCACGCCTCCGCAGATATCGGTAACCGCAACCTCGGTGGCTGATCCAACCAAGTCGGCCACTGCTTTGGTGACGATCATCCCGCCTGTCGCAGTCACGGTTTCACCATCGACCGCGCAAGTGCTCACTGGAGCCCATCAACAGTTCACGGCAACTATCACCGGCTCATCCAACACCGCCGTATCGTGGAGCCTCGCCGGCAGCGGCTGCACAGGGGCAACCTGCGGGAGTATTTCAAGCACTGGACTTTACACTGCTCCAGCGTCGGTACCCACGCCACCACAGATATCTGTAACCGCAACCTCGGTGGCTGATCCAACCAAGTCGGCCACTGCTTCGGTGACGATCATCCCGCCTGTCGCAGTCACGGTTTCACCATCGACCGCGCAAGTGCTCACTGGAGGTCATCAGCAGTTCACGGCAACTGTCACCGGCTCGTCCAACACCGCCGTATCGTGGAGCCTTGTCGGCAGCGGCTGCACCGGGGCAACCTGTGGGAGTATCTCAAGCACTGGACTTTACACTGCGCCAGCCAGCGCTCCTGCTCCGAATCAGGTTACAGTCACCGCAACTTCTGTAGCCGACGGCACCAAATCTGCCCACGCTACAGTGACAATTATTGGACCGGTGTCGGTCACGATTGCCCCAGCCACCGCACAAGTTGTCATTGGAAGCAGTCAGCAATTTTCCGCCACGGTGAACGGCATATCGAATACCAACGTCTCGTGGAGCGTAGCCGGCGCCGGTTGCAGTGGAACAGCCTGCGGCACCATTTCCCCTACCGGCCTTTACTTTGCGCCCGCTGCTGTTCCAAATCCAGCGCAGGTATTTGTCACAGCAACCTCATTGGCCGACGCAACCAAATCGAGTACAGCCACGGTAACAATCACTCCGCCGATTGCGGTGACGCTCTCACCAACAACGGCGACGTTGACGGTGGGCGGACAACAGCAGTTCAAGGCTGTGGTCACTGGATCGACAAATACCGCTATAACGTGGAGCGTCAGCGGCAGCGGCTGCGTCGGAGCAGCCTGCGGGATGATCTCGTCAACCGGGCTCTACACTGCACCGGCATCTGTTCCGAGTTCCGCGGTGATTGTCAAAGCGGTGTCTGTTGCCAATCCAAGCAGCTTCCGAACCGCCACGGTGACCATTGTCCCGCCAATTGTTGTCAGCGTCTCACCCGCTACAGCGGAGCTTGTTGCTGGCGCCGATGAGCAGTTCACGGCAACTGTCTCTGGAACGACAAATCGATCCGTCACCTGGAGCGTCACGGGCAAGGGTTGCTCTGGACTGGCATGTGGCACAATCACGTCCACTGGTTTCTATGGCGCTCCGGGGATCGTTCCTAACCCGGATCAAGTAACTGTGACAGCGACTTCAACCGCCGACCCAAGCAAGTCGGATAGCGCGACAGTGACTATTCTTCCACCCGTTGCCGTAACGATTTCGCCGTCCAGCACTCAGGTAGTCGCCGGCGGACGCCAGCAGTTCATTAGGATCGTGACCGGAACGACGAATACTTTGGTGCACTGGAGCGTAGAGGGTTCGGGTTGCAGTGGAAGCGCCTGTGGAACGATCAGTTCGAGCGGCCTCTACATCGCACCGGCTAACATTCCAAGTCCTAATCAGGTGACTGTCAAAGCAACATCGGCGGCTGACAGCACAAAATCGGCATCGGCGATCGTAACGATCATTCCGCCGGTTCTTGTGACCATCTCTCCTACGAACGCTGTTGTAGCAACGAACAGCCAGCAGCAGTTCCGTGCGATCGTCGCTGGCAGCACCAATACCTCCGTCGACTGGAGTCTCAGTGGCGCCTCCTGCTCCGGCTCTACCTGCGGCAGCATTACTTCCGCAGGCTTGTATATGGCTCCGGCAACTGTACCGTCGGGCGCTACCGTGATTGTCAAAGCTACGTCGCAAATTGACGTTTCGCAGTCTGCTTCTGCAATCGTAACCGTCGTGGCTAACCAGAACTCCAAGTTGCAAGGTCAATACGCATTCGAATTCACCGGTCTCGACGCCAATGGCATATACGAGTCGGTAGGATCATTCACCGCGGATGGCAATGGAAATATCACATCGGGCGAGCAAGACGTGAACAACACGCTCGGGCCCAGAACAACTCTCGCCGTCACAGGAAAGTACCAGGTAAGCGGAGAAAATCGTGGCACGCTCTCACTCGTGAGTTCGAGTGGAAGTCAAACGTTCAGCTTCGCGCTTAACTCGGCCGGGACCTCCGGCAGGTTCATCGAGTTCGATAGCTCCGGGATTCGCGGATCGGGCATTCTTGAGCAGCAGGATAGCACTGCATTCTCCCTGACTGCGCTGAAGGGGCCGTATGTTCTCAGTCTTGCCGGCAAGACTGGAACAGGCAATCGCATCGGCGCTCTCGCCATCTTCGACTTCGATGGCTCGGGTGACATTGTCGGCGGCAGCATGGATGTGAACGATGGCGGCACAATTTTGCCGACATTTGCCTCCTTCCAGGGCATCTACCGTGTTGACAGCTCGGACAGCTCAGGACGCGGCATTGCGAATCTAAGTATTCCCGGATTCGCCGGCGGCGCGTTGCAGCTAGCCTACTATGTCGTATCTGCCAATAAGCTCCTGTTGGTTTCCACCGAACCGCTCAGTTCCAGTAGCCCAATCCTCGGTGGCGTCGCAGAGCTGCAATCGGGAGCTCCGTATCTCGAATCGTCCTTCAAAGGTCCAACGGTATTTAGCCTCAGTGGAGTGAGCGGCAATATCCCGCAAGTCCTGGTGGGGCGAATCTCATTTGATGGAATTTCTCAGCCATTGGTGGAATTCGATCAGAACACCGGTGGCGCCATAACCACCGGCAACGTGCTCACCGGAGCCTACAGTGTGGGCCTGACTGGAACCGGAACACTGAACCTGGATAACTCAAACGGCATGACGAAGGTGTGGGACATGTATGCTATTGCTCCAAATCATGCCTATTTGATGGATGCATCCTCGTCTGATGTCGGCATGGGCGAACTGAAGCCGCAATTGGCCGAGCCACCTTTCGCGAACACAAGCGTAGTGGGCTCGTATCTCATCGGTTCAGGGGAGCCGCTGGTCTACACGGCGCCCCTGGACTCTGGCGTGGCCAACTTTGACGGAGTCCGCGCCGTCGCAGGCGTTGAGGACATCAGTTCGAGCTCCGCACTCTCTTCCGCCCAGCCTCTGATAGGCAGCTATAGCATATCGGGTTCTCTGAATGACGGCAGAGGAACCATGCTTCTCACTTCACCCGGCGCTGCGACTTATGCGCTATGGGTAACTAGCGCATCCGAGGTATTGGGAGTCGAGATCGATTCGTCCAATCCGCAGCCGGTCGTTCTGCACCTGGAGCAATGATGGCCGGGATTTAGAGCGTGGCCAGCTTCCGGTCATTCAATTTCCGGTTCTACTTGCCACGTGGTTCCGCGCGGCGGGCTAGGCATTCTGGGGAATAGCTTCTCCTCCGCCAGTGTGTCAGCATGTTCGCCGGGCAACTGGAGCGCCGCTTTGCATGGGTCGAACGAAGCGTTCAACCCGCTCAGGCATGGCGCGATCCAGGCGGCAGGAAGCTTCTATTTACGGTAAAAGCATCCTGCGATCTTCAACTCGCGAAAGGAGGGTTGACAAATGCCGATGCAGAACACGAAGGCAACCGACAACAAGCAAATTGCGCATAGGTTCATGGAAGAGTGTTGGAATAAGGGAAACCTCGACGCGATCCCGGAATTCGTCGCTGTAAACTGCCGATTCCACGATCCCGTCTTCCCCCACCTTGTCTCAGGAGCCGCAAACATGCGCAGCCACATCGAGAACTGCCGCCGTGGCTTCCCCGATACGAAGTTCACGATCGAGGACACGATCGCCGAAGGCAATGAGGTTGTGCATCACTGGACAGTCACCGGTACCCACAAAGGTGAGTTCTTAGGCCTGGCCCCCACCAACAGGAAGGCCACCGTTAGTGGCACCTCTATCTTCCGCATCCACAATTCCAAAATCGCCGAACAATGGTCGGATTGGAACCTCATGTCTTTGATGGAACAACTGGGAATCGCTTCAGTACAAGCCTCGCCGTCGAAAACGTCGAAGGCCGAGTCGAAGGTTCACGCCTGAAGCTTGCAGAAAGCCCGCCGCGCTCGTCTCTATTACGACGGCCGTTCTCACAATCTCTCTTTGACCAGAGAGACCTCCGATGCCCCATCACTGGGTATCGCATTCTTCGGCCTATCTTTGTCACCTCGACTGCGGCGGGTAGTCTAACAGGACAAACCATCCACACCATTTCGCCGGCTTCGGTCCCGGCCGGCTAGCTCAACTTTTACGGAGATGTCGCTAACCCAGAAACACGCGTCATCTGGTGTTGAACGATAGCGAAGCTACGGCTAGCCTTTCGAAACATGGTGACCTTGACGGTTCCGGGTTCAGGGACTCCGCTGTCCCCGCTTGCTAGAAATCACTCAAAGTCACTGTTCCGACAGGGCCTTCACCGCATCGGTTGCGTCTGGATATCCGTGCGCGCTGGATTTCTGATACCACGCGAGGGCGTCGGTTCGACTCGGAGATGTTCCCAATCCTTTTTCGTAAAGGTAGCCCACCTTATATTCGGCTTCAGCGCGTCCCTTCTGGGCAGCCATCAGGTACCATTTCATCGCGTTTGGATAACTCTGCGCGACTCCCAATCCTTGCTCGTACATCTCGCCTAACCGGTATTGGGCTTCGGGCCGTCCTTGTTCGCCCGCTTTCGCGTACCACTTCGCTGCCTCTGCGTAATCCTTGCTCGTTCCGCGGCCCTGGTCGTACATCACGCCCAGCCGGTACTCGGCATCTTTGTGGCCCTGCTTCGCAGCAAGCGTGTACCACTTGATAGCTTCTGTAGGATTTTGAGGAGACTGCGCTACATCGTACATTCCTCCCAGCCGATACTGTCCATCGGCATATCCCTGATCCGCTGCAAGCCGGAACCATCGCATCGATTCCCGCACGTTGCGCGGAACCGCCAGTGCGTACTTCATTCCGAGCCGAACCTGAGCGTTGGGATCGCCCGACGCAGCCTGTTGATTGAGCGCAGCAGCGTCGTCTTGCGGAAGGCTGAATCCAAGCGGTGCAACCGCAATGACAAGTGAGAGTAAAGCTGAGAGTCGTTTCATATCGGTCCTCATTGCTCGAAGTGCAGAATTGTTGGTTGAGGAGTGGTCGAGTCAACATTCAATCCGACAAATTCGGATGCGCTTGTCACCCAAACCGCGATCGTCTTGCCACTTGGCGAAGTCAGCAAAATCGAACCTCGGCCATTGTTCGAAACGCTCGATACCGAATAGGTTCCAGTCAGTATCTGATTTGGCGAAAGCGTGGAAGCCTGACTTATATCTTCCGCTCCCGTGGCCGCACCAAGGCCCTGGAGATTGCTGCCTCCGTCAAAGTTCGCAGTGCCTGAGTCGAGTGGAGTTGTCTGCAGGATCGGTTCGCCGGAGCCAAATAGATAGCTGCCGAGTATGTTCGAATTGGAGAAGGGGGCAAACGCCGTTTGCGCCTTCATTTCGCCAACGGACACGGTACCCGTTGAAGCATCCATCAAGAATGCCGTGTTCGGCGAAATTGCGTATAGATACCAAATCGTAACGCTGCCGTTGGCCGGGTTATCGAGATTGATAGTTCCGCGTCCATTCAGTTCTATGTCGTAAGCACCTGTCATGACCGTGCCGACACTGACGGTGCCTCCATTGTTTTGATCGAAAACTGCCGTAATGTTTGAGCCACCGTTGAACTCGAAGCGGCCAACGGTATCTTCAGGAGCCGTTCCATTTGTGCCGCTCAAGCTGAACACAGACCCGCCGCTAAAGGAGGCGGTTGTATAAGGAGCTCCGCTCTGCAATTCGGCCGGACCACTGAAGATTGGATTGTTGAAGCTGAGTGGATCAGTCGAGATCAGCAACAGCTCGTTCGCAGAGACTACATAGAAAGCGAAGTCGAACATCCCTCCATCAAAGCCCGGAATGCTGAGCGTTGCAGTTCCGCGTCCCGTCGAATCCACCCCATATGTTCCGGAGAACGTTGCAAAAGTTGGCGAAACAGCGCCACCGTCGTTGACATCCAGACTGCTGCCGGAGATGAACCCACTGCCATCGGGAAAAATAAGTCCCAACGCGCCGATACGTTGTCCAGAAACGTCCATGCCCGTAAGCTTGAGAACATAACCTCCGGCCAGTACGGAAGGATCGAATGCAGTCGTGTCCTGCTTCTCAAGCACGCCGGAACCACGTACTCCGGATGAATCAAACGAGATGAATCTTCCCTTCGTCCCGAGAAGGTTCAGTGCAAATCGAAACGTATGCGCTCCCAGCGGCCCACTAATGGTCATCACACCGCGATTGTCGGCGCCAACCTGGTAGGTTCCTGAGATGGGTGAGTCGCTAAGTACGCTGGCAGTGTTATTAATATCCTCGTGACCTGAAACCAGCTTGCCATTACCGTCAGCAGTGAATGACCCCGCCTCCTGATAAACGCCATTGCTGTCGAAGCCTGAGAACAGAAAGGCGAATTGCCCCGACAACTTTGCGTTAGCGGTGGGATAGATGGTTACAACGGCTGAGGCCGAAGTAACGTTGTTGACCTGAGAGGTTGCCTTGACGATCACCGTAGCCACAGAAGGAACAGTCGCCGGCGCCGTATACAAACCCTGAGATGTGATGGTGCCGCATGCACTTCCCGAGCAGCCAGATCCACTGACGCTCCATGTTACGGCGTGGTTTGTAGAGCCTGAAACCGTTACTCCAAATTGCTGTTGCTGCCCAACGGTGACAATGGCGCTTGTCGGCGATATGGTCACCGAAACAGGAAGAATCACAGTGACCGTTGCTGAAGCTGCGGTCTCGCCATCCGCATTAGCGGTGGCTGTTACCGTCACCTGCGGAGGGTTGGGCACTACACTGGGAGCGGTATACAGTCCAGTCGAAGAAACGGTACCGCACGCCGCACCGGAACAACCAGCCCCTGTGACACTCCACGTCACGCCGGTTGTCGTTGTGTTTGTCACCTGAGCAGTGAATTGCTGCCGCCCTCCTGCGGCGACCTGTGCCGATTTCGGAGATATGCTTACAGCAATCCGCTGAACGATCGTCACCGTCGCCGTACTAGACTGCGTGGAGGCGGCAACGGACGTTGCGGTTACAAATACAAGAGATCCAGCAGGGAGCGTGGAAGGCGCCGTATAAACCCCGCCTGATGTGATCGTTCCACATGCAGCGCCGGAACAACCATATCCGCTAAGACTCCACAGGACGGCGGTGTTGCTCGTTCCGGTTACAGTGGCCTTGAAAGTTTGTTGCGCACCTGTATTCAATTGCACGCTGCTTGGTGACACCGCGACAGAAACCTGACCTGGCGCCACGATAGTGACCAGGGTAGAGCCCGATTGCGAAGGATTTGCGAGAGATGTCGCGGTGACTGCAACCGTGTTGGGGCTAGGCGCTTTTGCCGGCGCTGTATAGAGGCCCGTTGACGAGATGGAGCCGCACGTGATGCCGGAGCATCCGCTGCCCGAGACGCTCCAGATCACCACGCCGCTTCCGGGACCGCTCGCGGAGAACTGTAACGTCGCCCCAGGCTTTACCTGAGGAGCACTGGGAGCGACCTTGATAAGTGAGGAGGAAGCAGCGACTATCGTTGCTGTCGCGCTTGCCGATTTAGTAGGGGCGGCTACGGAAATCGCCGTGATCGTGACCTTGGGTATCGCTGGAACGCTGGCGGGAGCAGTGTATACGCCGGAAGTTGAAATCGATCCACATGCGGAACCTGTACAACCAGTCCCGGCAACAGACCATTTCACAGACGTATTCGTAGTGCCCGTAACTTTCGCAGAGAACGTCTGCTGTCCTCCGGCGCTGACTTGAGCAGTCGACGGCGATACAGAAAGCGAAACCGAGGATGCAGACTCTATGCTCACCGTAGCAGAAGCTGACTTCGTTGGAGTAGCTGCGGAAGTCGCGGTAACGGTGACTTGTGCCGGTTTCGGAATGACGACCGGCGCTGTATACAAACCGCCCGAAGTGATCGCGCCACAGGCGGTCCCGGAACAGCCTGCTCCGGATACGGTCCAGTTCACCTTGGTATTCGAACTGCCCGTAACAACTGCGGAGAACTGCTGCTGTCCTGACGGGGCAATTGTTACCAGCGTGGGGGAGATTGTCACTCCAATGCCGACAGACGATCCAATCGTAACGCTGGCGCTGCCCGACTGAGTGAGATCGGCAAGGGAGGTTGCAACCACCGCTACGATTGCAGGATTAGGCGCCGTAGCCGGCGCCGTGTAGAGTCCTTCTGAAGTAATCTCCCCGCAGGAAATGCCACTGCAACCGCTCCCCGAAAGGCTCCAAAGTACAACACCGTCTGCTGATCCAGTAGCCGTGAACTGCAACTGGCCGCCAGGATTAACATGCGCGGAAGCGGGTGAAACCACTACCGACGCCATGGCGGCACTGTGCAAAGCTGCAACTAACAGCGCGATCCACATCGAGTTCTGAAGGCACTTCATTGACCACCTCGTAGTACCTCAAATCAAAGAATGGGGGAGCGCTATTTCCTGGTAGTTACAGACAACGGGCTATCTCTGTGATATTTGCGGTCTCTGGGCGGCTAAGGCGTTCAACTGCTGATTCACAATGTCCTTGAGGGCCGCATAGTCGACAACGCCGCTGAAGAAATGGCCATTGACAAAGAAGCTGGGAGTGCCCGTCAATCCAAGACTCTTGGCTTCATCAAAGTCTTTCTTAACTGCAGCCGCCTCTGCCCCGCTATCAAGGCACGTATCGAAACGATCTCCATCAAGCTTCAACACACGCGCGTGTTCCTTCAGCGCATCCAACTCCGTCAGTTTGCTGTAGAAGAGAACGTCGTGATATTCCCAGAATTTTCCTTGCTCGCCAGCACAACGAGATGCCTCCGCCGCCTTTTCCGATCCATGGTGCATTGGCAGTGGAAAGTCTTTAAACACAACTGTGAGCTTGTCACCATACTCCTTTTTGAGTTGCTGTATCTGGGAGTTCACTTTCTGGCAATACGGGCATTGGTAATCGGCAAATTCCACCAGAACAACCGGTGCACCTGTCGCTCCGTGCGTATAGGCTTTGGCGATATCCACTTGGGCGGACGGGGGCATCAACTCGATATTGATCGCCGCCTGCTTACGCAACTGCTCCACATACGCTGCGCGAGCCTTATTCCTGCGCAGTTCCCGAATGTGCTGCAACACATCATCGTGCACTGATTCAAAAGAGTCTTGCGTGTCCAATCCTTCGTAGTAGACCTCGAGCTGGTCTTCTGTGGGATCCTTCACTCCCTTATAGACTTCCGTTTCTAAAAGCTGATCGAGGGGGATACCCTTTTTGCGCGCTTCATCCGCAAGAAGCCGGTTATCGATTAGTTCTTCGAGAGCCTTTCGCTCGTTAAGATAAAACTGATACTGAGCCTGGAGAAGCTTTCCGCTCTCGAACTGCTGCAGATCTGTGAGTGTGAGATCGGCGCCGCTAACCCTGGCAACGACCTGGGCTGATTCTTGTCCGGACTGACCATTCAGCATGGTTGCGGCTGTGAGAGTTAGTAGAACAACCAAGGAACCTACGATGTGCCCAGTTTTCATTGCCTTTTCCTTCTCCATCGTTGCGAATGCGTCATTGATAAGTTGTGCCAGGGCGGGGAAGTCTGCTGCCCCTGGCACTCGAGGACTTTCGGCCGTCTGGCATGCCGTAGTGCCTTTCTTCCTGCATGCCGAGATGGTTTTGTCACTAGTCGCCAGTACCGCAAGAGCAGATGCCCTGTCCGCTTCCCAGGATGTTCACGAAAGCGCACTGCGCCTGCAGATTTGCAAGCTCGGTCGCGCCAAGTGTGGAATCCGAGGACTCGGTTTCAGTGATCGGCCAGGCAGTGCCTACGGCGTTCTGGATATGAGTTACCCACGCGCGAAGGTTTGCTTTTGGCGTGACATTGGATGTCGGATCGCACGGAGAGTTGTTGACCGCGGCAGAAACGATCTTAACAACACCATTCCTCGACACAACGCCGGTCAGTGGATTCGACGTCAGGTTAGAGCGAACCGATAGCGTCCGCAGGCCGTTGTGGGTCTCGACGCAACCGCAGCACTCAGTCAGCTGTTGATCTGCGTCAAACACGTAGATCATCGCGCAGAGGTTCCCGTATGTCAGGCCTGGATTGTCAATCCGGACAGTCGCATCGGGCGCTGGAGCGGCGTTATTCGAGAAGTAGTTGACTTTGTACACATCCTGTGCGGAGGCAATGCCGGCGCCGACTGTGATCAGGCCAGCGATTACCAGGGCAACGGAAAGCGTCTTACATGCTGTGAGTTTCATTCGGAGTCCTCCTTAGCGTATTCTCAGCTTTCGATAACAATAGCTGGGAGCGCTCAGTGCCCAACTCTAACCACAATTCAGTTCTTTGCAATTACCCAGTTGACCTACTCCGGTTAGTTATGCCATCCACGCTACTCCATACGCATTAGCCTGACCCCCATATGCATTAGTCCAGCATTCAGCCGATCAGCTTAACCGATAAGAACTAAGCTTTCGCAACATGTTGAGATCACGTACGACAATCAAATCCGTAGTGCCACGCGGTTAGATCGCATGAAATGCAGGCCCGAGTACGAAAGGAGCATCTGCAGCGCCCTCGTTGAATGCGGCATCACGATCGACCACAAAACGGTCAATCGCATTCAATCTGCGAAGAGGCCATAAGAGCATTTAGACACATTCCCAACGCACTCATCCGTGGCTTCTGCGCCGCAAGGGCCCTATTGTGGCGGAGACTGATCGTCCAACGCCTGGAGCTGGCGTTTCTGCAGCTCATCCAGAACTTGACCTGTAGTTCTTCCCGACGCAGCCGCAGCCTGCTGAACATTGAAGCCGGCAGGAACACCGACCACATTAGTTGCACTGGAAGTGGGCTGATTAGGGGGAGGAACTGGTGGGCTTGGCTCTCCCTGACTGTCATTGGTGAAGCCGGCTGCGCCGTACAATGTCGGGGCTTCAGCTTGATCGGCAACCGGCGAGCTCACGTGCTTCGATCCTGCAGAAGCTAAGTCAGGCCGTGAACTCAGTATGAGCTTTGTTACATGCTGTGGATCTTCGAATGAAGTCTGAATGACATAGTTAAACTTCGACCCATACAAGAATTGAGTCAAGGCGTCTCGCAGCGGTGCTGGCCCTACATGATCGAAGATTGGGTCATCCATAGACTCAGCAGGGAGTTCCACCGATATCCCTGTGCGAGTGCGAATTGCTCCAATCACATCTCTCAAAGGAATATTCTGCGCGTTGATTGTAAGCATCCCGTCGGAGTAGGAGACGGCCGACGCCTTAGGTGCTGGTTCCCCTTCGGGTGCTGAACCGGGCTGCTGCGACGGATCGAGGGCTCGCTCCAACTCAGGCCCGGTCTTCTTCTTCTTGCATAGCAAACCTTGTTCTGGCGTTGCTGAACTGGAAAGCTTATCTTGTGGAAGACTGAGATCCTTGACTTTCAATTCCGAAGTGCTTTGCGACCCGGACGGTTGCTCTGCATCGACCGCGTCTGCGTTCGCCGGCTCGCCTTTGTGCACGCCGAGGGCAAGTTTATGCGGATCGTCCTGCTTAAGTCCGTCGCATATCTGAGCTTGGGAATTCCGCGGCTGATCCTCGGTGGAGGAACTGCCGGTCTGCCCCAGGACGGTTGGCGATGATGAGACAAGCGCCCAGAATGCCGCCAGCAGTAAGAAGTACTCGGAACCGCTCCGAATACCATCTGGAAACCGCAAAGATGTCGAATGTTGGCCATTCGAGAATGACAACGATTTGGAACGCAGCATAGCGTCCTCCTGCGGCTCCAATTGCACCACCGCTGTTGCCTGACCACAATCGCACGTATGGACTAACCAAAGAGACTAGAGATCGCTTATCCGCAGTAGAACTGTTTTGTTGTTTTTCTTATCTGTTCATGCAACGCTCACTGATATATCGCTTTGTTGCAATTTTGTAAAACTCGCTAGGCTGCAACTTCGCTTTTTGCCGCGCGTCTATTGGGCGATAGTTTCCCCAGCAGGTATAAACCAATGTAACTAGAGGTGTAAGTTCGTACTCATATACTACCTACCGATTAGTCCAAATAGGCGAGCCCGAACGGCGCAATCGATTCTTCTTGACAATGTCCAAACTACCATGGAAAACTCCGGATGCAACTAAATGAGCTCATTCTAATTGAGCAAAGTCAGCCGTTTCTGGTGTCCGGCGCCGTCCGTGACATGGACCGGATGCCAGGCAGTTGTTTCGATGCACGGTTTCCCAGGTTGCCCCTACATCGAATCCTCGCCTCCGGCCACCAAAGTATCGGCACCAAAATGCGGAGGTAGGAACGATGACTACGGCGTTTACCATGCCGGGCTTTCTGTTACTGAACGAGGGATTCCAGCCGATTGCTTTCAATTCCGAGGCTCTTCAGATATTGGCGTTTCCCACAAGGCCGGAACGGATTCCGCACACAGCCGTATTTCTCGAAGACAAAATCAGATCAAGCCTCTTGGATCGACGCAACGATTCCTCGCCGGAATTTGTCAAAGCGTATCGGTCGGGGGGACGCATGTATATCTGTCGCGCGTTTCACATCGATTGCAAAGGACAAGAGGTTGCACTTTGTACTACGGCTCTCATTCTGGAGCGTCACTACTCCTCCGTAGCGGAGTTGAGCGATCTCCTGCGTCAGTTCGATCTGACGCCGCGCGAGTTGGAGACGGTGACCTTGCTGGTCGAAGGGCTCACCAGCAAGGAGATCGCGAACCGTATGAACATCAGTCCAAATACCGTTAAAGCATTTCTGCGCCTCGTGATGGTAAAGATGGATGTCTCCACACGGTCCGGGATTGTGGGAAAGATCGTAGGGCCTCATTCCTGACAGAGTGCTTAAGCTTGCTGAACTAATTCCTCTGAGGAGTTTACCGAACGTCGGGAATAGGGTAATCATGGCTCTACGTGAAACGCACAAACCATTTCGATCGGCGTCATGAAGTACGATTGCCTCAAAGCCTTGAGGTAACGGTCAGTGAGCTGCCCCAGCTCGGCTCAACGGAAGATCCCGGCGTGTGCGCCGTAAAGGCCCGTGTGCAAAATATCAGCCATCATGGGGTTTGCCTTATTACATCCTCGCCAATAGAGAAGTCATCGCTCATTCGGTGCGAGATTCCGGTTGGAGATGCTCCTTTGCTCATTGCCACTCTGATGCAAGTCCGTTGGACTCGCAAGCAGGTAGCGCCGCCTGAGAGCTTCATATCAGGACTGGAAGCGCTTCTCTGAAAACCACTGCGAGCTCTGCATCTCGCGAGTGATCCGTATTTCCTGGCTCCTGCATAGTCCTATCTTCTCAAAAGAATTGCCTTTCTCTCGATTGGGAGCAGGGGCTTTACAGCTCCGTTCTTCTGCTGTGCCGTGTCGGCATAGAGTCTAGATGAGTTGCGATTAGCTCCCATGAAGTAATACAAATGGGCTAACATCCTTGCTCTAACTCGGAGTGTTTAAGCTACTTAGATACTTGCGTCCCACCACCTCCTGGCCTAAAGTCTTACTCGTTCAAAAGCCTAGCCCATTAGAAGTAGTCGCCGATGAGGTATCTGCAGATATGATCGATGCCAAGACTCAAATTCTCCATGCCAACTGCAAGCAGCAACTCGCAGCGGTTACCCTGTTTGGACTAATGCTGTCCGGATGCGGAGGGCCGAAAGCGATACTGAGCACTTCTCCTCAAATTGAGCAGTTGAAGGTTACTCCCACGGCTTCGAGCATTGCGCTCGGGCAGACGGCGAATTTCGCCGCAACAGCGATCTTGACAGATGGCTCTTCCAAGGACGAGACCAATTCAGTGACGTGGACTAGCAGCAATGGCGGCGTTGCTAGTATCGATGCAACCGGTCATGCCACATCGGTGTCCCCGGGGAATGCGACGATTGTCGCGACGCTCCATGGGGTGACAAGCGCTGCATCACTCACAGTTTCCAAAGCCGCAATGGTAAACATCGCAGTCACTCCGTCCTCTTCGTCGCTCGCGTCCGGGACCTCGATCCAACTGAAGGCGACCGGCACCTTCACCGATCTCAGTACACAAGACGTCACCAACGCTGTCACTTGGAAAACATCTGACCCAGGTATCGCGGCTGTAAGCTCCGCCGGTCTCGCTGCTTCCATATCTATGGGCAAAGTGTCGATTACTGCATCTGCCGGGTCTGTGAGCGGGTCCTCCCAGCTTACTGTGACGGCGGCAACGCTTGTCGCCATTTCGCTGAACCCGAGCGGGATCACCGTTCCTGCCGGGATCACAGCTCAATTCACGGCGCAAGGCACCTACTCAGACGGTAGCGTGCGCGACCTGACGAGCGCCGTCTCATGGAGCAGTTCTCCGCAGGGCATAGCAAGTATCAATTCCTCAGGATCCGCGACCGGTGTAAAGGTGGGAACAGCCGCGATCGCCGCGCAGTTGGGAGGTGTGAGCGGCACGAGTACTTTGACCGTTTCCGCCGCGCAGCTGAAGTCGATCTCAATCAGCTCTGGGAGTTTCACGATACCGCTTGGCAACGTCGAGCAAATGACCGCAACGGGCACCTACACGGATGGCAGCACCCACGACCTGACAAACTCCGTCTCATGGTCCAGCGCTTCCGCAGCAATAGTCAGTGTCAATTCCTCAGGATCCGTGACAGGCCTGAAGCTGGGAACAGCAGCGATCGACGCGCGATTGGGAGGCATGACCGGCACGAGTACTTTGACCGTTTCCGCAGCACAGCTGAAATCGATCTCAATCAGCTCGGGAAGCCTCACAATACCGCTTGGCAACGTCGAGCAAATGACCGCAACGGGCACCTACACGGATGGCAGCACCCACGACCTGACAAACTCCGTCTCATGGTCCAGCGCTTCCGCAGCAATAGTCAGTGTCAATTCCTCAGGATCCGTGACAGGCCTGAAGCTGGGAACAGCAGCGATCGACGCGCGATTGGGAGGCATGACCGGCACGAGTACTTTGACCGTTTCCGCAGCACAGCTGAAATCGATCTCAATCAGCTCGGGAAGCCTCACAATACCGCTCGGCGCCGTCGAGCAAATGACCGCGACGGGCACCTATACAGATGGCAGCACCCGCGACCTGACAAACTCCGTCTCATGGTCCAGCGCCTCCGCAGCAATAGTCAGCATCGGCAGCGGCGGCTCCGCCAAAGCCAGCGCACTCGGCAAAACCGACGTTTCCGCAATGAGTTCCAAGATCAGAGGTGACGCAACGGTGACCGTCTCCCCTGCGGCTCTTTCCTCAATCGCTGTTTCGCCTTCAAATCCAGCCGTGCCTTTGGGACGGGGTGTTCAACTCGCTGCCATCGGATCATTTACGGATGGCAGCACGCAAGATGTTACAGGTTCCGTGACGTGGGCAGTGAACGACGATTCCATTGTGAGCGTGAAAAGCACCGGATACGCGACCGCTATTCACGTGGGATCAACCGGTGCGGAGGCGTCGATGAACGGCATTCAGGGCACCGTAACCATTCTTGTCGAACCCCTTGCGGCAGTCGGCTATTTCGCTACCAGGCCGAACGGGATCGATACCGCACTGCGTGTGACAAATCCCGGTTCCGATGAACCGAATCTGTGCGTAATGGTCTATGTCTTCGATCAAGATCAGCAGATGTCCGAGTGTTGCGGCTGTCGGATCTCTGGCGATGGCCTTCGCACTTTCTCCTTGAACAAAGACCTCATCGGCAATCCCCTGACTGGCCGTGTTTCAACATCGGGTTCGATCCTTCTGGCAACCGGCGACTATGTCAGTAATCCGTCCTGCAACGCTTCTTCGATCAACCCTACGGGCACGGCGAGGGCTTGGAGCACACACCTTCAAGCGAACTCCGCAAACTCGAGTACTGTCTCTGAAGAACCCCTCTCCGAAACTCCGCTTAACGCAACCCTGACCCTTGCGCTGCAAGCGCAGTGTAGTTTCGTTCAGCAACTCGGTGGAGGCCAGGGGATTTGCACTTGCGGCACCGGCGACTGAATATCGTCACAAAGCGGCTCCGCTTGGCTGTCGGGGGCGCACGAAATCAGTGGGCACAAATTCTATCGGTCGGAGTCAACGAATCGAGTCTGCAGTTCTACGTAACGATGCCCATTTGTGTCATGTAGGCATGCATATCCTGCTCGCTCCCTTGAAAGAGGAGCACATACGTCCTTCGTCCATCGGACCAGCGACTGTCGCTGCCTGCTGTCTCGTGAAAAGATTTGATCGTGTTCTCTGCCGTCAATCGGGCATCGATGATCAGCAGGCTGGCGCGTTGCTCGTTCTTCATCTTGAGCAGGACAGCTCTGTGACTGGCGACCTTAAGCGAGCTTGCGGCGCGAAACTCTATTTTGCTCAGTTCGGGAGGCAGCTCCGCATCTCCCGAAAGAGCGCGTGCGCTCCAGTCGAGAAGCTGCTTTTGATCGGTGCTGTTGATCTCCACAGAGGGAGGCTGACTGAGAAGAGTCGCTACCTCTCGGCTCAGACGCGCGTCCTGGAGCCAGGGGCCGAGCCTGAGCGTGACGCCAAGGAGAAGAGATGCCGCGATGGGTAGCAGAAACCAATTTCTCCAACTGGACTTACGAGGTGCTTTCTGAAGACGCTCATAGTCCAGGCTTGCGAAGATTTTTGCCTCCAGCGAAGGGCTCTCTGGGATCTCTGAAAAGGTCTGGCGAATCCTCTCATCGCTCGCGCTGAAGTTCGCGAACCATTGCGCACATTCGGGGCAGGTTCCAAGATGGTCAAGGAGTGGCTTGGAGTCTGGGAGATTATCACCCGGACGCCACGCGTACATCTCCGATTTGTAAAGTTCGCAGCTCATAGGAATTTCGCCTTCTTCATCTGAACTAATTTCGTGGGTGCCTTCATCAACTCTTGCAGTTGTTGTCTTGCGCGGGCGAGCCTGGACATGACTGTTCCAATCGGGAGTCCCAATGCTTCGGCAATCTCCCGATAGGAGAGATCCTGGAAGTAAAACAGAACAACCGGAAGACGATACCGTTCCTCGAGCTTTTCCAGAGACTGATGAAGGGCAAGAGCATCGGCACTGAGAGCCGGCCGGCTCTCCGGCTCATAGAGCATCTCGTCGAAGGAGACTGCCCCTCTCGATTTCGTTCGCCGCCGCATCTGGCTATGACAGTGTCTTAAGATGCCAACAAGCCATCCTTTTACAAGTTCCACATCACGCAGACTCGAACGAGAACGATAAGCCTGCAAGAAAGCCTCCTGGGTCAATTCTTCCGCGTCTGTCCGCGAGCCAGTCCACCAGTAGGCGATCCCGAAGAGGAGCCTCTGGTGCTGCCTTACCCAATCGTTGAACATCTGGTCAGTGATCTGCACCGTAAACCGTCTTTCGATTGCCCGCTCTGCTTTCACCAATAAAGTGCATTCTGCCTTCCGTTTTATTCCAATGCTTTCTATCTTTTCTCGCAAATATTCTTCGCAAGGCCTAAATCCATAATTTCATGCGGATTGAATCGCATGAACTCGGAAGCGAATTGAACACCTCGAAGGTTTTCATACACAACAGCGGAAAACTTCCGGCGCTGAGGGAATAAACCGGCTCTCGCTCGACACTTCATTGACAGCAAAGACGAGCCGTATGGAGATTGTCTCGGTACGTATAGAAGGAGCAAATCAATGAAGCTCAAATGGATGCTACCCGTTCTACTGGTTACTTTGACGGCGGCTGCGCAAATTCCCTCTGGCATGGATCAGTTCATGCAGGTGATGCAGACGAGCATGACAAAGATGGATAAAGGCATGGCCGCCGCACCGATGACCGGAGACGTCGATCACGATTTCGCCACGATGATGACTCCCCATCATGAGGGTGCCATCGATATGGCCAAGGCGGAGCTGAGCTACGGAAAAGACCCCGTGATGCGCCGGCTCGCAGAAGAGATCATCGTCGATCAGGAATCCGAAATCGATGCCATGAACCTTTGGCTCAGCAAGAAACACTAACCATTACGCTCACCCTTACCTTCGAAAGAGAGACAAACGATGCGCTTCTTAGTGATTCCCGCACTCCTGACCGCTTGTGCGGTGTCCGGTCTAGCCCAAACCGCAGACCGCGTCTACACAGCCGACCAGACCTCGAATACGGTCTCGGTCATCGATCCTGCGACAAACAAATTCCTCGGCTCCATTCATCTCGGCGATGACGTGCCGGCGGCGCTGAGCCCCCTGTATCACGGCGAACTGCTGGTGCATGGCCTTGGTTTTTCCCCCGACCACAAGACGCTTGCCGTGGTCTCCATCGGCTCCAATTCCGTCACCTTCATCGACACGGAGACCAATACGGTCAAGGGAAAGGTCTATGTAGGCCGCTCTCCGCATGAGGCCTTTTTCCGGCCCAATGGTAAAGAGCTCTGGTTGGTGGTGCGCGGTGAAAACTATGTAAGCGTGATCGATCCGGTGAAGATGAAAGAAGTACGCCGCATCGAGACTGCGAACGGTCCAGGCATGGTGCTCTTTCGCCCCGACGGTAAATATGCATTTGTTCCTTCCAGCTTTACTCCGGAGATGGATGTTATCGATACGAAGACCTACAAGATAGTTGCAAGGGTACCGCAGGCAAGCCCGTTTTCCCCAAACCTTGCGGTCGATCAGGACGAAGTCTGGTTTACTCTCAAGGATTCGGGCAAGACCCAGGTCGTAAGCGCGAAGCCACCCTTCCAGACGCTGGCCACGCTCGAAACAGGACCCATCACAAATCACGTTACCTTCATAACAAACGAAGCAGGACGGTTTGCCTATGTCACGGTAGGAGGCAAGGACGAGGTGTTGGCCTACCGCCGCGTGACCGGCTCCGCGCCTCAGTTAGTGGCAACGATTAAAACTGGTGACCTGCCCCACGGCATCTGGGGGTCCGGCGATGGAAGTAAGGTTTATGTCGGTTTGGAAAATGGGGATTCAGTGCAGGCTATCGACACGATGACGAATCGCATTGTAGCCACGATCCCTGTCGGCCAGCTGCCCCAGGCGCTCGTTTACGTTCCCGGGGCAGTCTCCTCCGATGCGGGCAACGCCAATCTGAAGCCTCTCGGCATTTCAAGCGATGCGCTCCACCTCGAACTGGTCCCACCAACCTCTGGCGATTCACAGGCACACGCGAGTGTCTCGATCAACTCGCTCGGGCCGATCGACAACGTGCAGATCGCGGCAACGGGCCTTACGCCCGGGAAGAAGTATGACCTGATCCTGACCGGCGGCTCCGAACCTCAGAAACTGGCAACGTTCAAAGCTAACATTGGCGGCGTCGCGATCGCACAGACGATGGGGCCTATAAAACATGCTGTAACCCCGTCGCAGACCGCATCCGCTATGACGCTCGAGGTCCTGTCGGACGATGAAAACGGGGGTCAATTGGTGCTGAAGCAGATGTAGCCGTCGATGTCGGGCACGTGCAATCAACATGCCTATCACTGGCGGGTCAGGCAAACCGAGGGTGACGACGTTATCATCTCTACCGGCAGGGTGAACAGAAACGTCGCACCCCTTCCCTGGTTGGCGTTCGCCCATAAGCGGCCACCGTGTGATTCGATGATAGTGCGGCTGATCGCCAAACCCATGCCCGAGCCCTGAGGTTTGGTGGTGAAGAAGGCGCTGAAAATCTGGTCAGTCTTGTCGGCTGGCAATCCCACACCGGTGTCGCTGACTGAGAGTAGCAGTTGACCATCCTGAGCCAGCTCCGTTTTAACCATAAGTTCACCGCCAGTGTCTTTCATCGCCTCAATGCCGTTGAGCATGAGGTTCATCAATACCTGCTGCAGTTGCACGCGATCTGCCGTGACCGGAGGAAGTTGGGAGGCTAGATTCGCACGCATGTGAATCGAGTAGCGGTTGGCCTCACTGCGCAGCAGGACAAACATTGCAAGAACCAACTCGTTCACATCGACCAATCCACGTTCCGGCGGAGCGCCTTTCTTATAAAGAGATCGCAAACCGTCGATTATCTCCGTCGCACGGGTGCCGTCTTTCATGATTCTCGATGCCGCTTCGCGCGCCTCTTCCACATCCGGCCGGTCGCGCGTAAGCCATCCCAGGCAGCTCGCGGCGTTTAGCATTGCCGCAGTGATGGGCTGCCTTAGCTCATGAGACAGCGAAGCGGCCAGCTCTCCCATCATGCTGATCCGGTTCTCATGTGCGAGATCTGCCTGTAGCTGGCGTACTTTCTCGCGTTCCTGTTCTGAGCGTTTGCGATCTTCAATGTCCGTCAGAGTTCCATACCACTTGAGAACATGTCCGTGCTCATCACGGAACGGCACAGCACGAACTAGAAACCAGCGATAGGCGCCATTCGCATCGCGATGGCGTGCCTCATTCTCGAAGGGTGCGCCAGTCGCCAGCGACGCTTGCCACTTGCTCAGGTGCTCATCCAGGTCATCGGGGTGAATGGTGAGCTGCAAGCCAGAGTCCAAATTGGCTCTTTCTGACAGCCCTGTATAGTCCAGCCAAGGTCGATTGACAAATTCCGTGGACCCATCGGACCGGGCGGAGAATGCCATTGCCGGAATCGTTTCCACAACGTCCCGAAGGTGCTTTTCCTCTCTCCGGAGCTGCCGAATGCGCCATCGATAAAATGCCCCGAGCAATGTTACAGAAACGATCACGCAGACCGCACGGAACCACCATGTATTCCACCACGGAGGCAGGATCTTGATGGCTAACTCCAAGCCTGGCTCGCTCCAGGCGCCCCGGCTGGTTGCGCCCTGCACACGGAAGGTATACATCCTTGTCGGCAGGGTGGTGTAAGTCGCCAACCGTTGGTTGCTGCCCACCTCGTGCCATTCGTGGTCTAATCCGTCCAGCTTGTAGCGGTAGCGGTTGGTAGCCGAATTGAAATAGCTGAGTGCGGAGAACTCCAGCGAGAAGACGTTCTGGTCATGAGAAAGGGTGAAGGCGCTGGTGTAGCCGATGGACTTCCGGAGCGGTGAATCAGTTCCAATCGTCACGGGGTGGTTGAAGAGCCGGAAATCAGTGAGAACGACCGGCGGAACGTATGGACTGTCCCCCACCTTGTCCGGATGAAATGCTATGCCTCCACTGAATCCCCCAAAAAACATCTCACCACTCGAGCTTTTGAAACAAGTGCCCCAACCGGTCAAGTCCGCACCGGGAAGACCATCCGCGGCGGAGTAGTTCCTGAAGGTCTGCTTTGACGTATCGAATTGCGACAGACCGTTATTGGTGCTCATCCATAGATTGCCGCGTTCGTCGTCAAGGATGCAACTCACCACATTTCCAGATAAGCCATCTTGCTCGTCGTAAGTCTTAAATCTGCCGGTCTTTGGGTCGAATCTGTCCAGCCCATCCTGAGTGCCAACCCACATCGTCCCTGCGTGATCGATGTGCACAGAGTTGACCCGGTTGTTGCTCAGGCTCGTCGGGTCATTTGCGTCGTGCTGGTAGATAGCCGTGAACCGCCCTGTGGTTGGATCGAAACGTTGCAGACCTGAGGAATGCGTGCCAACCCATAACTCTCCCTGACGGTCTTCCTCGATCTCGATATCGACCAGCGCCCCGCTTTGTTTATCGGGCTTATACACGGTGAAGTGAGAAGTCGCCGGATCAAAGCGATTGAGGCCATCAAACGTGGTGGCCCACAGCGTACCGTTGTGATCGATGAGCAGCCGATCCACAACATCATTGCTCAAACTGAATCGATCCGTTGGGCTGTGCCGGAACGTCTTGAGCGCTCCGGTCTTGGGGTCGAAACGGGCCACCCCATGGCTGTCGCTACCGAGCCAAAGAAAACCCGATCGGTCTTCGACGATAGCAATCGGGCGCGGGCTGACTCCTGGTCCTGCAGTCTGATAGAAGGTGTATTGCCCTGTGTTGCGGTCGATGCGGTTGAGCGCGTCAATCGTGCTGATCCACAGGATTCCTTTGCGATCCTGATAGATGCCGTTGACCATCGTCCCCTTGAGGCTGTTCGGATTGCCGGGCTCGTGCTTGAATTTCTCAAAGAGCGGCGGTCTCGTAGAGAACCGGTTGGGCGCCAACATGAACATGCCTGTCCAAATGTCTCCCTCGCGATCCTGAAACAGAGTAATCACATTGTCTTCGCTGAGACTATCCGGGTTCGCGGGGTCATTACGGTAGCGAATGAACTTCTGGCCCTGTCGGTCATATTTGACAAGGCCGTCGCCATACGTCCCAAACCACAGAGTGCCTTCCCGGTCTTCGAACGCCGTCATAACCCCGGTCAGCAGTGCATCAGAAAGATGCCCCTTGTGGAACGAATAACGAGTAACCGTATTCGTCTTTCGATCGAAGACCCCTAAACCGCCTCCAGTGAGCTGGAATATCCAGAACACGCCAAAGCGATCCTCATAGAACGACGTAGGGGCAAGGTTCTCCAACGGGACGTGGAGCGTGACCTTCCCCGAATCCCGATCGAACGCATCCAGCCCTTCGTGGGTCCCAACCCAGAAAATCCCCTCTCTGTCTTCGCCGGTTGTTCTGATCTCGTCGCTGCTCAGGCTCAAGGGATTGTTAGGATCGTGACGATAGTGAATGATCCGTCCGGTAGAGGGATCGAATCTGTAGAGGCCCTTCCTGGTTCCAAGCCACAACAAACCCGTGTGGTCCTGGCTGATGGTGGTGACAGGAACCGTTTCCCCTTGCGAGCCCGCGGTATCAATGCGGTAGTGAGTAAATGTCTCGGTGACCGGGTTGAATTTATCCAGAAAATCATCGCATCCGACCCAAAGTGTGCCCGAGCGATCCTTGAACAGCGAGTAAATGTAGACTCCGCTTAGACTATTGGCAACACCAGGCTCATGCCTGAACACCTTGAACTTGTAGCCATCGTACCGGTTCAGTCCATACTGGGAACCAAACCACATGAAGCCCTGATCGTCCTGCACGATCTGCCATACCATCGTTTGTGATAACCCGTCTTCCGTCGAGAGTCGCGTGAAACGGATATCCTTCCCGTCGACCACTGGCAGGATGACTGTGTGAGGGTCCACATGCGCCTGCCGCACGACTCCAACATTCACGGGCCGATTGTCGGGGCGACCCGCTGCGTCGTGGGCCATCCCCAATGTGGTAGAACACAAGAGCGCGGCAACAGAATAGCCGACAGCCAGGCGGACGAGGACCGTCCGCTTAATCATTCCTTGAGAGACAATGGAAATCACAATATTTGCCACTTCTGTCAGGGAGTTCAGATCTACTCGCTGTAATAATACCCCGCAACTCTACAACAGGTTACGAGATCACAGTCGCAACGCCGACTTCCCTTCCGCGGCGCCAATCCTCGGGGCCGCCCTCATCGCGCTGCGTTCTGCGCACGATGAGGGTTGGCTGGCAACTCTGTCTCTAAACTTTCTCCAGCACAATATGGGTCGCGTATTCAGTAGGGCTGTGTTCTGTCACCGAAAATCCAAGCGCAGGCAGGTCGAGATCGGCGAACAGCGCTTCTCCCTGACCGAGTACGACGGGGGAAAACGCGAATTGCAGAGAATCTATCAGCCCAGCTCGCAGATACTGCCGCACAGTGGAAACACCACCTCCGATCTTGACATCTTTCTCGCCCGCTGCTTGCTTCGCGAGTCTCAACGCTTCTTCGATTCCGCCGGTGGTAAAGTAGAAGGTCGTTCCTCCCTCCATCACCAGAGGCTCCCGCTCGTAGTGGGTTAGAACGAAGGTTGGCGTATGATAAGGCGGGTTATCGCCCCACCAGCCCTTCCATGAGCGATCCAGCCACGGGCCGCGCACGGGACCGAACATATTGCGACCGAGGATGAAAGCGCCGAAGTTCTCCATTGCTCTTCGCGCAAACTGATCGTCGGTATCGACAGCTCCACCTTCTTGCCCATGCATCGCGCGGAATGTCTTTGTCCGAAAGAACCACTGAAAGATCTCGGTCCCCCGCTTGCCGAGAGGATCACTCAGGCTCTGCTCAATCCCAGCGCCGAAACCATCCAACGAAACACTAAATCCTGCAACACGAACCTTTGGCATCTGTATTCCTTCCTCCTGGATTTCTGTGCAAACTCTTTCTTGCGTTGGCCGGACGCCGCAGCTAAATCAGCTTCCCTCCCCCGGCCACGGTCCTGATCACTCTTCTGCCCGTCCTCAGCGTGCGGTTTCGTTTCGCCGTCGCTGCTCGCTCTCCTGCATCATCTGGTTTAGATCGGCTGCCGGCCGTATCTCCCACGGCCCATACCTCAGGCCCGGATGCTGCGAGATCAGCTGAATGGCATGGTTCATATCCCGCGCCTCCAGAACGAGAATGCCGCCAAGTTGCTCCTTGGTTTCCGCGTAGGGTCCGTCGGTAGTTGCGACTTTGCCGTTCTTCCAGTACAGGGTCAACGCGGTTTCCGGGGGTTGAAGAGCCATTCCGGAAGCAAAATGCCCATTGGCGCGCAAATGGGCGTCGTATTCAAAACACTCATCGAGCATCGCGTGCTGCTGGTCCTCAGTCATGCCCTGGAATTTCCCCGGCTCGATGTATCCCAAACAGATATATTTCATCGTACGTCTCCTATTGTTGGCGGCCAGCAGTACAACCTTGTGTGCTGGATCGTTCCCCCTATAGTCGTCGAGCGTGGGAAAGATCGACAGCAGGGCCGATTTTTATTTCAATTCCCGCAGCCGTCCCGCGAGAAAACGGCGTTCTGGCTCTTGTCGGACAAGGGCCAGCGCCTTCTCATACGAAGCGCGCGCCTCGGGAATTCGCCCCAGCCTGCGACACAAATCCGCACGGGCAGAGTGTGCGAGGTGATAGTTGGCGAGTTCCTCGCGTTCCAGCAAGTCATCGATGAGACGAAGACCCAGTTCCGGCCCCTCGGACATTGCGACGGCAACTGCACGGTTGAGTTCGACGACCGGAGAAGGTTGAATATGAACCAGCCGGTCGTAGAGCAGCCGGACTTGGCGCCAATCCGTCGATGCTGCCGAGGGAGACTCGGCGTGGACTGCGGCAATGGCGGCTTGAAGGGTGTACGCACCGAAACGCCTCGACGCAAGAGCGCGCTCGGTGAGAGAGATGCCTTCAGCGATCTGGTCCTTGTTCCAAACGGAGCGATCCTGCTGATCCAGCAGGATCAACTCGCCTTCCGGGGAACTCCGGGCCGCACGGCGCGACTCCTGCAACAGCATAAGCCCCAACAAACCCATCACCTCCGGTTCCGGAAGAAGGTCGAGGATCAGTCTGCCCAGACGGATTGCCTCGCGGCTCAGCGCGCCGTGTGTCGATTGCGCCGAATACCCCTCGTTGAAGATCAGATAAACGACCAGAAGTACGGCTCCCAACCTTGCCGGTAATTCTTGCGATACAGGCACCTGGTAAGGAATAGCCTTATCGCGGATGACGGCCTTCGCGCGCACGATGCGCTGCGCGAGCGTCGCCGGATTAACGAGAAATGCTCGAGCAACCTCCTCTGTTGTCAGGCCGCACACTTCACGCAGAGTAAGAGCAACTTGTCCTTCCGGCGCCAGAGCGGGATGGCAGCAGGTGAAGATGAGACGGAGGCGGTCGTCCTCGATCTCCTCTTCCTGGGGTCCATCGTTGATGCGCGCCTCTAGGTTGAGCGCGAGGTCCGTTTGTGCGGCGTCGAAGCGCGCCCTCCGGCGCATCCCGTCAATGGCCTTGAAGCGTGCGGTTGAAATGAGCCAGGGGCGCGGGTTGTCTGGTATACCGGCCTTACGCCAGGCGTCCAAAGCAGTAGCAAAGGCCTCGTGCATGGCCTCTTCAGCGAGATCGAAATCGCCAAGGAGGCGCACCAGCGTAGCCAGAATCCGGCCCGATTCAGACTGGTAAAGCGTCTCTATGGTTCTGCTCAAATGTTCGGGTACATTCGACGGCATGCAAGCCACACTAGCAAACGTGCTGTCTCGGCACAACCAGTCTCGACTTCACAGTTGTGATCACGACTTGAGAGACTAGCTGTGCTAACAGTCCAATGGGTTCATTGAAGGCATCTTGCGCCCGGACAACAGGATAAATCCTCGTAAACGCCAATGCGGGCACGGCGAGATTTGACGCCCGCGTTCAGAACCGTATCAAAAAAAGAGACCGCCACCTTGCATGGAGGTCTCTTGGCATAATACGGGGCTTATCGCGCCACATCGCTTTTGATGGATGTGAGAACAGCGTCACAGGTCAGTTCGTCAATTACCCGCATAACTTCCTGCCCCGTATCAAACTTCGCAAATTCAATAGCCAATTGCGCCGCTGATGATCGATAGTGCGGTTCGTTGAGGACAGACCGTACGGCTTGCGCCAACGCCTCGACTGTTGGGGTATTCGTCTTTAGATCGATGCCGGCTCCGGACCACTCGACGCGCGCATTTACATCTGCCTTATCCTCCGTAAGACCGGCTGTCACGAGTGGGATTCCGTGCTTTAACGCTTGATTTACTGTGTTGTAGCCTCCATTCGTTACGAAGACATCAACCTTCGGCAGGAGCCACTCCAACGAAAAATAGGATGCAGCGCGTGTATTCGCTGGCAACGGCTTTGGCAGTTCATCGATCGAGCGGCCACCAACGCCGACAACTACCAAAAGATCTGGATCGTCTTCAAGTGCGGATAACGTCGGCGCCACCAGTTGTGTGAAATTGTGGTTTGAAACAGTCCCCTGAGTAACAAAAACTACCTTCCGGGAATCATCCAATTCATCTGCCCAGGCCGGAATCGGAGCTTGCTTCGGAACAATTGGCATTGCTCCAACGAAATGCACCGTTGGAGGGAGATCAGCTCTTGGGAATTCGAAGTCCGGCACGGTGAGTTGCAGACAGGCATCAGGTAACTGGATAACCGCGTCCAAAATGTTCAGCGGCAACGCCGGGAAACCACCGCCTGTCAGAAGAGAGTTGATGTATTCGCCAATTGGCTTCGTAAATGCAGCATCAATCTCATGGGCAATTTCGGCATAAGCGTTTTTCCAGGCAGGCGGCAAACCCAGATTGCATGGAGCATTGTCGTGGCGATGCCAGAGTAAATAGGTTGACCCAACAGAAATGATCGGCGGCCGGTTGGCGCGGGGTCCCAGCAAGAGCGGAAGAATACCTAAAAACAAATTGTCAACGATGATGACATCGGGGGTAAATGTTTCGATTGCATGTTGTACGTCCCGATTCTGATCAATCAACGGATCTGCAAAGACGCGTTCGAAGTAAAACCGTGTCATCTCGACACCTGGTGCCATCGTCCGAAACTCCGGATACGCTGCGGCGAAATCCCGTAAGTCAAGATCAGCAGCTCCGGAGAAAGGTACGAATCTTGCGCCGATGTGCTCGATTCGGTCGCGGAGTACGTTGACCGACAGACCAATCACTTCATGGCCCTGTTCAGTAAGAATTCGTCCAACTGAGAGTACGGCATTGAGATGGCCCATGAGGGGTACGGACGTTATAAGAACCTTCAAGATTTATTCCTTTCGCTTACGTGGTAGAGTTTGGCTGTTGTACATGTGCAACGGCCGTCTGCCAATTCGAGACAGTTGGCCCCACAGTACTCCTAAGTGGAATCGGGGCATTCCTAACAGCTCGGGAGTGATAGGCCTCCCGATGTTAAGTGACCGAAAAGCCCTGTTTTATTCCCAATCTTTTGAAATACCGAAGTAAGCCTCTTCAGAGGCCGATCCGGCGGCGGCATTCGCCGAGCCAGCGTTCCAGCTCCGACAGAAGGAACGGGGAGGCCGAGCATATGCCGGGAGGCCTGCTTCGGTTAAGATCCATAATCGCCAGTACCTGCAACAGTTCAGTAGTGGGGTGCGAAAAGACCTTCACTCTCACTTGTCGCGCCGGATCGAACTGACCGTCCGTAAAAATGCTCGATTCACCGCAAAGATCAAATGAATAGTGGCTCTTCGGTTTTTTGGGGTAGAGAATGCCGGGCCAGGATCTGGGTTATGCTTTTCTTGCTTCCAACCTTGAGCGGAGTGGAGATTTAATGTCTGTTGATGTTTGTGACTTCAATCCTTGTTCCTTGCCATCTCTCGACAATAATCCCCAATCACTCCTCGCATCGTCCAAGTGCAAATGCTTATACGGCATAAGGTTTGTCTATACCACTGCTTTCGAAATCTCTCTACCACGCAGGCACGTTGGTTTTGCTATCAAATAATCCTTCGCGACGAAGAGTCCTGCCGTGAAGTGCTCCCCTTATCATTCCTGTCACAACAGAGAGTCGTCGAAATATTGAAGTACCGGTCGGTCCGGGTGACTTTTTGTGGCGGCAACGAGAACGGCACTTCACTCCAGGAAACCGAATATAGTGCATTCGCATTCTCAACGCATGTACCATCGCCGAGTATCAAATCGAGTTGATTTGAGTTCGAGAAGCGTTTCGGCCTGTTCACGGAAATCGACATCCATGTAGGTCATTTGTCAAGAAGAAGCACGAAGTCTCTCTGCGCGCTTTATTTCTCTGCGTAGATGACCTGCCCGCCTCGTATCGTGTAGCGAACTTGTGAAAATGCTGAAGAGTTCTGAGCCGGGTCAGCGCTCAGAATCACAAGATCGGCATCCAATCCTTTCGCTATGCGTCCGCTGCGAGTGGAGTAGCCGAAGCGCTGAGCGGGGTTCGTAGTGAGGGAAGCCAGAATCTCCTGAAAACTCATCCCGGCGCGGGACATCCACTTGAATTCTTCGGAGGTGTCGAACTGCTGAATGTAGCCAACATCGGTGCCGAAGAGAACTTGCCCTCCTGCTCGCGAGAAAGCCTCCAGTTGCTGGGCCGCTCTGCTCATCCCCTTCTCGACATCGTCCGGTGAGGCATTGCCCTTTTTGGATTCGACGTCCCAAAGGGTGAGCGTCGGAGTAAGAGCCATGTGAGCAGCCGCCAGCCGCTGAGCGAAAGACGCACTCCAAAGCTCGTCGCTGGGAGTGGTGTGGGCCAGGATATCGACCCCGCTCTGAATCGCGACCTCGATTCCTTGATTATTGGAAACATGGGCAAACACAGGTTTGCCAGCACTGTGGGCCTCGGAGACAATCACCTGGGCGAGGTCTAAAGGCATAGTCAAGATCTCATCGCGCTCGATCGAATTCGCAAAAATCTTAATGCCATCCGCGCCGTCGCCAATCTGCTGGCGCACTCGCTCCTTGGCTTGCGCCGTTGATTCCACCTCCGGAATGCTGATGTGATTGGCTTCGAGGAACCCTTTGACGTAAATCGGCGTTCCACCTTTCACCCAAAAGGGCTCGCCGACTGAGAGAATCCGCGGTCCTTTCACGTCGCCGCTTTCTATGCGATGGCGGATGAGATTGGTGTTCTGGAGCACAGAAGCGATGTCAAAGACGGTAGTGAATCCCCACCGTGTAAGCATCTGTTGAAGTTGTGACGAGATCTGCCCGGAGGAGAGATTTTCGGCATGAAGCAGCCCTGGCAAAAGGATGTGCACGTGGCTGTTCCAGAAGCCGGCAGTCACGACGAGACCCTTGCAGTCGATTACGGTCGTACCGCGTGGGACTTTGATCTCTGCAATCGGTCCAACCGATAGAACGCGGCCGCTGTGTACAAGGATCGTGCCGATTTCGATAGGTGGCTCAGATGGGGACAGATAAATCTTTGCACCAACCAGGGCCAGATCGGACGCGTGGCTTTGGAAAGTTGCAAAAAATGCCAGAACCAGAAGGATAGGTAGCGTCAGTCTAAGTCGCATCTTTAGAACATACGACCTAAGCTCAAAAATTGTTCCGAAGTGTCTTTAGGAATGATCACTTTGCCATGCGTGATTGAACTTAAGAACGCTCATTCCATAATTCGATCGTCGTGGCATTCCCGTCTCTTCGCCGCCCACAATTCTTCGCTAAACTGAAGAGTCATACCAAAATCATCCGCAATCCTCCGGAGCTTGTCTTGCACACCGCCACAGAAGAACGCCTCATCCGTCCCGCCAAAAACATCTACGGCAGCCTGCGCCTTCCCGGCGACAAGTCCATCAGCCACCGCTACGGAATGCTCGCCGCCTTCGCCGAAGGCACCTCGCGCTTCACCAACTTCTCCACCGGAGCCGACTGCGCCTCCACGCTGGCCTGCATGAGCGCCCTCGGCGCACAGGTCAACCGCCGCGAAGACGGCACGGTAGAAGTCACCGGCGTAGCAGGCAAGGTCAACCAGCCCTCCAGCGAGTTAGACTGCGGCAACTCCGGCAGCACCATGCGCATGATCTCCGGATTGCTCTCCGCTCAGCAAGGCGAATTCACACTCATCGGCGACGAATCGCTCTCGCGCCGCCCCATGAAGCGCATCCAGCTTCCTCTCGAATCGATGGGCGCCAGACTCACGCTAACTGAAGGCCACGCGCCCATCCACATCCACGGCTCGCAGCTCAAGGCCATCGACTACACCCCGCCAGTTCCCAGCGCCCAGGTCAAAACTTGCGTTCTCCTCGCCGGTCTGCAAACCCCGGGCACCACCACCGTCCGCGAAAGCATCCGCACCCGCGACCACAGCGAACTGGCTCTCCGAGCCTTCGGTGCCAACGTCGAGCGCAGTGTCGACTCCGTCTCCATCACCGGCCCGCAAACCCTCAAGGCCATCGAAGCAGCCGTCCCCGGAGACATCTCCTCCGCCGCATTCTTCCTCTGCGCCGCCGCGCTCTTCCCCGGCTCGCAACTCCTGCTCGACTCACTCGGCCTGAATCCCACCCGCGCCACGCTCCTCGACGTCCTGACCTCACTGGGCGTCCAGGTGGCCGTCCTAAATCTCGAAGACAAGCACTCCGAACTCGTCGGTACCGTGCAGATCACCGCGCCACCCGAAGGCCTCGGCAGCACCTCAGTCACCGGCTCCCTGGCTGCCCAACTCATCGACGAACTGCCCGTCCTGGCCACCATCGCACCCTACACTCGCGGCGGCATCCGCATCCGCGACGCCAAAGAGCTGCGCGTCAAAGAGTCCGACCGCATCGCCTTGGTCGTTCAGAACCTCCGCGCCATGGGAGCCGAAGTCACCGAGCACGAAGACGGCATGGACGTCCCCGGTGGCCAGCAACTCCACGGAGCCACCATCGACTCAGGCGGCGACCATCGTATCGCCATGGCCTTCAGCGTAGCCGCCCTCCGCGCCACCGGAGACTCACTCATCCGAGGCTCAGAATCCGCCGCCATCAGCTTCCCCGAATTCTTCGACCTGCTGGACTTCATAGCGGAACGATAGCCAGATCAGCTCCATCCCAACTTCAGAACAAACAGAAAGGCCCGGCGCCGAAATCTCGGCTGCCGGGCCTTCCCTTCTGCGGGGAGAACACTATTTCATTCTACTGATTCGCTGGCGGCGCAGGCAACGTAGGCTCATTTCCCGGCTTAGCCGGTTCCAGTCCGGGAATCACCGGAACTTCCTTCACCACCCCCGTCGCAGCATCTCCGAGGCTGATGCCGTAGTGCTGTAAGGTTGTCGCGAGCAACTGATAGAGCAGCGCGCGATCCTTCGCATACGCGGCCTTGGCCGAGATCAAGCTGTTCTCCGCCGTCGCCAGATTGCGCGACTGCTGCAAGACTAGCGCCGTCGTCGAAGCTCCCAGGTGGAGCTTCTTCTGCTCCGCATCCAGGCTCTGCGCGTTGTACCGCTGAGACGCCTCCGCAGCCAGCACAGCGGCCCGATCGTTCGTCAACGCAAACTGCTGATTGACCACCTGCATGCGAATCTCGGTGTAAAGCTGCTCCAGCCGTAACTGCGCCTGCCGGTATTCAATCAAGGACCGAGACCGATCCGCCTGCGCCGTACGATTCCTCAGCGGAACATTCAGCGTAAAGCCCGCACCCTTATCCGGCGCCGAGTTGTTGAAGAGATTCTGCAGCACTGTTCCATAACCCGACGCGGGAAAGGATCCGGGAGCATACGGCCCACCCGTCGCGAAATTGAGGGCTTCCGGACTCTGCGCACCGCCCAGAGCACTCGAGTTATAGAAAGCGAAACCATTGAGCTGAGGCAGCAGCCCGTTCTTTGTCGCCTTCAGCGTGATCTCATCCTTCTTCAGCGAGAGCACAGCCTGTTCCAGCTCCGGCCTCTGCTGAAAGGCCGTCTTCGCCAGATCATCCGCCGACTGCTTTTCTTCCGGCAGCTCTTCCAGGCTCACCCGGTCCGTCGGAATCACCGGCGCGGCGATGAGCGCCGGCTCGTTCAGATTCCGTGCAATCGCCTGCTTGATGATCAACTGCTGATAATTCAGGTTGCTCTGCGAACTGATGAGCGCCTGCTCATCCGAAGCGACCGCTGAATCCGCTGTCACCACATCCAACGGAGCCATTGTGCCAATCTCAAGCTGCTTGCGGTCGTCCGCCGCAACCTTGCGGGTCTGCTCGATCGCCCGTTCCTTTGCCTGCAAGTCCTCGTACGAGCTCACCAGCGCCCAGTAGATGTTCTCCACCTGGTTGACCGTATAAAGAATCTGCTGCCGGAAGGCTGAATCGGTAATTCGCCGGTCAAAGATCGCTTCCTGGATATATCGTTTGTTCACCCATGTCCCAGCCCCGTAGAGGAACGGCTGAATGAGCTTAGCCTGGAAGCTCGAAGACAACTGAGGACTGTAATCGACAAACGGGTTGTCCGTCGTCTGCCGGCTATTACTAAGGGACACCTGCAGATTGGCGCCCGTTCGAAACCCCTGATAATAACTGAAGTTGTATTGGTCGGTATTGGTAGTAAGCGTGGTCTTGCCACCCGAAAACAAGGTGTTTGGCTGCGGAGCCGATGCCCGCTCCAACTGGATCGTTCCCGTCAGATAAGGATCGAAGTTCGCCGGCGCCGGACCCGCACCGTCCGTCGAAACCACCAGACCCGATGCCCCGGTAGCAGCGCCGGCAGTCGTGCCACCTGGGCCGCCGCCGATCGTCAAGGTAGACGAGCTGCCGCCCAGCGTGTTGGTCAACAGACCCGAATTGACGCCACGAAAGAGGGAACCAGCCTTGGTGCGCAGAATATCCGTGTCGGCGATATCCAGGTTGTACCGGGCAATCGCCAGATCGTAGTTGTTTTCGAGCGCCAGAGTGATCGCGTCGCTCAGGCTCAGGTAAATCTTCCCGTTCTTCACCAGGTCCGAAAGCCGCAGGGAATTCATGAAATTCGCTGGCGGAACATCCGTTCCCTGAAAAATCTTGATCGGATTGGGAAACGGATTGTGTCCTTTGCTGAAGTCCTTGGCCGTATCCCGCAGGAAGAGCGGTTCTGTGCTCACTGGCGCCGGAGCAGCCGGCACCTCCGTAAGCACCTTGTCCCCAGCCTGCGGAGAGGTCTGCTGGGCGATCCCTGGTGGCATCGCGGTCGTCAGACTCAGCAGCACCACAGCAGCGGCGCGCAAATTTCCAGTGGTGCCGCTGCGGCTCTTGCCGCGAGATGCTGTGACATTCTCCATTTGCTTGCTTTTCTCCTGCGCTAATTCAAGATTCCGGTACAAATGCATGAATCCTCTCCACCTATCTCTGTGCCAGATCGAATGCTGCACATCCAGACTCACCAGTCAACCCGCCGGACGCACTTTCTACACACTTGCGCCACGAACCGGGAACCTGTCGAGTAATCCTGTTTCTGCTACGAATCGGATACGTCAGGCGGAGCAAATTCGTTCCCGCAAACACCTGCAAACGCTCGGAGGACACACCTCACGCATCTCGAAAATCACATGGCTCCGTCCCGCCCCATCAAACCTTGCCGGAAGCCACCTTGTTTTGGACAGAAAAACTGAGTATATCCCAGCCCCAGGAACAGCCCGGTCAGTCCGACTTGCCCGATGCGGTATCCTCAGCCAAGCGGATACCCCAGATTCGAATCGAATTCGATTCGAAGACGATTCCTGAAGACGATTCTTGAATCAGGGTTCCCTTCCTTAGACGAACCAATGCAGAACTGGAAGCTGACCCTCACCTACGACGGCACCAACTATTACGGATGGCAGGTCCAACCCGGCCTTCCCACCATTCAGGGCGAGCTTCAAGCCGCCATCCAGCGAGTGCTCAGCAGTTCCTGGGGCGAAGCTCCTCTGCCGCAAGGCTCCGGTCGGACCGATGCCGGCGTCCATGCCCTCGGTCAGGTCGCCAGCTTCGAGCTCGGCGCACCCATTCCGCCAGAAAACCTCCAGCGCGCCCTCAACCGCACCCTCCCAGCAGCCATCCGCGTTCTCGATGCCCAAATCGTCCATGCCGCCTTCCACGCGCGGCACGGCGCCCTAGCCAAGACCTACGAATACCGCATCTTCCGAGGCCAGCTTTGCTCGCCGTTTCTCGCGCCCTACATCCACCACTGCCGCTGGCCTCTCGATTTCGACGCCATCCAGGATGCAGCCAACGCAATCATCGGGGAACATGACTTCCTCAGCCTTGCGGCCAGCGATCCCGACCTCACTCTCCGAGGCGAAGAAGAACCCGAAGGCGATACCAGTATCCCAACCCGCTCCACGATCCGCACTATCTTCTCTTCCGAATGGACCGAATCTCCCGGCGAACTACTTGTCTACCGCGTCCGAGGCAATGGATTCCTCCATCACATGGTCCGCAACCTCGTCGGCACCATGCTCGAAATCGGCCGCGGCCAGTTCCCTGCCGGCTCCATGCCCGCAATCCTCGCAGCCCGTTCCCGCTCCATCGCGGGACCCACCGCCCCAGCCCGTGGCCTGTTCCTGCATTCCGTCGAATATCCAGAAGAATCTCTGCTATAACGAATCTGCTATGACGAATCCGAAATAACGAGTCTCTGTTCCGAGGAGGCGAGAAATCATGCCCAACCCCGTCGTCCACTTCGAAATCGGCTGCCGCGACCGCGAAAAGTCCACTGCCTTCTACCAGCAGCTCTTCGACTGGGAGATGACATCCGGCCCAATGAGCACCGACATCCGCACCGACGCGGAAAACGCCGTCGCGCAGGCCATCGGAGGCCACATCGTCAGCCTCGGCCACGAGCCCTTCCATTACACCAACTTCTACGTCGGCGTCAGCAACGCAGCCGAATACCTCGCCAGAGCCGAAGCCCTCGGAGGCAAAACCCTCGTCCCACCCATCAAGCTCCCCAACGGCAGCACCTTCGCCTGGTTCTCCGATATTGACGGCAACACTGTCGGTCTTCTCTCCCAAGAATAAGCCAGAATCTCGCGTGTTACTTTAATTTACATACATAACATCAAGATAACGCTCCACTTGCTAATTAACTACCGCCTCTCCCTCTCAGCTTCCAGCAGCTTCTCCCAGTTCCACATTCCACTCGTTGTCTCCTTCGAGAGCGGAAATCCCAACTGATGCGCCAGCATGCACACCTGTCCGCGATGGTGAGCTTCATGAGAAAGCATGTAGCAAAGCATCTCCGGACCCACCGGCCACGGTTTCGCCCAACCGTCTCTCCAAAATGTCTCGACCCGTCCTCCGCCATCGCCAAATGCTTCCGCCAGCATCTCCGAACAGCGAGCAGCGCTCTCAGCCAATCCGGCACGGGCCTCTTCCGGCGTGCAATGCGCCCGGTTGAGCTGTGCCGGAACGCCCAGATGCGAAGCCGTAAGCCTCACCCACTTCGTGCGGACGTTGTGCACATGCGTGAAGATCGCCGCAATAGTGCGGACTTTACCTGGCGGTTTCGCCCTCCACACAGCAGGATCAAGGTGTTCAATCAGAATCTGATTCATCCGCTCATTCATGCCAAAGATCTGAACCGCCGCCTGGCCAAATTGAGAGGAGGGCTTATATCCAGTAGCATCCACGGCTCGTCACTCCTAAACCAATACCCGGCTGGAACTTGACCAATATTACCCCCGGTCCGTCCGCAAAGCCGCATCAAAGCAGGTCAAACCCATCCCCGCCCATACCTGCTAGCCTGAAAGTACAGATATGGCGATTCTCTCGCGCAGTTCGGCCTTTTCCCGTGTACTTGCTCTCGCCGAGCAGCGCCCTCTACACGAAGCCTTCCGCTGGCTCCACCTTCACAGCCAGCAGATGCTCCACTGGCAAATGGAACTCGTAGCCATCCCCGCCCCGCCCTTCGGCGAAGAACAGCGCAGTCTCTGGATGGCTCGCCGATTCCTCGAAGTCGGCCTCTCCGATGTGTACACTGACGCCATCGGCAACGTCTTCGGCACCATCCCCAAGTCCAATTCCGAGCCAGAGAACGAGCCGGAGGATCAATCACCCATAATCCTCCTGTCCGCCCACCTCGACACCGTCTTTCCGCTCGACACCCCGCTCAAACCTATCCTCCGTGGCGAACGTATCGAAGCCCCTGGCGCCTGCGATAACGCTTCTGGAATCATCGGTCTACTGGCAATAGCTCAAGCACTCTTAATCTCCCGGATGCCTCTCGGCGCGAACCTCGTCTTCGTCGGCAACGTCGGCGAAGAAGGCGAAGGCGACCTGCGTGGTGTACGTCACATCTACCAGCATTCACCCTACGCCGGCCGCATCGCAGCCCACATCGTCCTCGACGGTGCCGGAGCCGAAACCGCAGTCACCCAGGCTCTCGGCAGCCGCCGCTATCAGGTCACCGTCAACGGTCCAGGCGGCCACAGCTTCACCGACGCTGGAACCCCAAACCCCATTCTTATCCTGGCTTCCGCCCTGACCACGCTCGCCGAATCCTCACGCGACCACTTTCCGGACGAACCTCGCAGCACGCTGAATGTCGGCACCATCCAAGGCGGCACCTCCGTCAATACGATCCCCGAAATCGCCACCGCAACCGTCGAGTTCCGCTGCACCGACCTGCGCCCCCTCGTCCGTCTCGAAGTCGCCCTGCATCGCGCCGTAGAGGACGCCGTGGACGCCGCCAACGCCAAGGTCAGTGTCCGCTCCGACCGAAGAGAGCAAAAGCATTCTCCAGGATTGCTCCGCTATATTATTGAAAAAATTGGAGATCGACCCGCGTCCGAGCTGCCATGCGAATCCCCGCTCATGGAGGCCATCAAGGCCGTAGACCGTCATCTCGGTCTCCGCACCGACCTGCGCCTCGGCTCAACCGACGCCAACATTCCGCTCTCGTTGGGCATTCCCGCCGTCTCGCTTGGGGCAGGCGGCGAAGGCGGCGGTGCGCACACCCGCGCTGAATGGTACTCCGCTGCCAATCGAGAATTGGGTCTGCGGCGCGTTTTGCTGCTAACCCTCGCCATGCTCGACTGGGCAGGAAAGCAGTCCTGATTGCCGAATTTTGCCGTCCGCACAGACGGGACCGCGAACACAGATCGTCCGAAATGCTAGATAATTTTTCGGAACTGTTACATCGTTTGCCGGATTTCTAACGTAAAACGCCAGACAAGTTCGATCGATTGTGCCGTGTGAAGCGCGTCGGCGGAAAGCTATCCTCTCATGCGCGGATTCACCCATCGGTAGGTCAGATCCGTTAGCAGGTTTACCAGCACGTAGGTCAGCCCGATAGCCAACAGACTTCCCTGCACCAGCGCATAGTCCCGACCCGAGATTGCCGTCACCACCAGCCGCCCCAATCCGGGCCAACTGAAAATCGTCTCCGTCACAATCGCCCCGGCCAGCAGCGCGCCAAACTGCAACCCAACCACCGTCACAATCGGCACCAGCGCATTGGGCAGCGCATGGCGATAGACTACTGCATTCTCCGAGAGTCCCTTGGCCCGCGCTGTACGAATGTAGTCCTGGTTCAGTTCCTCCAGCATCGCCGTTCGCACCATTCGCGTTAAAATCGCTGCCAGCGAAACCCCCATCGCCACCGCAGGCAGCACCAGGTACCTCCAGCCGTCTGCCGAAAACAGTCCACCAGGCCCGGCCCCTGAAACCGGCAGCGATCCCAGCCCGATCGAAAACACCAGAATCAGTACCGGCCCAAGCGCAAAGGCCGGCACCGAGAGACCGAAGAGGCTCACCAGACCCACCGTCTGATCCTGCCATCGACCGCGGCGCACCGCAGCCATCACTCCAGCCGGCACCGCCAGCGCCAGCCCCAGCGCCAACGCCGAGACGGTCAGTTCAATCGTGTACGGATACCGCGTCGCAATCAGATGAACCACGGTGTCATTCAGCCGGATCGACCGCCCCAGGTCGCCATGGAGCACATCGCGCCAGTAATGCAGATACTGAATCCCGAGCGGCAGGTCCAGCCCATACTGATGCCGCAACGTCGCCAGATCCGCCGCCGTCGCGCCTTCGCCCAGCATCTGCTGCACCGGATCGCCCGGCACCAGGTGAATCAGCAGAAAGACGAGCGAAACCACCACCCACACAACCGGAATCGTCAGCAGCACTCGCGTAAGGATCGACTTCATGGCTCACTTCCACCATAAAGCCTCGCGGCCAGCCGGCCCGAAATCAATGGCAGCGACTAGAACACCACCTGCCGAGGGCCTTGCGCGTCCCTGTCGCGGCGGTACGCCCCTCTCGTCATAATCTTGCGCTTGTTGCGCGACCCGCCATTGCATTCGCTGCAGGACAAAACCAGATTCCACGGCGAGCCATCGGGGTTCGTCGCATTTTGAGCATCCTGATACAACATCATCAATTCCTGGTCGCCGCTGTTTCCAAGGTTTTGCGAGGCAACGTGATCCCCTTCCACGCCCGCGGACGTCACCGCCTTCCCGCACCAGAAGCATGTGAACACAGCGTAGAGCGTTCCTTCGATATTCTTCACTACAAAGTCGCTATTTTGATAAGCGGTGTTGATGACACTCGCTTTGTACGAGTTGCCTGGCCAATCGTTGAGGTCCCATTGATTTCCATTGCGATCTGTATATCTGGGCATACTGTCTCACATCCCTTCAATGACAACTAAGTCTTCCGGCCGTTGTCTTCTGGACGATTGTGAATGAAAACGATCTTCCTGAAGGCCCGCTCTGGATGTCATTGCATCCGCAGGAAGACCACGCAGCGGGTTTATAACACAGTCTTTCAACCACGGTCGAGAAACTTCCGTACCGCGCAGTATCCGCGAAGTATCATGGATCGGAACTCCAATTCAGTTATCGAGATAAGGGAAAGTCCCATGAAACAATCAGGTCATAGACTTCTGTTAAAATTCGCCATTCTGGCTGCTTCTGTATTCGTTCCTTGTGCGCACTCCGCACTCATTGCTCAGACGCCTGTCTCGAAGCCGGAAGAGATCGAGTGGACCTGGGAAGTTCGCCCCGTGCATCCTGATCCAAAACTCCCAAATGTTCTCCTGCTCGGCGATTCGATCACGCGGGCGTATTTCCCTGAGGTGCAGCGCCAGCTTACCGGCGTCGCAAATGTCTACCTGATGGCCACATCGGCCTCTCTAGGCGACCCGCGTCTCACGCGCCAGATCGAAGAGTTTTCCTCCGCCGAGGCAGTCAGCTTCAGCCTCATCCACTTCAACAACGGTATGCATGGCTGGACTTATTCCGAGAAGGAGTATCAGTCGGCATTTCCGGCGCTTCTCACCGAACTCCACACAATCGCACCGAAGGCCGCGCTGGTCTGGGCCACATCAACTCCGGTCAGGACGGAAACCCAGCCGGGTCCCACGAATGCCCGGGTCGACGCCAGAAACGCGATCGCACAAGCCGCAATCCAGCCCAACGGAATTGTTCTCGACGACCAGCACGCGCTCATGGCGCAACACTCCGACCTCTACCAGGACGCGGTGCATTTCAACGATCAGGGTGCCGCGATCCAAGGCAAGCAGGCCGCGCAGATCATTCGCGAAAGGCTGGCCAAACTTCCGGCCCAGTAACAGGCGATTGCATCTCGCAGAAAATTCGCTTCCTAGGGTCGCAATTCCATTGCCTCGAACGACGAATCATGCGATAACTACGTCATGCGTAGTACGCGACACGTAGTAGAAGCCGGCAACGTCCCCGAAATGGGCCATTTTTCCGACCCTCCGTTGCTTGTGCTTGCCAGCCTTGCCAGCGGTCCTAAGCACGGCCACGCCATGATCGAAGACATTGCCGCCATCTCCGGCTCGCGCCTCGGCCCCGGCACGCTCTATGGCGCCATCGCCCGCCTGGAGCAGCAAGGCTCGATCGAGCCGCTGCCTCCTGAGGAGCGCCGCCAACCCTATCGCATCACGGTGGACGGTCTGCGCGTCCTTCGCGCCAGACTGACCACTCTGCATCACTTCACCAAAGCCGGCCTCAAGCGGTTGGAGGCTCTATGACACCCGCGCTCGCCCGCCTGCTCACCCGCCTCTATCCCCGCAACTGGCGGGCGCGATACGGCGCAGAGTTCGAGGCTTTTCTTCAGGACACTGAAGGCGGCATTTCTACGGCAATAAACATCGTCTGCTCCGCACTCGGCGAGCGCATCTTTCCGACGCAAGGAGGCAACATGAATCCCGATCCAAATTCCTTCGGAGCCATCACAAAGCAGCCAAGCGCCTTTCTTCCACTGACCATGTCCCTTACCGCACTGACAATGCTTGCCTCGGTCCTGATCTGCGAATTGATTCAAAATGGCCAGATTGTTCGGGAAGCAGACGAAGGCACCGTCGCCCATCTCTGGCAAATCCTGATGGCTGGTCAATTGCCGATCATCGCCTTCTTCGCCATCAAGTGGCTGCCGCGCGCGCCAAAACCAACACTCGGCATACTCGCCCTGCAAGCGGGAGCTGCGCTCGCATCGATGGCCCCGGTCTATTTCCTCAATCTGTAATGGCCAGCTACCTATTCACCTACGGCACCTTGCAGCCGGGCCTTGCACCAGACTGCATTGCGCACGCGGTCAATAAGCTGCGCTCAATCGGCGAAAGCTCTATCCACGGCGAACTCTACGACCTGGGCGAATATCCCGGCGCAGTCCTCAATCCCCGATCCAGGCACCAGATTCACGGCATGGTATTCCTGCTTCCGGAAGACGCGAATATTCTCCGTCAATTTGACGATTACGAGGGATTCCAGATCGATTCTCCCGAAACCAGCCTCTTCCTGCGCGAGCTGCACCCGGTAGTCCTCACTGCCACTGGTCAAACGCTTCCCTGTTGGGTCTATGTCTATAACGGAAAACCAGACCCCGTGCGAATATTGCCAAATGGGAGATTCTTAGGTTGAAGATAGTTCAAGATCCTTACCGGCAATGGCCTCGAACCCTTTAAGCAACAATCTCCAACCCTTTTTTCTCGACCAGTGAAAGGAGCTTCAGGGATGCTCCATGAGGATGCTTCTCTCCACGCTCCCACTTGGAAACCAAGCCGGGAGTCACATTGAGATAAGCCGCAAAGACGGTCTGACTCGCCTTCTCGCGCACTCGCAATGCACGAATCTTCTCTGGCGTCATCTCTTGAATGGGCGTGAGGCAGAGTGCATCGAATTTGCGCATCGTCTTTTGATCAATTCCCCCAACGCGATGCAGATCGGCCGCAGTTTCATGAATCGCAGCCATGGCGTTGCTTCGATATTTCTTAGCCATTATCTCTCTCCTCCTGTTCATCGACATTGAGCAGCGCACCATTCTGGACCCGCTTCGTCATCTCCGCTTTCGTGTAACCTAGAAGCACTTCCGCCAGCTCTCGAAACGCCTCAAGCTCATTAGGCTTAATATTTGCAAGATCCTTCTTCTCAAAGCCGAATACAAACACTGCGCGATCATCTTTCTTGAAGAGAATAATAGAGCGTGAACCACCCGACTTCCCTTCTCCATGACGCGCAATGCGTTGTTTGATTACTCCTCCGCCAAGATCGGCATCGATCACGCCTTTATTGACTAGCCAAGCCGTCCTCCAAAGGTCTGCGTCGGAGATTCGAGCCTTTTTCGCGAATCGTGCAAATGCCTTGCTCTTATAGGCGGAAAACTCCTCTGAAGGCTCTTTCTTCATCTACACAACTATAGCACTAAGTATCATAGTATTCTGAAACCACTTCTTTCTCCACTGGCTCTACGCGAATCTGTTTGATGCGCCGACCATCCATCTCCGTAACCGTCATACGCCGTCCTTCGAAGACGATGCTTTCGCCACCGCGTGGAATCTTCCCCAGCCGCATCAGCAGAAACCCGGCCAGCGTCTCCACGCCGCCATCGCGAGGAAGCTTCCATTGCATCTGTGTCTCCAGATCGCGCAGGTTGACGCTGCCTTCCAAGAGCAACGCTCCTGACGCCGTGGTCAGCACGGGCCGCGCGGGGTCGTCAAATTCGTCGTTTAACTCGCCGGTCAACTGCTCGACGGCGTCTTCCACCGTCACCACACCGACTGTCGAACCGTATTCGTCCACCACAATCGCCATCTGCCGCCGCCGCTGCTGAAACTCCCCGATCAGATCGAGCACCGTCTTCGTCTCCGGAACCATCAACACATCCCGCATTACCTGGCTCACCCGCAGTTCGACAAACGGAGCGACAGCCGACCGAGTGCCCGCCGTGCGCCGAAAGTGCATCAGCCGCGCCAGGTCCTTCGCGTAAACCACGCCGATAATGTGTTCCGGCCCGCGCGTCTCGTCGTAGACCGGAACCCGTGAGTGCTGATGGTCGATCACCGACGCGCTCGCCGCGTCAATCAGCGTGTCCCCAGGCATCGAAATGATCTTCTGGCGCGGCGTCATAATCTCGCGCACAGGAATTTCGTCAATCTCCAGCGCACGGTGAATCAGCCGCTCCTGAAACGCCGGCAGAACGCCCATCCGCCGCGCCGCTGTCGCAATCAGCTTCAACTCCTCGGGCGAGTGCGCCGATGCCTCCGCCGTCATCGACACGCGAAACATCTTCAGCACAACCCGCGCCGAGCTCTGCAGCAGCCGAACTCCCGGGCGCGTCACGGCCATGAAAAAGAGCATCGGCCCGGCCACGGCAATGGCCAGATTCTCAGCCCGGCGCAGCGCCAGCGACTTCGGCACCAGCTCGCCCAGCAGCACATGGAGGTAGGTGATCAGCGCAAACCCCACCGTCACCGAGGCGATATGCGCAAAGACAATGGCGTGCGGCAGCCCTTCCATCCATCCGTAAAAAAGCTCAGCCGCCAGCGGCTCGCCGATCCAGCCCAGCGCCAGGCTGCACAGCGTCACTCCAAGCTGCACGGCCGGCAGGAAGCCATCCAGATCGCGCTGTAACTGCCGCACCGAGGTGGCTCCGGGAACGCCGGCGGCGATCATCTGCTCGATCCGCGTATCGCGCATAGAAACCAGCGCAAACTCCGCTGCCACGAAGAATCCATTAGCCAGAATCAGGATGGCGACAGCGACGATTTGGAGCAGTGGCAGACCGTGCATGACTCTCTTTTCTTGGCTGAGTCTAACATTCAGCAGTTTCCGCAAACTTTCGCAGGGTTCACCGGATTTTCACGAACCCTCTGCCAGGTCCAACCAGGTTCTGGAACCAAACTCCGGAACCAAACGTATGAGTCCTCAGCGACCACCCCCATCTGTGCAAAAAGTTCGGGGCTGGCCTAAAATTTTCCGCAATCGGCAATCATTGGAGGCAGTTGTGGCTGCAAGAAAAAAGGGTCGAATCTGGCTCTGGATCAGCATCGTCGTAGTCGTGGTTCTCGTCGGAGCAGGCGCCGGCATCGCTCATCTCGCCTCCGGCACCCGGCTCGATCCCAACAAGATCGGAAAGGTCACCCGCGGAGACGTCGCAAAATCCGTCGTCGCCACGGGCAAAATCACGCCGATCACCCAGGTTGAGGTTAAGTCCAAGGCTTCCGGCATCGTGCAGCAGCTCTTTGTCGACATCAACAATGTTGTCCGCAAGGGTCAGCCGCTCGCCCAGCTTGACCAGCAGGAGATCTCAGACCAGGTCGCCGCTCAGCGCGCTCAACTCGCCGCCCAGCAGGCCAACGTCACCAACTTCGAAGCAGCCATCGAGCAGGATAAGGTCAACGCCGCCGCTCCCGACCTTCCCATGTATAAGGTCACTCTCGACCGCAACAACGAGATGGTCAAGCAGGGCCTCGTACCCCAGCAAAACCTTGACAACGCCAACCGCGACTACCTCGCCGCCCTCACCAAGCGCGACGCCTCCAAAGCTCAGATCGGCGTCGACAACGCCAAGCTCAAGCAGGCACTCGCCCAGGTGCAGCAGAGCGAAGCCAGCCTCAAGCAGCTCGAAGAGCAGCTCGGCTACACCACTATCGTCGCACCCATGGACGGCGTCGTTCTCTCGCGCGACGTCGAAATCGGCGACGCAGTCAGCTCCATCCTTGTCCTCGGCTCCACGGCCACACTCGTCATGACTGTGGGCGACACCACCGAGGTCTACGTCAAGGGCAAAGTAGACGAAGCCGACATCGCCCACGTCTACATGGGCCAGCCTGCGCGCATCAAGGTTGAAAGCTTCCGCGACCGTTACTTCCAGGGCAAGGTCACCAAGATCTCACCGATGGGCGTCGAAAAAGACAACGTCACTACTTTTGAAGTCCGCGTCTCGATCAATAACCCCGGCGGAGAACTCAAAGCACAGATGACCGCCAACGCCGAAATCCTCCTCGACGAACACAAGAACGTGCTCACCGTCCCGGAGAATGCGGTGATCTACGACAACATGAAGAACGCCTCCGTCGAAATCCCCGACAAGGCCCAGAAAGAGGGCAAGCGTAAGATTCCTGTCAAGGTCGGCCTCTCCAACGGGTCGGTTACCGAATTGCTCAGCGGCCTCAAGGAAGGCGACCAGGTCGTGCTCCAGTAAGTTCCCGTTATCCCGCACTTAGTTGCGGGATAACTCAATGCGGCGTTTCATCGCAATGTTCGTTTCCGGACACAGGAGTTGCAAATGCGGACAAGGCCTCGAAACAACAATCCTCCGCATCTCCGCAAAACACTTAGAATGAGCATGATGCACTCCGGCATCTTTGGCACGTGGGATGCTACTTATCTGGCAACGAGAATAAGGCCGCAGTTGCGAAGATTCTCCGCGGCTCCCATAACGGCAATTGACCCGGCAATCACCCTGTGAGGAACGATATGAAGCATTGGATTCCCGCAACTGTCCCAGTACTAGGTCTCGTATTCGCTCTCAGCGCAATCCCGGCGCTGGCCAGCGAGGCTACCTTCGAACGCACGCTCTCCGTTTCCGGCGCAGTTACGCTGCACATCTCGACCGGCTCTGGTTACATCCATATCAAGCCCGGCTCCGATGACAAGGTGCATGTCTTCGGCCGCGTCAAATCGTCCGGCTTCGGCGGCAGCGAAGACCGCGTCCGCGACATCGCCGCGCATCCGCCGATTGAGCAGACCGGCAGCATCCTCCGTATCGGCGGGCACCAGGAGAACATGCACAACATCTCCATCGATTACGAAGTCGAAGCCCCAGCCCGCGCGTTTCTCGATGCCGGTTCGGGCTCAGGAGACATCACCGATGACGGCGTCGGCGTCAACGCCCGCCTGAACACCGGCTCCGGCACCATCCACGCCACTGGCCTCAAAGAGAGCTTTACCGTTGAAACCGGCTCAGGAGATATCTACGCTGAGCAATCCGGCTCTGGCGACATTAAGGCCAACACCGGCTCCGGCACCATCGAAATCAAGAACATCTCTGGCGGCCTGCGCGCCCAGACTGGCTCCGGAGACATCAAGCTTGGCGGTCAGGCTAAAGCAGACTGGCGCGTTACTACCGGTTCTGGCAGCGTCGAACTCTGGCCTGACCACTCCGGATTCACGCTCGACGCCTCAACTGGCTCAGGTGATATCAAAACCGACCACGAAATGCTCGTGCAAGGTTCGATAGAGAGCCACCACCACATCACAGGCAAAATCAACGGAGGCGGCCCCACAGTGCGGGTCGAAACCGGCTCCGGAGACATCCGCGTCCACTAGCTGCGCGAGTCGCTAGTGAACAAACGGCCAGCGAACCGTGCACTTCCCACGGCAGTTGCCCCCTGCCTGTGCTTACTGGTCGCTGGCCATCATTAAAAAGCGTTCCTCGGCGAGGTCTGAAAGGCTCCACGGGACGGGCCTCGCCTTTTTTTAACGTCAAAAATACAGACTTTCACTCCCTCACGCAAACCCTCTCAAATACCCCCGCGTCCTCCCGCTTCAATTAGACCCATTCCAATAGCAAAATCCCATCCCCGCGTCGATTTCCCATTTCGGAACTACAACGTAAACGGAATTCTGATTCATGTTTCAAACAACTGTTTCACGGAGCTACACTTCATCCCATCCGCCCCCAGAATCAGGAGATATTCCACTGTGTCCGAAACTGTCCACACCGGTATTTCTGACAACTCCCTTGGAGCCGTCAGCTACCTCACTCTAATTCCTGCGATCGTCTTCCTGGCTATCGCCCCTTACAACCGGAGTGCATACGTGCGCTTCCATTCCTGGCAATCCATCATCGTCGGCGCGATCGCGTTCCTCGTCAACTTCGTCCTTAGTTCCCTGATGCAGTCGACCTCGTTCGTCAGCCCGCGTGTATTTCTCACTCTCAGCGCATTGATCGGCGTCGCTTATATGCTCGTCATGATCCTTTGCGCAGTCCGCGCCCTCAACGGCAAACTCTTCAAGCTCCCTTTGGTCGGTGCCTGGGCCGAACGCCAGGCAAACCGTTAACCCCACGGACGTTCCCTCAAAAGAGCGCCCACATTTCGATCATCCTTGTAACTCCAGCTTGTCTCTCCACTTGGACAAGCCTCACCCGCTGAACGGATATCTGGCTCCGGCAATGCGCAGGCGCCAGCGACCTCAACCATCAGCCCTCCCCTCAACATCTCGCCCATCCTTGCCTCGTCCCAACGAGCCAAGGATGGGCCTTATAACTTTCGGATAACATCCACTGGTATTTTCTAAATTCTGCGGAACAACTCCCATCGCAAACTAAATCGATTGCGTTGAAAGTCGCAGCGAAGAAGCCAAATCTTCCCATTCGGATCGCATCCGAGGACGTCGCAAATCCCTTGACATCGCCACTTCCGGTCAACTAATCTCGCGGCGCTTCCATCGCGACCTCGCGGCGAACGCGAACGGCCACTCCTCGAATTCAACGCGAATATAGCCAATGTCTACGGGAGAGCTACCAATGAGATTCCGGACTTCCATACCGCGCCTTCCTGGCAAGGCCGTGTACATGCTCGCGCTTTTGCTTTGCATTCTCGCATCGTCCTCGGTCCTTGCGTGGTCCGATCCTGCGATCCCCGCAGGCCACATCCGCGTTCACTACTTTCGCCCGGACGGCAACTACAGCGGCTGGACAATCTATGCCTTCGACAACACCACCGAAAACACCGGCAACTACGGCGGCGGCCCTGTTCAGGTGACCGGAACCGACAGCTATGGAGCCTACTTTGACGTCGGCGTGACCACCGGCGCGCAGGAAGTCGGAATCATCATCCACAACCCCACCGCCTCAGGCGGCGACCAGAAGGACACCCCCAACAATCTCTTCGTCGATCCTTCAACGCAGGGCTTCGAGTACTGGGCCTATTCCGGCATAGCCAAGCTCTACACATCGCCGATTAACCTGACCAATCCCACCGCCATTCTGCCCGGATACGTCCGCGTTCACTACCACCGCACGGACGGCAATTACAGCGGATGGACGATCTACGCCTTCTTCGATACAACCGAATTCGCAGGCGATTACAACAGCGGCCTCGTGCCTGTAACCAATACCGACTCATACGGCGCATACTTCGATGTAGCAGTCGTCGCCAACGCCCAGAATCTCGGCCTTATCATCCACAATCCCTCGGCATCCGGCGGCGATCAGAAAGACCCAGGTCCGAATGAGTTTGTCGATCCCACGACCGAAGGCTTCGAATACTGGGGCTACACCGGAATCGGCAAGCTCTACAAGAGCCAGCCGAGCCTCACCAATCCCAACGCACTGTTGCCCGGCTATGCCCGCATTCACTACTACCGGCCCGACGGCAACTACGCCAACTGGTCCGTCTACGCCTTTAACGACACCGCCGAATACACCGGCGACTACAACGACGGGCTTACCTTCGTCACCAGCATGGACACCTACGGCGCATACTTCGACATCAGCCTCATTCCCAACGCGCAAAACCTCGGATTCATCATTCACAACACCGCGACCGGCACAAAAGACCCCGGCCCCAACATGAACCTCGACGTCGCCACCAACCTGCAAGCCTGGGCCATCTCCGGCAATGCCACAGTCTTCACGTCGACGCCGACACCAACCCAGATCCTCGACAGCCTGCTCAACGTGGAGCAGGCCTACTGGCTCGATCGCCAGCGGGTCGCCATCCAGCCGCAGTTCGCGCAAAGCGGAGATACTTACGTACTTAGTTCGAGCCTCACGGGCGGCCTTTCCGTGACTCCAACCGGCATCACCGGCGGCACAACCATTCCGCTCACCGCCGGCGGAACGCTTACCGCCGATGAACTCCTTCGCTATCCACAACTAAGCGGCTACACCGTCCTCCAACTCCCCGCCACCACAACAGTCGCAGCACTGCAAACCTTCCTCCAAGGTCAGCTCGCCTTCTCCGCCATCGGCTCCAACGGCTCGCTGCAATACGCCACCGGCATCCAGGACGCAGGCGTCCTCGACGACCTCTACTACTACCCCGGCAAACTCGGCGTCCTCTTTCATCGTGATGAAGCCACCTGGTCCGACTGGCCCGAAGACGAAAACTACGCCATCAAGCTCAAACTATGGGCGCCCACCGCGCAATCCGTCTCGCTCCAGCTCTTCGATCACGAAGCCGACACCACCCCTTCCGCCACGGTTCCCATGCACGAACACAACGGCGTCTGGGTAGCCGGCGGCGATGCAAGCTGGAAGGACAAGTACTACCTCTACAGCGTCAAAGTCTGGGTCCCATCCGACTCCGCAGTCGACACCAACGTCACCAGCGATCCCTACTCCATCGACATCGCTCTCAACGGTACAAAGAGCCGCATTACCGACCTAGACTCCGACGAAACCAAGCCCCAGGGATGGGACGAACAAAACTCCCCGTCCCTCCGCAGCTTCAGCGATCTAAGTCTCTACGAACTCCATGTCCGCGACTTCAGCATCAACGACCCCACCGTCCCCGCAGCCCATCGCGGCTATTACGAAGCCTTCGACGACCAGACCTCCAACGGCATGAAGCATCTCCGCTCCCTCGTGCAGAGCGGCCTGAAAGCCGTCCATATTCTGCCGTCCTTCCACTTCGCCAGCGTCAACGAAGATAAGTCCACCTGGGTCATTCCCAGCGGCCTCGCCGCCTTCCCGCCCGACGGAACGCAGCAACAGGCCGCCGTCACCGCCAGCCAATCGAACCCCGCATATAACTGGGGCTACGATCCCGTCCATTACATGACTCCGGAGGGCAGCTACGCCATCAACCCCGACAACCGCGTCCGCGAATACCGCGTCATGGTCAAAGGCCTCCACAAAGCCGGCCTCCGCGTCGTCCAGGACGTAGTCTTCAACCACACCAACGCCAGCGGCGAAGGCCCCAACTCCAACCTCGACGAAGTCGTGCCCAACTACTATCACCGTCTCGACGCCAGCGGAAACCTCGAAACCGGCTCCTGCTGCCCCGACACCGCCAGCGAACACAAAATGATGGAGAAGCTCATCATCGACTCGCTCCTGCTCAACGCTCGCCAGTACAAAATCGACGGCTTCCGCTTCGACATCCTGAGCTTCATGTTCACCTACAACATCACCGACATCCAGAAAGCCCTGCAAGCGCTCACCGTTGAGAAAGACGGCGTCGACGGCAGCAAAATCTACCTCTACGGCGAAGGCTTCAACTTCGGCGACACGGTCAACAACCAGATCGGCCCCAACGCCTCGCAGGTCAATCTCTACGGCTTCGGCGTCGGCACCTTCAACGACCGTATCCGCGACGGCACGCGCGGCGGCAGCCCCTTCACCGACGAGCGCGTCCAGGGCTTCGCCACCGGCGTCTTCACCGACCCGAGCGACTTCACCAACAGCACGCTCTCATCCAGCCAGCAGCAATCGCAGCTCCTCCAATACTCCGACTGGATCGACGTCGGCCTCACCGGCAACCTGCGCGACTTCACCTTCATGGACAGCGCCGGAGCCACCGTTACCGGCGCCCAGATCAGCTACAACGGCCAGCCCACCGGCTACACCAAGAGCCCCATCGAAGCCGTCAACTACGCCTCCGTCCACGACAATCAGGACCTCTTCGATGCCGTCCAGTTGAAGTCCAGCTTCAGCGACACCATCGCCACCCGCGCCCGTCGCCAGATCATGGGCATGAGCCTCATCACCCTCGGCCAGGCAATCCCCTTCTACCAGGGCGGCGACGACCTCCTGCGCTCCAAAGACATGGATCAGAACAGCTACAACTCCGGCGACTGGTTCAACAAGATCGACTGGTCCGGCCAAACCGCCAACTGGGGCATAGGCCTGCCCATCGCCAGCCAGAACCAGAGCCAGTGGCCCATCATGACACCGCTGCTCAGCAACCCCGCCTACACTCCGCTGCCCGCCAATATCGCCTACAGCCAGGCAGCGTTTAACGAACTGCTGCAAATCCGCTATAGCTCAGACCTCTTCCACATGGCCACCCTCGAAGAGATCCAGCAAAACCTCACCTTCCTCAACACCGGCCCAAGCCAGACCCCTGGCCTGATCGCGATGAAGCTCGACGCCAACGGCGGCCACTACGGCGCCTACAAACACATCGTCGTACTCTTCAACGCCACCAATGCCTCCGTCACCTTTACCGACAGCCGCCTGCAGGGCCTCGCACTCCGCCTGCACCCTGTCCAGCAAAACTCCGCCGACCCCACAACGAAGCTCTCAACCTTCAACTCCAAAGCAGGCACAGCAACGGTCCCCGCCATGACCACAGCCGTATTCGTAGCCGAATCCGAATAACGAACATCCATGCGGGTGCGGGTGCCCCAGGTCTCGATTCTGAGACCTGGGATTCTGAGACTCGCGTTCAAAGCAAAAAAGAACCCCACAGACGTTCATCCGTCTGTGGGGTCTTGTCTTTGCCTTTGCTATCGTTAGTGGCCCAGCCCGGCAGCCATCGTCTTCACCATCGTCCCATTGGCGTCATCATCCTTCAGAGCCCACACATACGCGCCGCCAAGCCCACCCGGAACCTTGACATCGATATACAGCATCTTCAGAAACGCCGTAGTCGGATCGTCATAGGTATAAAACGTCTCCGACGCTGGATCATACAGCGACACCGCCAGCCTCTGCGCATCGAAGTAACTGCTGTACCCATTCGCCTTCAAGTTAGCCAGCGTCCCATAAGTCGCAATCCCCGGAGTCAGCAACGTATCGCAACCCGACGTAGCCCCGCTCAAATCCGTGCACAATCCCGTCCCATTCGCCAGCGGAACCGCCGACGGCCCCTTAGAACTCTGGTACAAGCCATGGTTCACATTCGGAACGCCAGTCCAGCCAGCGCCATAGAGCGGCAATCCCATCGTGTACTTCGACGGCGGAACCCCCGCACGCAGATAAGCATCCACCGTCGAATCAATATCAAGATCCTGCCCATACAAAGGATCTTTCTTCGAATCAAACAGCGGAGACGCATCATTCGTCTGCGTATCCCACGACCCGGCATAGTTATATCCGTCAATGGTGATGAAATCCACCTGCTCGGCAGCATGTTTCAGATCGATGTTCACATAGTTCTGCGCGCCCGCCGGCCCGTCAAACGACATCACATACTGCTTGCCCGTTGTCTTGCTCAGAGCATTCAACTGACTGCGAAACTCCGCCAGCAACGCCGTAAAGTTCTGCGTATCGGCCGACGTCGGAAACTCCCAATCGATATTGAAACCATCGAAGAGACCAGGAGCCGTAACACCCGTTGCGATATTTCCCTTCACAAACATATCAATGCACGAAGCAGCCAGCGCCTGCCGCCCGGCCTGCGTACTCGACGCGCTCACAAAGCCCGCAAGGTTCGTAGCCGAAGCGCCTCCAATCGACATCAGCACCTTCAACTTAGGATGAAGCTGCTTAAGCTGTTGAATCGCCCCAAAGTTCCCATACAGCGGCGCAGAATACGCCACACCGCTCACACTCGGCAGATTAGGTGTCGAATAGTCCGCCCAGCTATCGGCAATCGAGCAGGCAGGCGCAGGACTGGTAGTTACATTGGCAAACGCGTAGATAAGGTGCGTCAACTTATCCGCCACGCCATTCTGTTGCAGATTGGCGATGTTATACCCGGCATAGTAGATACTCCACTCCTCGAAGTATCCGCCAAGAATCTTGCCCTGGCTGCGATCTTGCGCAAATGCGGGGTGCAGGCTTGCGAGGAACATCATCAAACACATCAAAACCGCTTGAGTGAATCGCTGAAAAAATCGTCTCGACATTCGGGAGCGCTCCTTGAATTGAATTCCTGAGATTCGCGGAGTATAGGGGAAAGCCAATTCCATCTGCAATGATTATTTTCAAAGAAAGTGATCAACAATCTGACCGAACACCACCCCAACGACGCAAACAGAGGGGAGCAATGGCCTTCAGGCCACTGAAAAACCGGCCACGGAATCCCGCACTCCCCTTGAATCTCAGCCCTAGCGAAGAGGTGTCCCATCTTTGGCGCGCGCCTCGAACAACGATAAGACTCAGAGCCCGTCGGCTTGGGCTTTTTGGGTTAGACATTTGGCTTAATTCAGTTAAGCAATTTACAATCAATACTTTACGAGAACAACCTAAGAACGAGTGCCCGATGACGATAATATGACTGGAGGGAATCAGTTAGATCCCCTTACCACATGTATTCGGACTGCGAAATGGTTTCTGGGTCTTAATACAGCGGCCCAACTCACAGAACCACGGCGAGAAACCTCCATCCGAGATGAATATTGGTAAAATGATGTACCCTAATCTCATCCGACTAATTAGGTAGGGAAAATCCCCATCTTTTCAACGACATGTCAAATCTAGAACGCAGAAAAATCGCCCCCCCCGGCCAGCTTCAGACTGAATTGTTGAGGTTCACTGTATTCCTCCCTGTCGCTGAGAAGATCGGCGATCAAAATTGGTGGACTGAATTGGTCGGCGTCGAACCAGAAATTCGGAATTCTCGGCCGAACATAGGCTTCCTCCAAGAGGCGGGCCCAATTGACGCCTACGGGTTGGTTCTAACTACAAACCCAGGCCGCGTGGATTGGCTATTAACTCCGAAACAGCAAGAAGGTATTCCACCCATATCTCGCTGGGCGGGTCCCCTCAATGAGACGTTGCCTTTCTTCCAAAAGCTCATGACCACGTGGATCGCGGGTCATCCCTCCGCCGCCAGATTAGCTCTCGGAGCAATAGTGCACGAAAAGATGAACAGCCGGCAAGACGCTTATAGGAGACTAGCTAAGTATCTGCCCGCTGTCACAATTGACGCAGACGGGTCGAGCGAATTGGCCTATCAAATAAATCGACCAAGGCAGTCGAAGGTCGCTCTTGGATTGCAAATCAACCGTCTAAGCAAATGGTCCGCTAACCTTTTCGTGCCATTTGGATTCTCGATTAACAATCCTGCACAGGCACAGATGGAAAGACTAGGCGACGGCGAAACCACCTGCCGCATTGAACTGGACATCAATACGGACCCCGCGTATGTGGAGGGGTTCAGCCAGCTAATCATAACCGGGCTAACTGCAGAGTTCTGTGAGCTAGCGATGGAAATCACTGAGTTTGGAGACATCCAATGAGTGCCTGCCATACAGCAATCCCGGCCGAATTCGAGTGGTCTTGCCCACCCTCAATTGCAAAGGTTACTGTCGATGCTTATGAATCCATGATCAGCACAGCGCCTAAACCATTTGAGAGAGCTTCGGGACTTATTTTGCGCAATCCGCAACTTAACAAACTGGTTCCGACAAACCCATCAGGGATAGTAGGAGCTGGCCGCACAGAAAGTGGCGTGTCGGGGCCCGTAATCCTTACAACCGAATCGGGGGAGATTGGCGAATTCGAGAATTACCTTTCCGGAACTACACTCCTGCTAACTGACCGCGGAGGAGTCGGCCGATTCCAAGAAAACTCGGCCGGACCAATCTATTCCTTTACTGATTTGGAAAACGGATATTATAGGAGCAAGGTGCCTTTCGTCCGTGCCAGAAATCACGAGACGGAAGACAAATTCAGGCTTGCTTTTCAGAGAGCCACCGAAGAGCGATTCGAAGATGGCATGGAGAGCCAATTTTCAAGGGAGTTGGAGACTCTGGTGAAGACCTTCGGCACCGATCCTTTCAGTATTCTGAATAGACTCTTCAAAGATTCCTCAATTTCCCCCACTGTCTGGGCGGAAGCTGTAAGGTGGGTTGGGCGTGCGGAACAACTCCTTACCCGCTCAACTAGACTTCTATTATTAGAGCTGTCCATTTCGTCCGAATTTGCTGTTGTCCGCGATAGCGCCGCTCTCGGAATAGCCTATATGGACGATCAGTTGGCAATACCTATGATCGAACGGGCGATCGCATCAGAGAAACTGACTGAACTGAAAGCGGACATGAGGCAAGTCCTCCAGCAACTAAGAGGGTGCTAGTGTCTCGACTTCTTATCACAGTTAACAAGAGACTATGGGACAAGGAGTTGCTTCCGAGCTTTGTCCAACCGGGCGACATTACTGCGGACTGCCTAATGAGTCTGAGAGTCACAGACAACAGTATGTCTGTTTGGGAAGTTACCGGAGACGACGCCAACCTTGAGCGGGTGCTTACGGCGCTAGCCGCGAATCGTGATCATCCTACCAATATCGACTATTTGATATTCGACTCGAACATCCCAGCATCCCTGGGGCTGGAAGTGATAAGAAGGCCTGGCGCAACTCCAGACGTGGACGCAAATGAAGCTTGGCACCGCGATCTCGTAGATATATCAGGAAGGAAGCTTCTAGGGTTCGCCGTAGAAGTATTTCAGAATTCAACCCGGAGAAGATGCCCGGGAAAAGATGTCCTGAGACTGCTCAAAGAAGCATTTAGGCGTAAGGAAATCGATCGGGAAAGGATACCCCCGACTTTGTTGCAAAAGATCGAAAACGGCCTGCAGCTTTAGCCTCGCTGGCATGACAGTGGATCGTGCATGACTTGAAATCTCCAAGAACAAGAAGAAGATGCAAATCCCAGCTTTTTCGATTACTCGTTGTCCTAGGGAAGTCATCAAAGACAGTATCCGGCGTAGCAATCGCCTTCCGCGCTCAATTGGAAATCTTGGCGGTCCTGATAGTCCCCGTTGAGCCCGCGAAAGCAAGGGCTAGATGATGGTCAACGTTCATCCTCACTTCGCACGCTTACCCTGAACCGCATGACTTCGCCCCCGATCGTCGAGAGCGATTTTCCTGGCTGCCTGCCCAAATGATAGCCCTCGCAATTCTCCCGATGCGGACCTCAGCCCAGACCAATCCGAAAGGCTGGGAAGCTCGCGCAGGAGCTGATCCAGGCGCTCCAATTGAAGATCCTGCCCAATGAATCCGGCTGCCTCGTCATCATCGGAGTCTCCTCCGAGCAGGTTAACGTTGAGGGCCACGCCAAAACCTTGCGCCAGCCCATCAGCCCAAACTGGGTTCCGTGAACAGCAAGCCGCATTTGCCGAGAATTACCCTCAAATCAGCCAGAATAAAGTGAGACGAGCCCTGCCGTGAGACGCGCTCGTCCATCCGTCACCACCCGGGAAGAATCCGCAGCTGCAAATGCGCACAAAAACCGCCCTAAACGCCCTTTTAGCGACCAAATTCCTACCATAATCCAAACAATCGAAATGACTTACGCCCCCAAAACATCTACCCCTACCCCTCTAAATTCTCCTTTTATTCGCCCATATAGCGCCACCGCTATATCCCAAAACCACCTGAAAACCGGATCACAATCACCCCAAACTCCCCGTAACCGTATCTATAAGCAAACAAACCACATCCAACAAACTCCCTTGACACATCCCAGCGCCCCAAACCCCCGTAAAATGTTCCACGTAGAACACCCGTAGAACACTCCTCGTTACCTGCCGCAAAGCCGCAGACCCCGCTTTCCCGTAAACTGGAGTCATGTTGCGAATTCTTCGCCCCCTGCCAACAGACTCCATCCGACTGCTGGTCTTCGACCTCGACGGCACCCTGATCGACTCCTGCCAGGACCTCTGCAACTCCGTCAACGCCACACTGGAGCACTTCCACCTCCGTCCCCTGCCGGACGAAGTAATCGCCAGCTTCATCGGCGACGGCGCCGCCATGCTCATCCGCCGCGCTCTTGCCGTCCCCGGCGAGCTTCCCGCCAACGGACCTGCCCCGGCCGAGGCTTTCTTCGAGGAAGCTTTTGCCTACTTCCTTGCCTACTACCGCGCCCACAAGCTGGACTACACCACCGTCTACCCCGGCGTTCTCGAATCCCTCGAAGCCCTGAAAACCCTCCCCGATGGCAGCGCCCGCAAAATGGCAGTCCTGACCAATAAACCCGTTGGGCCAGCCCGGGCAATCTGCGACGGCCTTGGATTATCTCCTTATTTTTTCAGCATTTATGGCGGCGACAGCTTTCCTACAAAAAAGCCTGATCCATTCGGCCTGCAAACTCTGATGACAGAATCCGGCGCAACACCAGCGGAAACAGTGATGATCGGCGACTCCGACATTGACATCGCGACCGCACGCAACGCAGGAGCCTGGGCGATGGGATGCACCTTCGGTCTGGCCTCCGATACTTTGGAAGACGTCACGCCTGACGCTTTTGCCGATCACGCCTCCGCCTGGGCCCTGGCGCTCGGCGGTGCGGAAATTGTAGCGTGAACAAATTTCGCTGCTGAAACGTCCATAGATTGAGTTGTCATTAAATTGTCAGGTACGTCCATTTATTTCCCCGTTTATCATGCGGGTCAGGAGCTACCCTTGCACTCTGTCAAGTTTCGTTGTACTGCTCTGTCCTCTGCCTTGTCCGTTCCTGTTATTGCACTGATTTCACTTCCCTTTACCGCAGTTGCCCTGCCTGCGGCCGGGCCGGGCGTGACCGGTTCCGGAAGCTTCACCGCCACCTACCCGGCAATCGGACTCGGAAATGGCCCGGCGTCGTCTGCCCCGGCAGCGGTCGTGCGCGGAACCGTAGCCGACCCGAGCGGCGCGATTGTGCCCAACGCCGAGGTGGACCTTGTTGACGGCAAAGGCGCGGTAGCCGCAACACTGCACTCGGATGGCGAAGGTAATTTTCAACTGGCTGCTCCGGCGCTCGGCGACTACACGCTGGTTGTGTCGGAGGCGGGTTTCGACACGGTGAAGACAGTGGTGAAGCTTGGGCCGCAGAGCGCGCCTCCTCTGACACCCATGCTGCACATCGTGCTGCCGATTTCGGCGGCGTCGACAACGATCAATGTGAATGCCGGCAGCAGCGTCGATTTGACCGCGACAGACGCCAATTCCGATACGTCGGTCATGAGTGCGGATGATTTGAAAGCGTTACCAATCTTTGACAACGACTACGCCACGGCAATGAGCGCCTTTCTCGACTCCGGCACCGAAGGGACCGGCGGCGCGGGATTGCTTGTCGATGGCGTGGAGGCAAACCGGGCAACGGTTTCCGCCTCTGCAGTGCAGGAAGTTCGCATCAATCAGGACCCTTATTCAGCGCAGTATTACTGGCCCGGCCGGGGACAGATGGAGATCATCACCAAATCGGCCGCGGACCACTATCACGGCCAGTTCAATTTTTCCTTTCGCGACTCGGCTTTGAACGCGCAGAATGCGTTGGCGGCGACCAAGCCTGCTGAGCAGCGGCGCATCTATGAGGGGCATGTCACCGGGCCGATTCCACATGCCAAGAACAGTGGATTTCTCATCACCTTCAATCGGGCAGAAGAGGATCTGGATGCAGTCGTGGTGGCCACGCTTGCGCCCACGACGGCCGATCCTACGGGACTATTCCAGGCCAACGTTCCGGCGCCCACGCGCGACACGGAATTCAGCACACGGGCGTCGCACCAGTTCGGCGACCGGCACTCGGCCTATGCGCAGTATTCCTACCAGGATTGGAATGCTCAGAATCAGGGCGTTGGCGGCCAGACGCTGGCTGCCGCCGGCTACACCAACCGCTACCATGAAGACGACGTAATCTTTCACATCGATTCCACGCTGTCGCCGGTACTCCTGAACCAACTTTCGCTCGTATTCGAGCATGATCGCGGACAGAATCAGAACGCTATCGAAGCGCCGCAAGTGAGTGTCTCCGGCGATTATGTCGGCGGATCGGCGCAGAATGACTCGGTGTCCACGGAATACAACGCACGGCTAAACGATATGGTTACCTGGACTCATGGAAGACATACCGTTAAAGTCGGCGCCAGCATTCCGCATATCGACCGGCGCGTGCTCGACGATAACACCAACGATCAGGGGAGTTATACCTTCGCGCCGACGCTGGGTGCGAATGGAAATGTCATAGCCACCGCATTACAGAATCAGGCGGCCGACCTGCCGTCTGCCTTTACGGAAAACAGTGGCGTTTCGCGCTTTGTCTATCACCAGCAGGAGGCGGGTGCCTTTGCGCAGGATCAGTGGAAGATCACGGATCGCTTCTCGCTCACTCCGGGACTGCGCTATGACTGGCAGAACTTTCTGGCGCAGGATCGGTTGACCTTCTCGCCGCGCGTGTCGTTCGCGTGGGCCATTAACCCAGACCGCAAGATTGTGCTCCGCGGCGGCGGCGGTGTTTACTACGACCGCTTTGGCTCTGGCCCACTCATTGATCTTGCCCGCTATCAAAACGGGCTGCGGCGGTCTGTGAACCTTTCGCTAAATCCGGTAGCCGAGCCACAGTGTCTCGGCAATTCGATTTCCAGCTGCGTCGCCGATGCGCCGTATAACCTGGTGGAGTTGCAGCCGAACGCAAAGGTGCCGTATCAGATTCAGTATGGACTCTCGATCGAGCGCGGCTTCGGCAAGAGCGCGGTCGGAACGATCAGCGTGTATTCCGTGCGCGGCGACGACCGCTTCCGCTCCGTGGATATCAATGCGCCGACGCCGGAGTCCAATTACACCGAGCGGCCCAACCCAGCATATGGACGTATTCGCGAGATGCAACCCGAGGGAACGTTCATGGGCAATAGCATGGACATTTCCTTCCACGGCGCGCTGAACAAGTACTTTACCGGCTTCGGACGCTATACCTGGTCGCACTTCGAGTCCAACCAGGAAGGAATTGGATGGTTTCCGCAGAACCAGCTTGCACCCAATGACGAGTGGGCGAACTCAAGCTGGGACCGTCGCAATCGCCTTGGCATGTATGCCATCTTCAACCATGAGAGCGTCGCAAATCTGGCGGTGGGAATTTTCGCCAACGCGGGTTCACCGTGGACGGTGCTGACCGGCACCGATCCTTATGGCGATGATCTCTTTAATGCGCGGCCGGAAGGCGTGGCGCGCAACTCGGAGAACCTGCCCAACTATGTTGATCTCGACGTCCGCTGGGGACACGATTTCCATCTGACGCAGAGCAAGGAAGAGGAATCGCCGAAGCTGGGCTTTTCCGCAGGCGCATTCAACGTGCTGAACCACGAGAACGGGACGGCAGTGGATCAGGTGGAGAGTTCGTCGGAGTTTGGACAAGTTACGACGGTCGCTCCGCCTCGACGAATCCAGTTGGCGATGCGGTTTGAGTTCTAAGACAACCGTAGTTCACAAGCCTATCGGTTTCGAAATCGGGCGCGGCTGATACAGATCCGCGCCCGATTCTCCGTTTTCAGGCCTGCAGGTTGATACTTGTGTCCAGATTGTTTTCGGCCTCGATCAGGGTGCTTCCCGTCGCGCTCACGCCAGGAAGGTCGGGAACGGTGGCGACGTACTCCCCTGCCGAAAGGCTGATGTCTGTCGAGTAGGTCTTGCCTGCGACGCTGGTGGAATAAACAGTATTTTGAGCCACTAGGCTGGTCGTGCTCTGAGACTGCGCCAGGCTGGCTGCCGTTGCGGACGTGTTGTTGATCTGCATAGCGTTCCCTGCCTTTCTAAGTAACGATCACCGCGTAGGTTGGACACGTGGGTTGGAGTTGAACGGTCCAGCTCTCATCCATGAGAATTGTGGACAATTGCCGAGAATTACGGCAGTGGGTCAGTTTGAAAAAAGACCGACCCTCAGGGGCTAAACCCCTTTTATATTGCCGGGCTTAATGTACGGGCTGAAGCCCGTACCCTTCAAATTGACCCATCACCAGAATTACGCCCAGAAGGACACTGGAGCCGCAGTGGATGGCTGCGAAGACTCCTGCGCCTGCGAATTGGCTTTCGTTTCAAACGGCGTCCCGATTTCGAGCGCCGCAGCATTGAGCTTCGCGGCTGCATCCCGCAGTTCGCGAGCCCGCCGCAGCGACTGGGCGTTCTCTACGGCCTGGGCTCCGGCGAGAGCGTTACTGCCCGCAGTCGGAGCCATGGTGTGTGAATATGCATGCCGAACCTCCCTCCGGTAAGCGCGGAATATGACTTGCCACATTCCATGCAAAGCCAATACCAATCCTCCTTATCGGCGGATTGGAAAATTCCAATAGAATGCGGGATTCAATTGGATGGGAGTGGCGATCTGGCGTATGCGCGGCGGATTCCGGGAACTTCGGAATGGCTCGGCGCGTATTTCGCTCTCAGGAGGGCTGCCGTGCCACGAAATTCGTATCCCACGGTTCGACTTCTACGCGGTATCCTCGGAATCTTTATCTTTGTTCTCGCGACCGGATGGATGGTGACTCCAGCGCTTGCGGCTCAGGATGTGGTTCAGTTTGGAAATGCAATCAACGTTGCGCCGAGTGAGACGATCCACGATGCCGTCTGTTTTTTCTGCAGCGTGAATGTGAAGGGCAACGTCAATGGCGATATTGTTGCGTTTTTCGGCAGCGTGCGCATTGACGGCCACGCCAACCATGATGTCGTGGACTTCTTCGGCGATGTGAAGATAGCCGACAATTCCTCAATCGGCCATGACCTGGTGAATTTCTTCGGCGGAGTTCGCATGGGCGAAAACGCTACCGTCGGCCAGGATGAAGTGGTCATGTTTGGCGAGTTGCGCACTGCTTCGACCGCCAGCGTCGGAGGCGAGCGCGTGGTTGAGCCAGGATGGGTCTTCTGGGGACCGTTTCTGGCGATCTGTTTCGGAATATATTTTCTGGTCCACGAGCTCCGAAGCTATAACCGCAGGCGGATGATCCGCTTCTGAGTCGACGGTCTAGTGCTTCCCTAGGCCCAGCCGCCGTCGACGATATAACTTTGTCCGGTGATTGCGCTGCTGTCTTCCGCAGCGAGGAAGAGAGCGAGGCGTACCACCTCGTCCGGAAGAAGATGGCGTTTGAGGGCCTGATTGGCGAGGACCTCGGCGCTGTATTCAGGCGTCAGCCAGAGCCTCCGCTGCTTTTCGGTGACAATAGCGCCGGGCAGAATGGCGTTGACGCGGATGTTATCCTTGCCTACTTCGTGCGCAAGCGTACGGGTGAGACCGACGATTCCCGCTTTCGCGGTGACATAGACCGGCACGCCGACCGATGGGATCAGCCATGAGATGGAACTCATATTGATGATCGACGCGGAGCCGGATTGCTTCAGCGCAGGCAATGCTGCCTGAGTCACGAAGAACTGGTGGCGTAGATTGACGGCCATTAGGCGGTCCCAAGACTCAGG